>CALKVG010000221.1 GCA_937998045.1 uncultured Myxococcales bacterium
AGCCAGTGCAGTTCCCGCGCGTTCTTGCCGTGAAGCGCGAAGAAGGCGTCCGAGCCCATCGCGACCTTCACGCCCGTCGCCAGGATTGCCGGAAATCTCCGTTCGAAGGGCACGACGAGCGTGTCGATGAGATGCTGCAGCTCGTCCACGTCGTCCGGCGAGAATCCGAGGTTCTCTGCGTCCTCGACGTAGTAGCGCAGGATGTAGAGCGTCGGCACCAGCGTGATGCCTTTCTGCGCCATCTCGCCGGCCTCCTCGGGTGAGAGCTCCGCCGCGTGCTCGATGGAGTCGACGCCGGCCGCGATCGACCGATCGATGCCCTCAGCGGTGATTGCGTGAACAGCGACCCGGACGCCTCGCGCGTGCGCCTCGCCTGTCGCGGCGGCGAGCTCCGTCCCGGGTAGGAGCGACACGGGGGCGTTCGCACCGCCCGTGGCGAACAACTTGATGACGTCGAAGCCGGCGTCGACGTGCGCGTCGACCGCCGCCTTCGCTGCTGCGGGACTGCCCAGCGGCCCCTGCACGCCGATCTGACTGCCGGCGCACTGCATGCGCGGGCCCGGCGTCGTATCGTCGGCGATGCGCGAGCGTAGCCACAGGTCGACGCCCTCGGCCGCGCCGAGGTCGCGGACGGAGGTGATCCCGGCACGCAACGTGAGTGTCGCGTTGTGGGCGGCTTCCTCGCGACGCTTCTCGATCGAGTCGGTGCCTTGCTCGTGGGCATACGACGCCAAATGCGTGTGGACATCGACGAGGCCCGGCATGCAAAAGCGAGGACGAAGATCGAGCTCGTGCGCGGTCTCCGGAACGACGGCTGCCGGCCCCGAGGCAGACACCCGGTCGGCGTCGAAAACGACACGTCCGTCCGTGAACATTCCTCGCGCCGGATCCCAGACCACCGAGCATCGCACCGACCAGCCGCGCGCCAGGGGGCGGGCGGGCGCCGGGTGTGGGGGTGCCGTGCACGCGATGCCGCCCGCGAGAGCCAAGGCGATGCCTGCGACCGTGCGCGCCTGGCCCTTCACCTCGAGGGTCTATCGAATCGGCCTGCCACGCGCGCGCAAGCCCCCGGAGAACCGCGGCCGAGCTTCTGGGGAGCAACTCGGCCCGAGGCCGGCATCGATTACGGAATCGTCGCGTTCAGGGGGTCGTACTTGCTACCGCCCGTCGTGAAGCCCTGGACCTTGGACTTCGACGCGGAGCTATGCACCGAGACGGCCGCCGCCGCATGGCCCTTCGCGTGGGCCCTGGTCTTCGCGTCGTGCTGCTTGTCGGCGGTGGCGAGCCTTTCTCGCTGGTCCTGCGAGAACCGGTTTGCGACCGAATCGCTTGCGGCGGGCGCCGGCGCGGGGGCGGGCGCCGGATCGGCGGCCGGGGGAGGAGGCGGAGCCGGCGGCGATGCAGCCGGCGGCAATGCCGGCGGAGGAGCCACAACGGGTTCCGTGACGACGGCGGCCGCCGCCGAGGGCGACACCTTCGACAGAAGACGGCTGATCGACACGACGCCGGCTCGCTGCGCTTCGAACCCGGCGACGCCGACCACGCCGGCGACGAGCGCAACGCCGACCACCCACTTCGCGCGGCTCTTCTTGCGCGGGCGGAAGGACAGGTCGTCGTCGTCGACTTCGCTCAGGTCGACGCTCACCGGCCGCAGGCTGCTCGGCATGACCGGCATCATCGGCATGACCGGCGCCATCATCATTCGCGGCGGGGGCGCCTGCGCTGCGGGCTGATCGAGGCCGGCGAGATCGCCGAGCCTTGCCCATTGCGTGGCTCCAGCTGCGAGCACCATGCTGTTCTCGTCCACGTGGCCCGCCTGGAAGGCCTCGTCCAGGTCGTCGAGAGATAGAGGCTCGACGTCACCGTCAGGGAGCTTCACGTACCAGAGCCCGCTCATCGCTACCTCCGCTCGAGGGAACTAGGATGGCAAAGGTCGGAGCGCTTGGCACCTGAACAAGCGCCGAAATCACGCTGGATATCAGTGAGGGCGAATCCGTACAGTCACGCTGTCCGGCTGCAGTCAAAACGCATAGTGAACCAACCAGAAGAGGAGCCGCCCATGTACGTCGTCTGCGTGACCATCCACGTCGTCCCCGGAAGCGTCGAGCCGTTCGTGCAAGCGACCCTCGAGAATGCGGACGCGACGCGGCAGGAGCCAGGGTGCGTTCGCTTCGACGTGCTCCGCGCCACGCAGGATGCAGCCCAGTTCTTGCTGTACGAGGTGTACCGGGGCGAGGCCGATTTTGCCGCCCACCAGACGACCGCACACTACGTCGCGTGGAAGGAGACGGTCGCGCCGATGATGGCGTCGCCTCGCGTCGGTGTTCGCCACGTGAGCATCTCGCCGGAGCCGTGGCTCTGATCCCATGCGCTTCGTTCTGCGCGCTCCCGCTCACGTGTCCTTCGGCGCCGGTACCTCGCTCGAGGCGCCGGCGATCGCAGCGCGCTTCGCGCCGCGCGTGATGCTCGTCGTGGGAGGAGCGTCGCTCGAGCGTTCGGGGACGCTCGAGAGGATCGAGGGGGAACTCGCGCGCGCGGGCGCGACGAGTACGGTGCTACGCGTCGCCGGCGAACCGGACGTGCGCGCCATCGACGACGGCGCCCGCCTCTCTTGCGAGGCCGGGTGCGGCGTCGTGCTCGCCGTGGGCGGCGGGAGCGTCATCGATGCGGCCAAGGCCGTCGCGGCGCTCGCGACGAACGGCGGGCGGGCGATCGACTACCTGGAGGACCTCGCGCCCCCGTCCAGCGGGCGGCCGCGCGCGGTCGAGCGGGAGCCGCTCCCGGTGGTCGCGGTGCCGACGACGGCCGGCAGCGGGTCCGAGGTGACGCGCAACGCGGTCCTGCGCGTGGCGGAGGCGCGGGTGAAGCGCAGCATCCGCTCGGACCTGATGATTCCGCGCGTCGCGATCGTCGATCCGGACCTCTCCGCCACCGCCCCGCTCGCGGTCTCGGCGAGCGCCGGCCTCGACGCGTTGACGCACCTCGTCGAAGCCTACGTCTCACGGAACGCGCAGCCGACGACCGACCTTCTGGCCCTGGAGGGAATCGGCCATGCCGCGCGCGCGCTCCGGCGCCTCGCCGATCGCGCAGCAACGGCCGAGACGTATGCGGCCATGGCTCTCGCGAGCCTCTGGGGTGGACTTGCGCTCGCGAACGCCGGCCTGGGTGCGGTTCACGGTCTCGTCGCTCCTCTGGGGGGACGCTGCGCCGTGCCGCACGGTGCGGGCTGCGGATGCCTTCTCGCCGCCACCCTCCGTACCAACCTGGGCGCTCTCCGCGCCCGGGCGCCCGACAGCCCGGTGCTCGGGCGGTTTGTACAGGTGGCGACCGCGCTGACCGGCGACGCCGCGGCGAGACCGGACCATGCCGCGGACGCCGTCGACGCGCTGCGCGTCGCCCTCGGCGTCGGGCCGCTCGCCCGCTACGGCGTCACGGCGTCGGATCTGTCTCCCATCGTCGAGCGTGCTCGCGGGGGCAGCATGCGCACGAACCCGGTCGAGCTCACCGACGCCGAGCTCGACGCGATCCTCCGCGCCTCGCTGGGGACGGAGCCTACGGGGAGTAGTTGAACACCAGCAGCTGCGCGCCGCGCGTGTCGGTGAGGTATGCGTTGCCGCTCGCGTCCGCCACCGGGTTGCGAGCCCCCTCGACGCTCGCGCCCGTCGCGACGACGGCGGGCTGCCCCTTGTCGTCGATGCGAGCGATCGTGAGCTTCGCGGCCTTTCCGCCGGCCGCGTAGAGAAGGCGCTGCGGCTCGAGCCAGTCGATGTTGTCGACGCCGGCACCGGTGTCCAGGGTCGCCAGCTTCGCGCCCTCGTGCGCGGCGTCGAGAACGAGCACGCGGTCGGTGCAGGCCACGTACAGGAAGCCGCGGCCGACGTCGGCGGCAATCCCCCGCGGACCGTCCGCGCCGCAGTCGAGGCTCCATGTGGCCTTCGGCTTGTGCGTCTTCACGTCGACGGCGACGGTCTTGTTCTTGTCCTCGAGGTTCGTGAAAAACAGGCCTCGCGTCCCGTCGACGGCGTAGCCCTCAGGGCCGCCCTCGAACTTGATCGTCGTCTTTGCCTTGAGCGTGTCCGGCTTGGAGGCGTCGAGGACCGCGATCGATTGGGTGTGCGGCGTCGTCACCCATACTTCCTTCGCAGCGCCGACGTATGCGACGCCGTCCGTCCCGCCGGGGACCTTGAGGCACTTGCCCAGCTTGAGCGTGCTCACGTCCACGGCGCACACCTCGCTCGTGGCGCGGTTGCCGACGTACGCGACGCCGTCGCCGATCGACACGGCGCTCGGCCCCGTCACCCGCTTCTTGCCCCCCATCTCGCGCTCGCCCGTCTTGAAGCCGTCGACGCGCGAGAATGTGCCCCCGGCGACGTCGAACACGTCGACGCTACCCGTGTCGCCGACCGGCACCCAGACGCGCGCGTGCCCCGGCTCGTACGCGATGTAGTCCACCGAAACGGGCGCCGTTGCTCCCGGGAGAGGCACCGCCTTGAAGGCAACCTGCGCGGGACCGGCAGGTGGCAGCGCCGAGGCGGAGGGAGCCGCGGCGACGGGCGCTGCCGAGGCCGACGTCAACGGGCCCGCGGAGGCCGCAGGCGCTTCGCTAGTTGTCGGAGGCGGAGGCGGCGGCTGCAGTGGGGGTGGAGTCTCTCCGCCGCAGGCTACGAGCATCGTCGCGGGCAATGTCCAGATCGCGAGGGCCTTCATGAGCGCTCTCTCGCACGGATTCGGTGCGTCTGGCGAGGCCTGTCTGTCGCTTGCGCAGGGCGACGAGGAGCGCCGGCAAGGCGACGACCGCAGCGGTCAGGCACGCGATCTCGCCCAGAACGGCAGTGAGACCGAAGAGATAGAGCGCACGGTTCTTGGCGAGGAGCAGCGACGAGTAGCCGATGATCGTCGTTAGCGAGCACAGCCCGACGGCGGCGCCGGTCGAACGCACCGCGCCGGTCACGTCGCGCTCGCCGTCCTGCACGTACCGTGTGATCACGTTCACCGCGTAATCGACGCCGATGCCGAACGTGATGGGGTACGCGACGAAGTTGCAGAAATTGATCTTGATGCCGAGCAGCATCGTCGCGCCTGCGAGCCAGAGGACGCCGACGACCAGCGACCCGATCACGTAGAACGACGGCCTGCGCCCGCGCAGCACCACGAGCACGATGGCGATGACGCCGGCGAACGACGCGAGGCTTGCCAGCGGCGCGTCGCGGCTGATCGACGCGATGATGTCCTCCGAGAGAGGAATCGAACCCGCCACGCGCGCGCCCGTCGCGCGCAGCTCGTGAACGAACGAGTGGATCTCCTTCGCGCGCCACAGCGTGTCCGACGGCTTGGGGTAGACGAGCACCGTGCGGCCCATCGAGCCGTCCTTTTCCCGCAGGCCGGCGGTGAACGAGCGGGGGAGGTCGTCGACATTCAGGGCCGCGAGATCTTCTGGCCCCAGCAGCTTGTCGAGCTTCTCGAGGCGATCGGGTTCGACGAGCGAGCGGATCTTCGGCGTGAGGGCCTCGCGGATGTCCGCGGCGACCTGGATCTTCGCGTCTTGCCGCGGCGGCAGAACGTCGTCTGCGCCACGCACCGACGCGACCATCGGAGCGAGCGGCCCCTTGTCCGCCGAGGTCCGGATCGCGCGCTCCGCCGCCGACGCGCCATCCGGCGAGTCGGCGAGGACGACCGTCGGCGTCAGATACCTCCCCAGGAGGTTGTCGACCTTCCGCCCCCAGTATCCGTCGCCGCTGACCCACGTATCGACGCGCCGCAATTTCGAGAAGTCGTGCTCGAGCTGCGTCGTGACGTCGAAGCGCGACACCGCGAACGCCGAGCCGGCGGTGAGCGCCAGGGCGACGCCGACGATCGGCGCCGGCCAGCGCTCGACGAGCGCCGCGATCCGCCCCATGACCCCCAGCCGCGGCGGCTCGGCACGAAGGACGACGGGGTCGTCGTGGTCCACCCACCGGAGAAGAGGCGGCATCAGGACGAACGCCGTCACCCAGGACGCGATCATCCCCGCCCCACCGATGTACCCGAACTGCCGGAAGCCGCGGAACTCGGTCAAGAGCAGCGAGGCATACGAAGCGGCCGCCGCGAACGCAGCAGCCAGCGTGCCGAGGCGCGCGCCCCAGACGCCGACCGCCAGCGCTTCCTCGACCGACGCGCCGCGACGGCGCGCTTCGCGGTAACGCGCGAGGAGGACGATCCCGACGTTGATCCCGTTGCCCACGATGATCGAGCCGAGGAACGCCGTGTTCGAGTTGAGCTCCGCCACGTTCGCCGGCGGCAGGGACGCGAGCCCGAAGGCGTACACTGTCGCGAGGAGGAGCGGCGGAAGCAGAACGACGATGCTGCGCCACCACCGGAAGTAGAGGACGATGACCGCAACGACGAGCGCGACGACGACGATCGACGACACCGAGAGGTCAGCCTCGAGCGCATCGAGCTCCTCGACGGAGATCGCGATGTCGGAGCTGTAGCCCACGCGCATTCCGGGGGCGTAGTTGTCCAGGTTGGGCTTCTCGCCGGGCATCGTCGGCTTGCCGAGCGCGCGCACGTCCGCCTGCACGCGCTCGAGGAGCGCGCGAGCCTTGTCGGCGCCCGTCGTGAACTCGCCGGCTTCGACGAAGAGGAGAGTGATGTGCTGCTTGGCGTCCGAGAAGCGTCCAGACTCGCTCTTCTTGTCGCTGAGCCTCTTGTCGTACTTCTGTTCGATGTCCGAGAGATCCAGGGGAGGCGGCGGGTCCGAGTCGTCGAGCAGCTCGCCCGACTCCTTCTCGACCTCGAAGTCCCGGCGGGCCTCGATGCGCCGCAGGACCTCGCGGAGATCCCCTTCGTCCACGTAGAGCGGCGCGTGGTTCTCGACGAGCTTGCGTTCCGCCGCGCTCCCGGTGCGGACCTCGCGGACCCTGTCGGACGGATACGCCTGGATGCGCGCGGCGAGGTCGTCGAGCAGGCGCTCTCCCGCCGGAAGGTTCTCCGCCGTCCCCGTGTCCACGACGACGCCCAGGTACTGGAGCCCGGGCAGGCGCTTGCGCATCTCGTCGAGCGCCCGCACGCTCGGCGATTCCCGCGGCAGGAGCTCCTCGAGATCACTCCGCAGGTGCCGGTAAAGGGAAACCGTGCGCGTCGTCGCCGGAACGGCGACGAGGAGGGCGATGGTCCAGAGCAGCCATCCGTGTCGGAGCGTCCAGGCGACAAAGCCACGCGTCAGGGGCCCCGGAGCGGAAGAGTGCTGCATCGACCGGCCAAAGACTAGGCAGAACCGGCGTTGCGTCAACGCGCGGGGTGGGGCATAAGCCGCCGATGTTCGACCCCTCGACCGAGCTGGCGACGATGATGGGTGCGGCGCGCAGCGCGGGCGAACGGCTGATGCACTACTTCCGCGGGCGTTCCGAGCTCGAGGTCAACCTCAAGGGCCCTGCGGATTTCGTCTCCACCGCGGACCTCGAGTCCGAGCAGACGCTCAAGGGCGCCTTGCTCGGCGCGTACCCCGGCCGTGGGCTCGTCGGCGAGGAGAGCGCTCCGACGCCAGGCGCTGCCGGTACCGACTCCGACCGGTACATCGTCGATCCGCTCGACGGCACGACCAACTTCGTCCACGGCATTCCTCATTTCGCCGTATCGATCGCGCTCGAGCGCGGCGGCCGCGTCGTCGCCGGGGTGGTGCTCGACCCCGCGAAGGACGAGACGTTCGTCGCCGAGGAGGGGCGCGGGGCATGGCTCAACGGGGCCCGCCTCCGCGTCTCGACGGACACGGACTTCTCGCGCGCGCTGATCGCGACCGGCATCCCGCACGCGAGCGCTCCCGCGCGCCACGCGGCGTACCTTCCCATGCTCGCCGGAGCGATGCGGCGCGCCGCGGGTATCCGCAGGCTCGGGGCGGCCGCGCTCGACCTCGCGTACGTCGCCGCCGGGCGCTTCGCCGTGCATTTCGAGCTCGGCCTCAAGCCGTGGGACATCGCCGCTGGCGCGCTGATCGTGACGGAGGCCGGCGGGACGGTGAGCGACTTCTGGGGGCGGGAGTCGTACCTGGCGTCGGGGAACGTCGTCGCTACGAACGGCCGCCTGCACCCGAAGATGCTTGCGATTCTGCGCCACTCGACGAAGCGCTCCGCTGCAGCGCGACGACCACGAGGCACGCGCACGCGCAGGTAAGCTGCGCGATGCGCGCGAGGAACGCGATCGAGAGCGCGCGGGCGGGTTCGCCGGCGAAGCCGACGTCGGCGGCGAACGCGCGGTAGGCGCCGTCGACGACGCCGAGCTGGTTGGGGAGGAAGTCGCCCAGCGTCGCGCCGACGAGGTGGATCCCGTGCACGACGAACGCGCTGCGGACGTTCGCCGCGCCGCCCACCGCGTGGAGGATGACGCCGTACTGGGCGACCTGGGCCGAGCGTGCCAGCGAGCACACGATCGAGGCGCGCCACGGAATGCGCCGGCGGTCGCCGGGATCGAGCGGAGCCGTCTCCTCGGCGAGGCCGAGCGCGCGGCGGCGCATCCGGTCGAGCCAGCGCCCGAGCCGGGCGTCACGGAGGATCGCGATGAGGCCGATCGAGATGAGCGCCTGGAAGACGACGTTCCCGAGCAAGAGGAGGGCGAGCGGCGATGCCGGGCCGAAGCGCGCCGAGACGACCGCCCACGCGGCAATCGAGAGGACGCCGTTGGCCGAGAGGTAGGCCGCCTGCAGCTTCGTGCTCGCACTCGCCGCCCGCGGCACGCCGATGGACCGCGACAGGATGGTCGCGCGCGTCACCTCACCCGCCGCGCGGCCGGCGGGCAGGAGGACCATCATCGAGTACGCGATGGCCTGCGACCGCACCAGCGCGGGACCCGGGATCTCGCTCCAGGTCGCAGACCCGAGGATCGAGTGCAACGCGATCACGTCGCAGGCGATCTGCGCGACCTCGAGCGCGAGGATGACCGGCAGCCACGTCCCGGCCGACCAGAGCACGTCGAGCACGCGCTCCGGTCCGGCGTCACGGACCAGGTACGCGACGAGCCCGAGGCCGAGCAGAGCGAGTAGCACGCGCACGGTCGCCCCCGCGCGGGCGCGCGCGTCGCTCACGATGCCCAGGAAGCCAGCGCTTCGCGCTCGCGCCATACGCGCTGGAACGCCTCGATGTAGCCGTCGACCACGGCGTCGTCCTGCGCGATGAGCGGGCACGACTGCGAGAAGAGCAGGAGCGAGCCCGCGAGCAGCGCGCGTGTGCCCGGGTAGAGCGCCGGATCGTAGTTGTGCGCCAGATCCGTCCCGCCGTCGCGCGACCGCGGGAAGCCCCCCGACGGGTCGCGACGCTGGAAGACCGTTTGCGCCGGGAGAGGCACGGACTGCCACAGGACGATCTCGAGCCCTTCGGCGCGAAGTGCCGCGATCGTCGCGTCCCGGAGCCGCTCGGGCGAGAGGTCGACCCCGGCGCGCACTGGGTCGAGGTGAACGCGGAACTTGTGGTGCACCGACGTCCGCTCCGGCGGCTCGATCGGCGGCGTGACTCCGGGCAGCTCCGCGAGCGCTGCGGCGATGCGTCGCGCGTTCCGCTGGCACCGCTCGGTGCGCTCCGGAAGCTGCGCGAGTTGCGCGCGCGCGAACGCGGCCATCATCTCGTTGCCGCGGTACATCGAGCCGAGGCGCCTCGCATCGAGCGAACGCCCGCCGTCGAGCGGGCGCGCGAGGTCGTAGTCGCTGACTTCGGCCCGGGAGACGTCCTGCCCGAAGTTGCGAACCGAGCTCGCCTCGTCGGCCAGAGCGTCGTCGTTCGTCACGAACAGACCGCCCTCACCCGCAGACAGGTTCTTGCTCGACTGCATCGAGAAGCCGCCGGCCGCCCCGATCGCCCCCACGCGCCGGCCGCGATACGCGGCCCCGTGCGCCTGCGCGGCGTCTTCGACGACGACCAGATCGTGCCGGCGCGCCACGTCTAGCAGCGCGTTCATGTCGGCCGCGCCCCCGTGCATGTGCACGGGCATCATGGCGCGCGTCCGCTCGGTGACCGCCCCCTCGGCCGCGGCGGCGTCCAGGCACCCGGTCGCGACGTCCACGTCCGCGAAGACCGGCACGGCGCCGACCTGCACGACCGCCAGCGGAGTCGCGACGAAGCTGTAGGCCGGGACGACCACCTCGTCGCCGGCGCGCACGCCCGCCGCCGCAAGCGCGACGACGAGCGCGCTCGTCCCGCAGTGCGTGAGCAGGCAGTGCTTCGCGCCGACGAAGCGCGCGAACTCGCGCTCGAGCGCCATCGACTCGGGCGCGAACGCCCCCGAGAGGATGCCCCGATCGAGGACGCGCGCCACCGCGCGCCGCTCGTCGTCGCCGACGATCGGCCAGACGCGGTGGGCTTCTCGGGATAGGACCGGCGTCGCCCCGAAGAGGGCGAGGCCGCTCACGGAGTCGGCTCCGCGTGCGCTTTCACGCCGTTCGTGTGGACGACCTTCGTCGAGTGCGTGCGCGCCCAGTCGAGGAGGAGCTTCTCCTGCTTGAAGAGATCGTGCACGGGGGCCTCTCCCGGAGCGTGGTACGGCGACTTGAAGAAAATCGACAGCTGCCGCTGGATCCCGCGCTCGCCGACCCTCTTCGACACGTCCAGCAGGCGCACGAGGTCGATGACCAGTGGCGCCGCGAGCGCCGAGTCCTGGCAGAGGAAGTTCACCTTGATCTGCATCGGCACGCCGGCAAAGCCGACGATGTCGATGTTGTCCCACGCCTCCTTCGAGTCCCCGCGCGGCTTGTAGTAGTGGATGTGCACTTGGTGGTTTTCCACGTGGTAGCCGACGATCGAGTCGAGCACCGCGGCCTTGCTCAGCACCTTGGTCTTGTTCGACCCGGGCGCGTCGAGCACCAGGCCGTCGCCGTTGCCGAGGAAGTTCGTCGAGTACCAGCCGTCGATGAGCAGGCGCCGCGCGCGGAACATCGACGCGAGCGCCGTCTTGAGGAGGGTCTGCCCCGTCTTGCCGTCCATACCGGCAAAGGGATTGCCCGTCTGGTTCGCGTGCTCGTCGAGCGCCGGCACGTTCGTGAGGCTCGGCGTGAAGTTGCAGTAGGGTGCGTGCTGCGCGTTGGCGACGTAGAAGTACCGCATAGCCGGCGTGATCGCGGGATCGTTCGCGTCGAGTCCCGCCTCGAAAGCGCGCAGGTTCTGGTGGACCGGCTGTACCTCGAGGAAGTTCTCCGTCGACGCGAGGTTCACGACGACGACGCGGTCGAGGCCGTAGGTCTTGCGGAACGTCTCGAGGTTGCGCGAGAGGATCGCGATCTCCTCGCGGTGCCCCTTGGCGCGGACGACGTTCTCGCCGCTCAGCTTCGTGACGTAGTCCTGGCGGAAGACCGCGGGCCATGGCGCGATGCGTTCGAGCTCCGGCCTCACCTGCTCGAGGATGTGCGCCGGAAGCACCTTGTGGTGGAGCGCGCCCTCGTACACGTTCGCGAACTGGAGGTCCCAGCCGGCGAACACGAGGTTCTCGAGGGGCGCAAAGTCGAGCAGCTCGGTGATCGACTCCGCGATGCGCGCGTCTACGCGCTCGGTGACCATTCCAATGCGCGGCGCGAGCCCTCGCTTCATCAGCTCCACCCCAGCGATGACCGTCGACGCTACGGCGCCGTTCACTCCAACGATGGCGACCCCAATGCGATTCATGGCGAACCTTTCGCGTGTTTCCACAGCAACATCTTCTTCGTGTCGTCGATAATCCGCGGGAACTTCCCCTGCACGTTGCCGCGGGTGACCTCTTCGAGAAACGCTCGCGCGCCGCCGCTCGCCAGCGGCACGACGCGCGCCGGAATCAGCGCGACCTCTCCCGACCGGTGCTCACGATATACCCGGTTCTCCTTGCACATTCCCTCGTCGAACGCGGTGGCGAACGCGCCCAGCTCCGCAGGCTCCGCGCCTTGCTGGAATTCGACGAAGAGCACGTACCGTGCCTTCGCCGATCCTTGGGCTCCCACGTCGGCGGCCGCGCCGAAATCCACCGTCCTACACGGGCACGCCGACACCGCGTACTCGACTGCGCGTTCGATTTCCACGTGCGTCGTCAGCTCCTGGGTCACCGACAAGCAACCCGTGAGCCGACCCATGAACTCGATCCGAGGCGGCGAAACCGATGGGAACCTCACGATATCCCCGAGCTCGTACGAGTAGAGGCCCGAAGCCGTGGTCACGACGATTGCGTACGGGCGGTCACGCTCGACGGCCCACAGGGGTACGCGCGTCGGCCCTCGCCCCGAGCGTCCCGAGGACGGAGGCTGGCGCTCTTCGAGGGGCACGAACTCGAAGAAGGTGCCCCGGTGGGGGACCATGAGCATCCCGCGCGCACCGGAGAAGTCCGACGCCCCGTACACGCCACCCTCGGTCGCGTTGTACGTGTCGACGAGTGTCACGTCGGCCCCCACGAGCTCGCGGATGATGGGCAGATACGGCGCCGCCGATACGCCGCCGCCGAAGAGGACGCGGAGGTTCGGCCAGACCTCGGAGACCGAGCGCGCGCGCAGGCCGCGCCTGCGGGCCGCCGCCAAGACCTTCTCGAAGAGGAGCGTGAACCAGCAGGTCGTGCCGGTCAGGGCGCGTACGTCGTAGTCGAGGTAGCGCTGCGCGATGACGCCGAGCTTCTCGTCGTAGTTCGCCATCGTGCGCACGTCGCCGTGCGGCAAGTACACCGGCCGCGTGATGGCCGGCATCTTGGTCATCATGAGCGCGGGGTTCGAGGTGATGAGCACCGGCCCCTCGGCGCGCATCGTGGTGGGCGGGAAGAGGCCCAACGTGTAGCCGGCGAAGAGGCCGTCGTCCCCCGACCAGTGCAGGTAGCGCATCACCGTGTCGGTGCCGGCGAGCTGCTGGAAGCGGATCTGCCGGTCGGTGATCGGCAGGAACTTGGGCCGACCGTGGTTTGAGCTACCGGACGAGTTCCCGAAGTAGCGCACGAACTCCGGAACGAGCAGGTTTCGCTCGCCGGCACGCATCCGATCGATGTAAGGCGAGAACGAGTCGTAGTCCCCGATGGGGACGCGCCGCGCATAGTCGTCGTAGCCGCGGATGCGGCCGAAATCGTGCGCGCGACCGAACTCGGTCGACCGCGCGTGCTCGAGTAGCGCGAGGAGCGTGGCCTCCTGCGTGCGGCGGACGTTGCGCAGCGCTCGGTCCCACAGGGCGACCGGCACGTTGGCGACGCGCTGGACGGCACGCCCGACGAGCTGCGGGTACGGCGCACGCACGAGGTGACGCGGAGAGCCGCTCGGCGGGCGCGCGATTTCTTGCTCGAGTTGCTCGACCTGCACGACCGGCGCCGCCGAGCTCGCGGGGGCGTCCCGGTCCTGGGGCCGCGCGGCTCGGGGGGGATCCCCAAAGCGCGACGCGCTGTGCAGCTCGTTCATCTCGCTCGACGTCATAGTGCTATCGAGGGCGGATCCTCAAGAGATGTTCGTCGCCGGACCCAAACGTGCACCTGCCGGGGCAAGTGACGTATCAAGTGGGTTTGATTCAGGTCGTGGGGCTTCAGGGAAACCGAGCCTCTGCGAAAGCGCAAGGGTTTGCTTCACCGTGAGACGGTCGTGGTCCCAAAAGAGTCCCCGGAGGCGTGCTTTTTCCCTGCCGCTGTGCGGCGGGCATGCGCTCGGTCAGTGCGTCACTGCGTTCGCACTGGTCACGTCCTTCGCAGCCCCGGCGAACGCCGACAGCCCCGCCGACCACGCGACCACACCTGCGGCGGGCGTCGTGGCGCTGCCGCCGGACATCCGGACCACGCACGAAGCCGACCTCGAACCTCGACGCTACGAGCTCGCCGGCTTCCCCGTGATCGGAGGCAACAGCGACATCGGCCTCCAGTTCGGCGCCGCCCTCACGTACACGCGCTTCTACGACGAGGCGCGACCCTATCTCTGGAACATCGACCTTTTGCTCTCGGGCAGCGTGAAGGACGACCAGAACGGGTTCCGCATGGTGCAGCAAAGCCACGTGCTGCGGCTCGACGCTCCCGACTTGCTCGGCGGCATCATGCGCCTCGACGCGCGCGGAAGCTTCCAGCGGACGATCAACGCCGGCTATTACGGCATCGGCAACGCGTCGCAGGCGGGGCCCGCCATCGGCGAATCGATCCTCGGGCGGCGCTACCAGTACGTCCAGCAGGAGGGCCGCGTGCGCGCCATCGTTCGATGGCATGTCGCGCCGCCGATGGACGTTGCGGTGGGCACCAACTTTCGCTACGAGGCGCCGGACATCTATCCCGGCACGAAGCTGAGCGAAGACATGGCCGGCGCGTCGCCGGTCGACCGCCCGCTGCCCGGCGCGCAGCCCGCCTTCCTGGCGAGCGTCGCGGCGGGCATCATGATCGACACGCGCGACAGCGAGTTCGTCACGCGGCAAGGGATCTTCTATCAGCTCGGCCTGTCCGCGGTGGGAGGCTCCGCCGAGAGCGTGGGTTACGGCGAGGCCTCCGCCGTCCTCGCTCATTACGCATCGCTGGGCGGCCCCTTCATCTTCGCCAACCGCATCGTCGGTAGCTTCCAGTTCGGCCACGTGCCGTTCTACGACCTCCAGCAAGGCGGCGTCTTCGAGCCCCAGGGGCTCCTCGGCGGCGAGACGGGCGTTCGTGGCGTGCCCCAGGGCCGGTACGCGGGGCGCGTGAAGATGATCGCCAATAACGAGATCCGCGCGACCCCGTTCCCGCGCTTCGTGCTGTTCGGACAGAGGCTGCGGGTCGGCACGTCGACGTTCGTCGACATGGGGCGCGTGTGGAGCGACTACGCCGTCATATCCCCCGTGGACGGAAACTCGATCGGGCTGAAGTACGGGATCGGCGGGGGACTTTTTCTCCAGTGGGGAGAGGCGGCCATCTTCCGCGTCGAGGTCGCGTACTCGCCGGACGCCGTTGCGGAGAACCCGGGCTTCCCGGTGGGGCTTTACGTGTCCGACGGGCTGATGTTCTGACGCGGATCGCGTCACTTCCAGCCGAGCAAGAGCTGACCGATGAGGATGATGACCTCAGTGGCGACGAAGACCGTCACCGCCACCTCGAGGAGGATGCTGCGCCTGCCGCGCACCATGTCGATGAAGAGCGCCAGGTTGTCCTGCACGATGCGGAGCTCGTGGTCGAGCGCGCGGTAGCGCTCCTCGATCTCGAAGGACAGGCGAAGGCCCCGGTACAGGCGATCGAGGGCCTCGTTCTCCCAGGTGGTGCCGGGCGAGTCGAGGAGGCTCAGCGTCTGCACGACCTGCGTTCGCATCGACATTCCGCGCCCGATGAACCGCAGCATGTCGCGCGTGCTGCCGCGCAGCCTGCCGCTGGCCCCGAGCGCCAACGACCATTGCTCGAGGCGAGAGATGAGGGCGTCGACGTCTCCCTCGTAGTATTCCATCCCCACGGACTGCGCGATGACCAGCGCGAGGATCTCGACGACCCGCACGTCGAGCTCGCTGACGACGATGCGGTCGAACCGGACCGCGGCCGCCGCGCCCGGCGACACTTCGACTGCGTAGGTCTCTTCGAGCGGCGCGCGCGGCTCGCTCTCGAGCTGCGCGACGAGCGCCTTCATCACGCGCGCGCTCTCCGCCTCGTCCACGCCGATGAACACCAGCGCGCCGAAGTCGTGCCCCACGACCCACCCGGAGTCGCCGTACCGCGCCACCGCGCGCGTCTTCGTGATGCGGACGCGCTCCGCTCCGGGCGCGAAGAGCTCGGCGATCGCCTTCGGCTGCAGCGTGGCCGAGACCGCGAACGCACGGACGGGTAAAAGAACGGAGCCTCCGGCCACTCCTCCTGGCTCTATCACTCCCCGGCGGCGGAATGCACGGCCGCCTCCGGCGAATCGGCCGCGGCGGCGGCGTCGCCGGACGTGGTTTCGTTGGCCTCCGCATCGTCCTGGGCCGTCCGTCGCGCTCCGAAGAGCCGCCGCAGCCCGCGCGTCGCGTCGTCGAAGAGCGAGTACGCGACCGGCGTGGCCAGCAGCGTGAGCGACAGCGACAGGACCTGTCCCCCCACGACGACGCCCGCGGTGGCTCGATTGAAGCCCGCGCCGACGCCGCGGGACATGACGAGCGGGATCATGCCGGCGACGAAGGCCGCCGTGGTCATCAGGATGGGCCGCAGCCGGTCGCGATTGGCCTGCAAGATCGCCTCGAGGCGCGGCATGCCCGCGGCGCGCAGCTGGTTGGTATGGTCGATCTGCAGGATCGAGTTCTTCTTCACGACGCCGAAGAGAACCAGGATGCCGAGCACAGAGTAGATGTCGAGCGCCTGCTTGAAGAGGATGACGCTGATGAACGCGAAGGGGAGCGTCAGCGGGAGCGAGAGCAGGATCGTGAACGGGTGCAGCCAGGATTCGAACTGCGCCGCGAGCACCAGGTACATGAAGACGAACGACAGGACGAGCGACGCGACGAACGCCTTGAATGTACGCCCCATCTCCTTCGTCTGCCCGTAGGGCGTCGCCGTGTAGCCCGGAGGCATGTGCAGGTCGACGGCGATCTTCGCCATCGCCGTCGAGATCGCGCCGTCGCTGAAGCCGGGCGCTGCGTTGGCCATCATCGTAACCTGGCGCTCGCGCGCGAGGCGGTCGATGCGCGACGGGCCGGTGCCGGGGCGAAGCTGGACGACGTCCGACAGCGGCACGAAGCCGAGGCGCTGCGAGGGAACGGTAAGCAAGCGAAGCCCCTGCTCGTCGGCGCGGTACTGGCGCTGCGCGCGGACGTGCACCTCGTACTCCTCGCCGTTCTCCTCGTAGGTGGAGACGCGGTCTCCCTCGACGAGCAGGCGGAGCGCGTTCGCGATGTCCACAGGCTGCACACCGAGGTCGGCGGCGCGCGCTCGGTCGATGTACACGCCGATCTCCGGCTTGCCGACGATGAGCGACGAGTCGACGTCCACGGCGCCCGGCATCTTGCGCAGCCGGTCGGCGAAATCCGTCGCGATCTCCTCGAGCCTCTTCAGGTCCGGCCCGCGCACGCTGTACTGATTGCGCTGCGTCGAGAAGCCGCCCCCGCCGAAGGCCGAGACCTCGCTCACCGTGATGCGCAGGTCCTTCGGCTGCTTGGCGATGACCTCGCGCCGCACCCAGTCCATGAGCCCGTTCTGCGTCGCCTTGCGCGTCTCCGGCGGTGTCAGGCCGACGTAGACCGTCGCCAGGTTGTGCGTCTGCGCGTTGTCGTCCGCCACCGTCGTGATCGTGAGCTTCACGTTCGGGTCGACGCGGATGGCACGCGCGATCCGCTCGCCGACGATGCGCGTCTGGTCGAGGCTCGTCCCCTCGGGGGCGCGCACCTGCACCTGGAAGCGCGCCTCGTCGTTCACCGGCAAGAAGCCCTTGGGCGCGACCTGCGCCAGCGGCGCGCACGAGCCGAGCGTGACGAGCGACATCGACACGACGATCCACCGGTGACGCATCACGAAGCGCAGGACGCCTCCGTAGACGCGCTCGATCGGGCGGTAGAACCAGTCGACCACCCGCTCGCCGAGGCTCTTGGCGCCGGCCACGTGCTGGCGCAGCCAGCGCGACGACATCATTGGCGTCAGCGTGAAGCTCACGATCATCGAGATGGCGATCGAGAACGCCATCGTGACGCCGAAGCTGCGCAGGAAGCGCCCGGCGATCCCGCGCATGAACGCGACCGGAAGGAAGACGGCGATGAGCGACAGTGTCGTCGCCATGACGGCGAGGCCGATCTCCCTGGTCGCGTTCACCGCCGCGACCATCGGCTTCTCCCGCTTCTCTTCGATGTGACGGAAGATGTTCTCGAGGACGACGATGGCGTCGTCGATCACGATGCCGACGGCCAGCGCCAGCGCCAGGAGCGTGATCGTATTCAGCGTGTAGTCGACCCACCACATCGCCGCGAACGTCGTCACGATGCTCGTCGGAATGGCGATCGCCGCGATGATCGTGCTGCGCACGTTCCCGAGGAAGAAGTAGACGACGACCGCAGCGAACAGCGCGCCGAGGACGAGGTGCTCCTTCACGGCGTCGACGCTCGTCCGGATGACGTTCGACTCGTCGCGCACGAGGTCGATGGCGTACCCCGCCGGGAGCTGCGCGCGCAGACCGGCCACGCGATCCTTCACCGCGTCGGCCACCTGCACGGTGCTCGCGCCCGATTGCTTGCGGAGCGCGAGGAGCACCGTCGGCTGTCCGTCGAGGAGCGCCGCCGACTCGGCCTCTTCCTCGCCGTCGACGACGTCGCCCACGTCGCGCACGCGGATCGAGTGGCCGGCGTCTTGCCGCACGACCAGATCGCCGATTTGCGCCGGGTCGGTCACCCGCCCGTGCACGCGCACCGTGAACTCGCCGGGCCCCGTGTCGACGCGGCCGCCCGGCATCGAGAGGTTCTGGGCGCCGATGGCGCGCTGCACGTCGATGACCGTGACTCCCGCGCCGCGCAGGCGGGTGGGGTCGAGCATCACGTGGATCTCGCGCTTGCGCCCGCCTAGGAGCTGCACTTGGCCCACGCCGTCGATCGACTCGAGGGACCGTCGCAGGCGCTTGTCCGCGAGCTCCGTCGTCTCGCGCAGCGTGTGCCCCTTCGACTGGAGCGCGAAATAGAGGATGGGCTGGGCGTCGGGGTCGAGCTTCTGGACGACCGGCTGGTCGATGTCCTTCGGCAGATCGCGGATGACCGTGTTGAGTCGGTCGCGCACCTCCTGGGCGGCGACGTCCACGTTCTTGTCGATGATGAACGTGACGATGACCTGAGAGACGCCTTCGGTCGTGACTGAGCGCAGCTCGTCGATGCCGCTGATCGTATTGACGGCCTCTTCGATCTTGTCGGTGATCTCGGTCTCGATGTCCTCGGGCGAGGCGCCGGGCTCGTTCGTGATGATGACGACGACGGGGAAGTCGATGTTCGGGAAGCGGTCGACGCCGAGCTGCAAGTAACCGGCGATACCGATGACCGCCATGACGAGGATCAGCACCGACGCGAAGATCGGGCGCCTCACGCAAAGGGCCGCGAGCCATTGCATGGCGGCCGCCTACTCCACACGCGCGCCGTCGCGCACGTCCGGCCCGGGCTGAACGACCACCGTTTCGCCGGCCTTGATGCCGCTCGTAGCCGCCATGACGTCTCCGACCGTCGACCCTGGCTGCACCAGGCGCTCCTGCACCTGCTTGTCGACGACGACGAAGACGCGCGCGGTCGTGTCGTCGCGGATGACGGCGGTGAGCGGCACGACGGGGATCACGCGGTCGCCGAGCGGGATCTTCGCGAGCGCGAACATCCCCGGCTTCAGCTTCCCGTCGGCGTTGCGCACCAGGGCCTCGACCACGAGATCGCGCGTCGACTCGCGGATGTTCGGGCTGATGTACTGCACGTGCCCGGTGAAGGGCTGGTCGCCGTACGCCGTCACGGTGAAGTCGACGGGCATGTCCTGCTTGACCGCGCCGACATTCGCTTCGGGGACCGTCAGCTCGAGGCGCAGCGGATCCGGCGCGTAGACGGACGCGATGCGCGTGCTCGGCTGGACGTACTGGCCCACGTTGATGTAGCGCTCGCCGATGAGCCCATCGAAAGGCGCGCGGATGTTGGCGTCGCCTACCAGCTTGGTCGCCGACGCCTGCTGCGCCTCGGCCGCGGCGGCCGACCACTGCTGCGACGTGCACGCGGCGGTTTGCCGGTCGTAGTCGGCCTGCGATATGGCGCCCGTGTCGAGCAGGTGCTTCACCCGTTCGCAGTCGCGGCGGGCCTCTTCGAGCTGACTCTGCGCGACCCGCGCCTGCGCCTCGGCTGCCGTGGCGGCGAGCGCCGCGCTCCGCGAATCGACGGTGGCGATCACCTGTCCGCGTTTGACCGGCTGCCCGCGCTCGACGTACGTGGCGACGATTTTTCCGTTGGCATCCGCGGCGATGTCCGACTCGGCGTGGGCCCGCAGCGTACCCGTGAGCGTCAGGTACTCGGGCATCGCGCGCTGCGCGACGGTGGCCGTCTGCACGTGAATCGGCGCGGACGCTTCGCGCGCGGGTTGGGAAGCGGCGGCGGCCTCCTCCGGTTTGTGGCAGGCGGCGGCGCCGAGCAGCGCGCAGAAAACGGCAATGGCCGACAGTGCATCCGAGCGCATGCGTTGGGTCTGCCTAGGTAAGGGCTGGGGGAACGTCAAGCGCACAGCCTACCCTCCGGTTGGATGACGGGAACGTGCACTTCGTTGCTCCGCCTTGGAAAGGCGCGGGCGTGAGAGCGGCGCGCCGCCACGACCTGAACGACCGCCAAGCATCTGCGATGGATGACGCCGTGTCCGGGCGGCCGCCTGGGCGGAGCCGACGGTACGGGGACATGCCGACGTAGCCGCGCAGCTTGCGGAAGGTCTCGGCGGTTTCCCAGAGCGATGGCGACCCAGCGCGGCACCGTCCTGCCGCCGTCCCATTTCGTACGGATCCAGGCCACCCGCCTGCGTCGAGCGCGTTCGCGCTTGGGGGCACCGCACGGGGTCGTAATGCCGAGCCGCGCGCTCGTGAAGAGTCCCGGCTCGGTCGACGATTCATTCGAGAACGATGAGCGAGCCTGAACTCGTACCCGCCCCTGCCCCCGCGATTGCCGTTCCGCGAGACCCGCTGGGTTCTGGCCGCGCTCAAGGTCAAGCGCCCGAAGCAGTGGGCCAAGAATGGCTTGTTAGCCGCGGCGCTGGTCTTCTCCGGCCAGTTCTTCGATCCCCAACGCTCGGGGCGCGCAGCGCTCGCGGTCATGGCTTTCAACCTGCTCTCGTCGTCGGGCTACGTCCTCAACGACTACCTCGATCGCAAAGCCGTGATGTCCCTCGCCGCCTGCTACGTGTGGCGTGCGATCGCGGGTGCCGTGGCCATCGCTGTCCGTGTCTCGCCGTGGTTCTTCCTGTGCACGGCGTTCTTCGCGCTCTTCCTCGGCTTCGCCAAGCGCAAAGCGGAGCTTGTCCAGGTCGGCAACGTGGGCACCCGCAAGAACCTGCGCGAGTATACCTCCTGAGCGCAGGCGGCGATCGGCCTGGGCGGTCGTGCGCGCGCCGAGCGGCGAAAAGCTTTCAGGAGATAGCGGGACTACGCCCGCGTTTCCTCGAACGGATACGCAGCTAACGCCTCTCCAAAAAACCTCTCCCCTCAAAGATCGCAGGCGCAGCCTTTTCAATCCGGGCGATTCGCGTCGCAGACTGCTTCGCCCCGGCAAAGTGGTAAAGGTAACTCCTCCGCCTCCCCGGCGTCAGTGCCTCGAAGGCCTTCTTGAACCGTGGGTCCCTGCGGAACCTCTCCAGCAACTCCTCCGGAATCGGAAAGTCCGAAGTCTTCTTCTTCTCCACCCGCAGCCCAGCCTTCTCCACCGCCATAGCCTCGCGAACGTAGGCCTCGATCGTAAGCGTCTTCGCTGCAATCTCCTTCGCGCTGGTGAATTTCATCACCCGCGCCGCCTGCGTTTGCCCCAGCTGCACCAGCAGCTTCTTGGGGTCCTTCAGCAGCGCCCCCTGAAAGAACCCCAGCCCAAAGTACTCCTTGAACCCCTGCAGGATGAGGACGTTCTTCCCATCCACCGTGTAGGTGGGCTTTCCCCATTTGCACTCCTCCTTCATCGCAAACCGTGCGAGCACCCGCCGCATCTCCGCAATCTCCCGCTCCCACCGCTCCCGATACGCCATCTCCATCGCAACATCATCCTCCGCGCTCCCCATTATGCCGGGCGGTTGGCAATGCACTCCAGCACCGCCTCGCTCACGCCGGCGGCGCCGGCACGCCCTCCTCGTCCATCCGGCCCGCCTCGTCTCGGGAGCGTCACCGAGCCGCGGCCGCGACGATCGTGAGCGCGCCCGAGAGCGCCAGAAGGAGGAAGGCGATCGCCGCTCCGTGCGTCGCTTCGGATTCTTCGGGCTCGTGATCGACGCCGCGCGCGCTGGTTCGGTACACGTCGGTTGCCGCAGCAGCTGGCGGCAGCTCCGCGGCCTTTCGCAGGAAGCGGTGCGCCCGCGCCATCGGCCACGCGGCGACGGCCAGCAGCGCGACCGCGAGCCCCGCGGTAGCCGCCGGCATCGTCCCGATGCGTGCGTCGCAGACGAACGGCGTTGCCACGAGCCCGAGCGAAGCGGCCACCAGCCAGGCGAGACGGCGCGCAGCGTTCCAGAGGACGAGGTGCATACGACCCTCCCCTCGGAATGTACGACCGACGGTTGACTGGGGCGAGGGCCGAGTGCTCCCCTCATGGCCCATGCGTGTATGCCTAGTTCGCCCGGGCCGGCCGCAGCCCGCAGGGCTCGGCGGCGAACGAGACCCTTCGGCTGACGCATCGCGGAATGCCCGGGGACCGGCCCGGCAGCTCCCGCAGCGCCTGCATCGCTTCGGCTATCTCGCGGTACCGCTGGCCCTCCTGACGGCGTCATGCAAGCTGCCGAGCAAGGCGGGCGCGGACGCTGGCGCCGAAGCGGCGGCGGCTGCGGCGTCCGCATCGGCCGTGCCCTCGGCTTCGGAGGCACCGGAGGCGGCGAGCGCGCCCGCCCCAAGCGCCTCGGCTGCGGCTCACGTCGGTCCCCATGCATTCGGTCCGCCGCAGGCGGGGAATCCCTGCATGGCGAAGGACGCGCTCGCCTGCGCCACGGACGGCTTCGAGGAGCTCACGTGCAGCGGGGGTGCATGGCACGTCTTGCAGACGTGTCGCGGCCCGGGCGCCTGCAAAGGGGAGGGGGCCGCGCTGAGGTGTGATCCCGGCGTTCCGCGTGGAGGAGACGCCTGCGTCGCCGCGTCCGCCCAGCCTCGCTGCGAGAGCGCGCGCTCGGTTCTCCAGTGCGAGAACGGGCGCTGGGTGTCGTCGTTGTGCTTGCCGCCGTCGAAGTGCCAGCCCAACGCGAAGAACGGCCAGCCTGGCTGCAAGTAGAGCGGCGCGCCCGCGCAGGCGCTATAAGAGTCCCTTCTCGGATGCCGGAACGAAAAACTGCCCGCGAGATCCTCTCCGCAGCTTCAGGGAACGGGGTCGCCAAGGACGTCATTGCGGTGCGCTTTCGGGGCCGCGTCGTGGACCTTCACACCCCCATCGAGGCCATGGCAGCCGAGCTCGCGCCGATCCGCGCGACGGACGCCGACGGGCTCGCAGTCATCCGCCACTCGACGGCCCACGTAATGGCCGACGCCGTGCAGCGCCTCTTTCCCGGCACCAAGGTGACGATCGGCCCCGCGATCGAAGAGGGCTTCTACTACGACTTCGACAAACCCGGCGGCGGCTTCACGGACGAGGACCTGCAGCGCATCGAGGGTGTGATGCGCGAAGTCATCTCCAGGAACACGCCGTTTCGGCGCGCGGTCGTTTCGCGCGACGAGGCGAAGCTCATGTTCCAGGCGATGGGCGAGACCTACAAGCTCGAGATCATCGACGCGATCCCGCCCGACGAAGAGGTGAGCCTCTACAAGCACGGTGCGCCGCCCAACGAATGGATCGACGTCTGCGAAGGGCCGCACGTTCCGTCGACGGGTTTCCTCGCCGCGGTGAAGCTCACGCACGTGGCCGGCGCGTACTGGCGCGGCGACGAGCGCAACCCGATGCTCCAGCGCATCTACGGCACGGCGTTTCCCAGCGTCGACGCGCTCGAGGAGCACCTGAAGCTGCTCGAGCAGGCCAAGCAGCGCGATCATCGCAAGCTCGGGAAGGAGCTCGATCTCTTCCTCTTCGACGAAGTCGCGCCGGCTATGCCGTTTTTCCTACCGAAGGGCGCGTACGTTTACAACCGGATGGTCCAGTACCTGCGTGACCTCTACGAGCGCGAGGGGTACGAGGAGGTCATCACGCCGCAGGCCTTCGACCCGAAGCTCTTTCGCACGAGCGGTCACCTCGGCAACTACAACGAGAACATGTATCGCCTCTGGACCGAGGACCTCCTCGAGGACTTGACGGCGGCGGGCAGCGACAAGCTTCGGGCGGGCTTGCAGGAGGGCGCGTTCGCGCTCAAGCCCATGAACTGCCCGAGCCACTGCGTCATCTTCGGCAGCCGGCGGCGGTCGTACCGCGAGCTGCCGTGGCGCGTGGCCGATTTCGGGCGCCTTCACCGTTACGAGCGCGGCGGAGTCGTGCACGGACTGGCGCGCGTGCGGAGCTTCTCGCAGGACGACGCGCACATCTTCTGCGCCGAGGAGCAGGTCGCCTCGGAAATCGCGCGCTTCATGCGGTTCTTCTACGGCGTCTACAAGGCGTTCCAGTTCGAGTCGATCGACATCAAACTGGCGACGCGCCCCGAGAAGCGCATCGGCGACGACGCGATGTGGGACCGAGCGGAGCGCGCGCTCGCCGAGGGGCTGTCTAGCGCTGGGCTCAAGTTCGAGTACTCGCCGGGCGAGGGCGCGTTTTACGGCCCGAAGATCGAGTTTCACGTCAAAGACGCGCTGCGTCGCTCGTGGCAGCTCGGCACGATGCAGCACGACCCGAACCTCCCGGCGCGCTTCCAGCTCCGCTTTGTCGGCGAGGACGGCAGGGAGCACCAGCCGGTGATGCTCCACCGGGCGATCTTCGGATCGCTCGAGCGATTTTTCGGAGTCTATCTCGAGCATTGCGGGGGAAACTTCCCCGTCTGGCTCGCGCCGAAGCAGGCGATCGTCCTCACCGTCAGCGAGAAGAGCGACCCCTACGCCCGCTCAGTGGCCGAGCGCCTGCGAGCCAGGGGACTGCGCGTCGACTGCGACCTCTCGAGCGACAAGCTCGGCGCAAAAGTGAGGAATGCCCGACTCTTGCGTTATCCGTACCTGCTCGTTGTCGGTCCGAAAGAGGCGGAGAGCGAGACTGTAGGCGTCCGCTCGCGCGACGCCGGCGAGCTCGGGAGTATGCCGCTCGGCCAGATCGAGGCCCGCCTATTGACCGAGGCCACACCCCCTGCTCACACTGCAAGCTCAATCTAGGTAACGGTTCGAGGGGAGCTCCAGCCCCCTCGAGCTCCCCAACACGGAGGCTCTCGAAACAGCATATGGCATTGGGACATCCCCGGTTCGATCCGCGTCAGCAGCAGCGCGGTTACCAGATCCGAGTCAATCACCGCATCCGCGTCCCGGAAGTGCGCGTCATCGGCGCCGACGGGAACATGCTCGGCGTGCTGCAGACCCACGAAGCGCTCCGCATGGCGCAGGAACAGGGGCTCGACCTCGTCGAGGTCAACCCCAAGGCCGATCCGCCCGTCTGCAAGATCCTCGATTTCGGCAAGTACAAGTACGAGGAGAAGAAGAAGCAGGCACAGGCACGGCGCAACCAATCGGTCGTCGAGATCAAGGAGATCAAGCTCCGCCCGAAGACCGACGACCACGACATCGCCTTCAAGGTCAAGGCGGCACGGCGCTTCCTCGAGGCCGGCCACAAGGTGAAGTTCACCGTGCGCTTCCGCGGCCGCGAGATCACGCACCCCGAGAAGGCGCACGAGCAGCTCGACATCATCCTCAAGGCGCTCGAGGACGTCGCGAACATCGAGACGCGTCCAATGATGGAGGCGCGCGCGATGTCGATCACTGTGGCGCCGAAGCCGGCGCTCCTGCAGAAGGTGGCGCAGATGCGCGCCGCGCAAGAGAAGGCGCGCCAGCAGGCCGAGAAGGAAGGCAAACCTCTCCCGCCCCCGCCGTCGTCGATGGCTCTGCCTGACGAAGACGACGACGATGACGACGACGAGGACGACGAGGACGACGAGGACGAGAACGAGGACGAGGCGTCGAACTAGCCCTCGATTCCGCCCTTCGCGCACTCCAGCCCGTCGCCGCAAGGAGCGGCGGTGGAACTAGAGCCGGTTCCACAAATCGGCGCGAGACACTCACTTCGAACCGGCTCTAGAACGCATCCGACAACCTGTTGACTGGAAAGGTGTCGCCGAGGCGGCGTATG
>CALKVG010000222.1 GCA_937998045.1 uncultured Myxococcales bacterium
GAGATTTCTGCCTGTCTCGTGGGCTCGGAGATGTGTATAAGAGACAGAATGACACGCAACCGCAGGTGCTCGAGATCCCCGAGCGCCGGCCGGTGATCCCGGCCTCGCGCCGCTTCCAGAACGGCCCTCCGGATGGACAATGACCTCGACCCGCGCGAACGGTTCACGGTATCGAGCCTTTCGTTGCCAACCTCGCCTCACGGCGCCGCGACGCGGAGCGGCGCGATTCTCCGGCGTCCGCCCGTAGGACGTCGCTCGCGTCACACGGCACGCCGGGCGATCACGGAAAGGGCGATACGTACACGCCGAATTCCGCGACCGCGGGCGCCGCGCGCGCCTGCGTGATGACCAGCGCGACGCCGCTCGCCGTGACGCTGCCGACGCGATGCAGCTTGCGCTCGCCGATGCCGGTGCCGCTGGCGATCGTCGTCCATACGCCGTTCGTCTTTGCCTCGATATGATGCACCGTGGCCCGCTCGCCGAGCGCGATCGGCTCCTCTAGGCTCACCAGGTTGAACGTGCGCGTCGAGCCGAGGTCGACCTCCAGGCGTGCGCTCGTCGTGCCCTCAGCGGCCGCCCAGAATGTGTCGATGTTGCCGTCGACGGCCATGGGCGGCCCATAGGTGGGCAAGTCCTTGAAGACCGAATCGACGGACGTCGGCCGGCCCTCCGCGAGGTTCGTCTGGTAGATGGAGGCGATCGCCGGCCCATACGCCTTTAGCTCGGCGACATCCGGGTTGGCGAGAACGCCCTGCGTGTTGGGCGGGACGTTGAGGCGAAGAGTGCTATTTCGCCCCACGGAGTCGAAGTAAAAGCCGACGAGCGACGGCGCCGTCGTGCCCGCCGCTTGGCTGAGGGGAACGAGCTGCGTGTCCTCTGCGGCGTGCCAGAACCACCCCGGGCGGATCGAAATGACCGCCTCCGCGGGGTACCAGACGGGTGCCGGGCTGGGCGAATTGGGCACCGTTTGGACGCTCCTTTGGTCGACCGGGGGCGCGCCGGGGAGGGCTTGCGCCGTGCTGCGCACGTCCGCTCCCGCGATCGTGGGGACGTTTCCGATGTCGAGGAGGGAGTGCGGCTGCAGCTGGTGCACGAGATCGCGCACCGCCTCCCAATCGAAAGCAGGGCTGGGAGGTTGGTCGTCCCAGAGCCAGATCTCGTCGACCGCGCCGTAATCGGTGAGAAGCTCGGTGAGCTGACACACGAATACCGAGTAATAGGCCGACGTACCGTACTTCGGATCGTGCTTGTCGAAAGGCGACAGCGCGAGACCTACACGGATGTTGGCCTCGTGGGCGGCATCGACGAACTCGCGCACGACGTCGCCGTGCCCGCCCAGCCAGGGGCTCGCCGCGACGGAATAATTGGTGCACTTGGTCGGCCACAAGCAGAATCCGTCGTGATGCTTGGCGGTGAGCATCGCCTCACGCATGCCGGCGGCGCGGAATGTGGCCATCCACTGGTTCGCGTCCAGCGCCGTGGGGTTGAAGAGGGTGGGGCTCGCCGTGCCATCCCCTTCTTCCACGTTGGTGAACGTATTCATGCCGAAGTGTAGGAAGGCCGTGAGCTCTTGCCGCTGCCACGCCAGCTGGTCGGGGGTGGGGACCGGTTCCACCGGCGCCGGGCTGGGCGCGACCGGTGTATCGCCCAGCACGGGACCGACCCGGTCGACGCACCCCGAGGCGGTCAGCGCCGCCGGGAACGGGACCCAGCGTCCGAGCCGCAAGCAGACGGACATCAGTTTGGCCCTGCTCCGCATGGACGAAGACCTTGATTCTCGAGAACGGCTCACGGGATCGCGTTCTTCGGCGCTCATCGTCAGTCGAGTCCGCCGAATCTCGATACGGCCTTGGCCCGCCGGCCGTTCGGGTAGAGATCCTGGTATTCACGGGCTAGCTCTCGGCTGCGGCTCGTGTCGCCCGCTCGCGCAGTCGCTTCCACTTCGCGGGCCAGGGCATCCTCGGCAAGAGGCCCACCTGCCCCCTGCGCGTGGGCAAACGCGTCTGCGGCTTCGCGAGGCCGGCCCAGCTCCTCCAGCAATACGCGCCCGAGCGTGAAGGACGCCAGGCTCGAGCGCGGGTCGCTCGGATGCCAATGCACGACGCGCTCGAGGTACGGAGCGGCGGCCGCCGCGTGACCGCTCAGCCGAGCGGCGTCCGCCGCGAGGAGAAGGTCCGCCGTCTCGTCTCGCACCGCGTTGGGACCGGCCCTCTTCAGCGCCGTGTGCGCCTCGTCGTAGCGTCCGCTCTCCGCCAAGACCCGCCACGACGGCGCGGCGGTCTCGGTCGCCGCACGCGGCTCCTCGTCCGACGGCTCCTCGTTCGACACCGGCGTGCTCGCTGCGAACTGCGCGTGTTCGCCCGCGGAAATCTCGGTACTTGCTCCGAGCGCGTGCACCCGGACCCGCCCCTCCTCGACAGCAACGCTCAGCTTCTCGGCGGACACGTACTGCACGCTGAACGTCGTACCAAGGTCCTCGATCCTCACGTCGCCCGCGACGACCACGAAGGGATGGTCGGGCTCGTGCGGAGCGACGAACCGGGCGCCGCCCGAGCGAAGGACGAACCCGCGTCCCCGACGTTCCGCCATCGGCTCCAGGATCGTGTCGGGCGAAAGCTGGGTAACGACCACGGTCGCGGTGGGAGCAGGGGGAGCCGTCAGAGAAGTCATCGCCCCGGGGGTGACCGGTGCGTGCTCTCGGGAAACCCGAAGGAAGTACAGACCTCCCGCGCACGCCGCGATCATCCCCACCGAAAGCGTCGCGCGCATCGACAGGCGCCGACTCACTCGCCGCAGCTCGATCGCCAGGCGGACCGCGCGCTCCCTCTCCGCTCCCCAGCGCGGCTCGATCTTCCTGCCCAAAAGCTCCCACGTTCGTTCAGCCATCGCCGAACACCTCGTCGATTGCGCTCTTCGCAGCGCTCACCCGCCGCTCGCCACGGGCGCAACGAGGGAAAGGTGGGGGCTGCGTGCCATGTACCCATAAAATGACCGCATCCCCACCGATCGGCTCTCTCTAACATCCCAACAGAGCTTCCAGCAGGAAGAAGCGGTCGTAAACGCGTGGCACCGGCGAAACACGGAGCCACCCGGGGCGCTCCAGCCACGGTCCTTGAAGGCAGGTGGGATGCGAAGGCCGGTCGCCAACGGGCGAAACGCTACGGCCGGTGAACCGTTCTGGGAGGTCGCGGTCATTCTATATCCGGAGCGGATCCGAACGATCCTCTCCTCTTTGTAGCGTGTGCCCGCGTAGCGCCTACGGACGAAAGACGGATGGTACGGCCAAGCCCCACGGTGGGAAGCCACAGGTGGCGAGAGGACAACTAGGACCGCGCGATCAAGGATCGACCGGGGGTTGCATCGGCAACAACGAGGTGCGTTGTCGGTGCGTGCGCCGAGGTCCAGAAGGACGACCGTTGGAGGGTGAGACTCATGTGGGTGCCGAAGAAGATCGCGAACTGGACGCTGTGCGGTTCGTTGGCCACGGCGTGTACCGGATACATCGGCGACTCCGGTTCATCGGGGGGCGCCTCGCCCGGAGCGCCCGGGTCGCCCGGAGCACCCGGATCGCCCGGGGCACCGGGAGCCCCGTCACCGAGCCCGCCAGTCACCGGGCCGGCCGCCCTTCTGAACCTTCCCGCGACGCCAATACCCACGACAGGCCTGCACAAGCTGACCGCATGGGAGTTTGCGAACAGCCTTCAAGACCTGCTGGGCAGCGGTGTGCCGCTCGCGCCGGTGGAGGCAGACACGTACATCAACGGCTTCGCCACCGTGGGCGCGTCTTCGGTCTCGATCTCTCCGGCAGGCGTCGGCACGTATGAGTCGATCCTCGGCGATGCGACGGCCTATGCCTTTGCGGATGCAACGCACGCGGCGGCCGTCTTGTCGTGTGTTCCGCAATCGACCACCGACCCGTGCGTGACGCAGGCGATCCAAGCGTTCGGCCGCCGCGCGTTTCGCCGTCCGCTGACCACCGACGAGACGCAGCTCTTCGTGAACCTGGCGACGAGCATCGGCAATCAGTCCGGCAGCGGCGTTCTCGTCGGAATGCGCCACGCGATTTGGGCAATCCTGCAGTCGCCTCAGTTCCTGTATCGCGTCGAGCTCGGAGCTCCCAGCTCGGCGGACAACGGGCGTGTGAAGTACTCGAGCTGGGAGATGGCGTCGCGCTTGGCGGCGACGCTGTGGGCCTCGGTGCCGGACGACACCTTGCTCGACGCGGCCTCCCAGGATGCGCTGTCGACCGGTGCCGACGCTGTCACGCAGGCGCAGCGCATGATTGCCGACCCGCGGGCTCATCGTTCGCTGGCTGCGTTCAGCGACCAGCTCTTCGACGCATTCGCGTTGAGCCAGGCGGACAAGGACCCGATGATGTACCCGGCGTACACGCCGACCCTGCGCGCGGCGATGCTGACGGAGGTCGAGCTGCGAATGGACGACCTCGTCTTCACTCGGAAGGCCGATTACCTCACGCTCTTCAACAGCACGTCGACGTTCGCGAACCAGGAGCTCGCCAAGTTCTACGGCGTCCCGTTCACGGCGACCGACGGCGCGTTCCATCCAGTCGATCTGGGCGCCGGCACGCCGCGGGTCGGCATCCTCGGCGCGGCTGCCATTCTCGCCGGGCATGCGCATGCGCAGCTCACTTCCCCGACGCTGCGCGGAAAGTTCGTCGACAACATGCTTCTGTGCCGGACCATCCCACCTCCGCCGCCGGGCGTTCCCCCCTTGCCGTCGACGGCACCTCCCGGCTCGACGGTCCGGCAAATACTCACCGCACACCGCTCTGCGCCTGTATGCGCTGCCTGTCACACCCTGATGGACCCGCTCGGGTTCGGCATGGAGAACTTCGATTCGTCCGGGCAATACCGGACGACCGACAACGGTCGGCCGATCGACGCGACCGGCGCGCTCGACGGCGTCGCGTTCGGCGATCTCGCGGATTTGGGAAAGGCCGTGATGAACAACCCGGTCACCGGGACGTGCCTGGTCAGCAATATGTACGAGAACGCTCTGGGCCGCGCGCCGGTCGCTGTCGACGCCAACGAACTCAATGCACTCGCGAATCAGTTTTCCGCTGCGGGAAATCACGTCGACCAGTTGCTCATCAATCTGGTCGGAAACGATGGTTTCCGTTTCGTCACACCGATGTAGGAGGCAGGAGAGATGGCGATCTTCGGTCGTAACGGAATTTCACGTCGAACGGTCCTCCGTGGGGTGCTGGCGGGCGGCGCCAGCGTGATCATCCCGCTCCCCCGCCTCGGCGGGATGCTCAACGGCAACGGAACCGCGTACGCCAACGGCACGCCGCTCCCCGTGCGGTTCGGGTTCTGGTTTTTCGGGAACGGGATCATTCCCTCGCGCTGGGTGCCCAACGCCACCGGGGTGGGCAGCGCTTGGACGTTGAGCGAGGAGCTTGCCCCGCTGCTGGAAGTCAAGCCCTGGCTGTCCGTCGTGACTGGCATGGACGTCAAAGTCCCCGACTCGGCGGCTCACGCCAGCTTCCCGGCGTGCGCTCTTTCGGGCGCGAACAACGGCCAAAAGACGATGCTCCTGCCGTCGATCGACCAGGTCGTTGCGCAGTTGATCGGTGGCGGGACCACGTTTCCGACAGGGATCCCGATCGGCATCGGAAACTCATCGGGAGGGACGGCGCTCGGCGACATCATGTCGTTCTCCGGCGTCAACCAACCGAACCCGCCGTACTTCAGCCCGACGACGGTCTTCCAGAAGCTCGTGCAATTTGCCAGTACGAGCAGCCCGACGCCGCCCGATCCCGAGCTCTTGCGGAGGCAGATGGTGCTCGATGCCGTGACCACGGAGGCGAACGCGCTGCGCGCCAAGCTGGGTACGGAGGACCAGCAACGTCTCGACCGGCATCTCCAGGGGATTCAGCAGCTTCAGACCCAGATCATGCGAGCGCAAGGGCCGAAGGTGAACGGCACGCTGGTCGACCCGGACAAGGCTTACCCCAATCGAGGAACCGATGGCTCCCTGACGCGCGCCCGTTGTCAGGCGTTCAACGAGCTCCTCGTATTTGCTCTGTCCACGGATCTCACGCGCATTTTCGGCTACACGTTCACGCCTCCGGCGTCTTTTCAGAGCTATGCCGACTGCGGTTTGGGGACCGGGGGCTTCCATGGCGATTACGGCCACCGGCAGAGCCCCAAGGGTCCGGCGTACGCGACGGCGGGCATGAACACCGGCGTTCGATTTGCCATGACCAATCTCGCCGACCTGCTGACCAGCATGAAGAACACGCCGGACGGAGCGAGCACGTTGCTCGACAACGCGGTCGTCTACACGACTTCGTGCACGTCGGAATCGCAGACCCATTCGCCCCTGGATTTTCCCCTCCTCGTTTCCGGCAAGGGGGGCGGAAAGCTGAAAGGCGACCAGCACATCCGCCTCGTGGGCGATAACACGACCAAGGTGCTTTATAGCATCTACCAGCTCTTTGGAGGGACAGCGCCGACATTCGGTTTGGCCGAGGGGCAAGTCAGCAGCGGCGTTCCGGAGTTACTTGCATGAAGGGCTTGAAGCGCGCGTCGTCCCCGCTGGCGTCTCTGGCCCTGGCGCTTGCGGCCGCCGGATCCGGCGCGTGTTTGGCGATCGGGACGAATACAATCGGGGAGGGCGATGGCGGCGCTCCGGCGTCTGGCAGCGGCGGCGGCGCCGCGGCGGACGGCAGCAGCGGTGGGAGTGCGTCGAGTGGCAGCTCCGGCGGGGCTTCCAGCGGGGCTTCCGGCGGCTCTTCGAGTGGCGGCGGCGACGCGGCAACGACGGGCGGCCCGGATTCGGGGGGCAACGCCGGCATGCCGGACGCCGGGGGCGCCCCGGTCATGAGCGTGCAGGGGCCCCAGATCACGATCACCGAGTTTGCCGTCAGCATGAACAGCAGCCCCGCTCCGGGGGGCATCTGCGCCGGCCCGGACGGCCGGATCTGGTTTTTGCATCAGGATACGGGGCCCAACGCACTCGGGGCCCTCGCGACCGACGGCAGCAACGTCGCGCTGTACAAGACATCCACGACGGACATCGGACCGATCGCGATCAGCCCGGGACCGGACGGCAACGTCTGGTACACGAAGCAGCAGGGGATCGGAAAGATGGCCCCCTCGGGCGCGGACACCGAATACGGGGCGCCGCGCGGTGCCCAGACGGGGGGCCTCACCAAGGGCCCCGACGGCAACATGTGGTACACCGAGCCGGACGTCGACCGGATTGGCAGCATCACCACGATGGGCCAGACGAACGACT
>CALKVG010000223.1 GCA_937998045.1 uncultured Myxococcales bacterium
GTCGCGATCCATGGCGCCCTTCGGAAGCTCGAAGGTGATGCTCACGAAGACGAACGTCGGCGTCCCGACCGGCTCCATCGACAGATAATCGATCTTGTCCGGGCCGCAGCCGTCGTGCGCGAACTCGCCCTTCACGAAGTCCGGCAGAACGAGCATGGCCGCCTGGCCGGCGCACACGTCGAACACCGCGTCGTACCACATGCGGCTCGTGCGATTCTCGTTGGCGTAATCCATCATCCAGGCGACGGTGTTCAGCGCCATCCGGATCTCCGGCGCGTCCGGGGTCTCCTGCCCGCCGAGGTAGGCCTGGTAAAAGGCCGGGCCGGCCTGCGCGACGAGGACGGACTCGAAGAGGTGGGAGGCGACGGTCCATCCCCCAGCCGCCGACACTTCGAACGGCGTGACACCATGCCCCTTCAGCGCTTCGGCCGCCGTCAACACGTCGGTAAGGTTCTTTGGAACGGGCACCCCGGCGGCGGCGAAGACCGCCTTGTTGTAGAAGAGGGTGTTGTCGCGCTCGATGTCGAGCGGAACCCCGTAGAGCGTCCCCTGCGAGCTGACGGTCTGGAGCACCGAGGCCGGAACGACCTCGCCCCACCCCTGCGAGCTCGCAAGGGAGTCGAGCGTCTCGAGCGCGCCGCGGTTGATCCAGTCGTCGAGATCTTTGCCCGATACGACCTGGAAAGAGTCGGGCGGAACGCCGGCGGCCATGCGCATCTTCAACTCCTCTTGCGCCATCTGCGGGTTGTCCTGCGCCGAGTTCGTGATCACCATCCGCGGGTTTTGCGATTCGATCAGGGCGAAGAGCGCGTTGAGGGCGTCGCCCTCGCTCCCGGAGGTGAGCCAGCTGTAGACCTCGAGCGGCTCGCGGGCGTTGCCGTCGCTGGTCCCAGGCGAGCACCCGCCGAGGAGCTCGGCGATCGCGAGCGCGCACGGAAGGACGACGCGGCGCTTCACGATCCCCTCAGAACGCCCCTGCGGCGGCGACCGCCAAGCCCGACGCCAGCGGCGCGATGCCCACGCGCGCGGGCAGTTCCGGTCGATTGAAATAGAGAATGGCGCCGGTCACCAGCGCCGCGACGCCGACGCTCAGCGAGATGTCGGCCGCCAGGTATTGATGCTGAACGACGTCGACCTCCGAGGAGGCGCAGAACGGCGCGCACTGATTCTGGAGAGACTGTTTCTTCTGGTTACCCACGAGACCGAACACCGTGAACCCTGCGACGCCGGCGAGGGTCACCCCTCCTAGGAGCCACACCGCCGTCGGGACGGGGCGTACGGCCCGGGTCCGCGGCGTGGGCGCCTTGGGAGCGACGAACTCCACGGACAGCGCGCGGTAGCGCTCGCCTTCGCTGATGACGACTGTCGTTTCGACGGGCGGGAAGCCTGCGGCCTCGAAGCGAAATTGGTGGGCTCCGGGATCGGTCGAAATCGCCTTTCCGTCGAGCCCCGTCTTCACGACCTTGCTGTCGATCGAGACCGTCACGGCGGTGGTCTCGACGCCGTCAGCGGTGGCTTGCACGACGACCGAGGGGATTGCCCTCTCGACCTCCTCGAGCCAGTTGCCGCAATCGGTTCGCACCAGCGGCGGACATTCTTGCCGTGTACAGAAGACGAGCGCGTCGCGCGCGTCGACGAGGCGTCCCTGCTGGCGCAGCACCTGCGAGTTCTCGTACGCCGACACGCAGGCGCTCTTCGCGTCGGCGTCCTGTGCCTGCGCCACGCTGCACGGCGCGAGCAGAAGACCGAGCCCGACCGCGAAGAACGCGGCGAACCGGTCAAAGGCACTCTGGCTTGAGCCGCTTGATCCCTTGTGCATCGAAGTAGAAGGGAGGTGAACAGTAGCTGCCTGCGTCCGGCGCCGTGGCCACGGTCGAAGAGGCCGGCGGCGCCGCGACGAGCGCGGCGGTCGAACCCTCGGCTGCTGCCGCGTGCATCGCGCTCACCCGCGGTCTTGCGGGCGCCAAAGGGAGCACGAGGTTTACGTCGTTGTCCAGGACGACATCGGTGCTGGCGGGCGCATACCCCGGTGCGTCGGCGAGTACCGAGTGCGGCGCGGAGTTCGCGGCGAACGTTCCGGAGAACGGGTTGTCGATCCGGGTCCCGTCGAGAAAGAGGGAGGCGCCCCTGGGCGTTGTGGAGAGCTGCACACGAACCGTCCGCGGGGACGGCGCCGACCGGGCGGACACTTCGCTCGAGGCCTCCGGGGCGGCAGGATTGGCGGCGATCGCCGACCGTACGCCGCTCGCAAGAGCTGTCGTGTCGTTGGTCGCGGCGTGCGGGGGCGGCGTATGGAGAATGAGGGCACCGCCGGCGGCCGCGCCGACGGCTAGCGCGGCTGCCAGCGCGGCCCACCCGCGACGAGGCGGCGGTGAAACCGCCACGGGTTCGACGGTGCCCGCCTCTCCCGGAGTCGCGAGCGACACCAGCGTCGTCGGGAAGGCGAACCGCCCGCTCGCCGACTCCCGCAGGTCGTCCGGCTTCTTCAGCTCGGCTTCGATGATCTCACGGGTCCGCTCTCGGGCGTCGGCGAACGCGGTGGTGAGGTATTTTCCGATGTCCTTCGGCGTGACGCGCGAACCCATTCTCTCGAGCAAACTCTCGACGTCGGCCTGGAGGGCCGCGGCGGTCTCGTAACGATCGACGGGAGCTCGCCCGAGCGCGCGCATGCAGATGTCGTTCAGCTCCGCAGAGACGGACGGCTCGACGCTGCGCGGCGGAGGGACGCCCTCGTTCAGGACCGCGTGCATCACGTTCACCTCGGAGCGGCCCTGCCAGATGCGCTTGCCGGTGGCGATCTCCCAGAGAACGACGCCCGCCGAGAAGATGTCCGCGCGCCGGCCGACGGGTTCGCCGCACATTTGCTCGGGGGCCATGTAGCGGATCTTGCCCTTGATGACGTCCGTGCTCGTGCGCGCGCGCGAGATGACGCCCTTCGCGATGCCGAAGTCGAGGAGCTTGATCTGACCGTCGTAGGTCACAAATACGTTGTGCGGCGACACGTCGCGGTGCACGAGCTGGAGGGGCGTCCCGTCGAAGTCGCAGAGGTCGTGGATGTACTGGAGCCCCTCGAGCGCTGCGCTCAGCACGCGCAGGCGCATGGCGAGCGTCATGTCGCGGCATTCGGGCTTGTCGAGGACGTTGGAGAGCGTCTGACCGTCCAGGTATTCCATGACGATGACCGGCCGTCCCCGCAGCTCGCTCACTTCCAGCGTCTGCACGACGTTGGGATGACTGAGGCGCGCAGCGAGGCGAGCCTCGTCGAGAAACATCGCCAGAAGCTCCGGCTGGAGGGACAGGTCCTCGCGAATGGCCTTCAGCACGAGAAGCTTGTTGAAGCCTCCGGGCCCCCGAGCGACCGCCAAAAAGACATTGGCCATGCCGCCTTCGCCCAGCTCGGCGAGGACGCGGTACTTTTCGGTGGAAATATCGGCCGGTTTTCGCAGCCGCCCCGACGAACTCCCCATTTCCACCCCGATCGGACGTACCGACTAGTCCAACGCGAAGGCCAGCACCTTCACGACGTAGCACATGCTCCGGGGGAGCGTCCACGTCCCAGCCCTTTCAGTAGCCCCCTCCTTACTCTCTAGTGGCTCCTCGTCCCTGCTCACGGCTCACGCGCGTCCTTCTCGCGGGGCGCTACGACGGCACGGGCCCGACGCGTTCGCGGCGCTTAATGTCTCTCACGCGGCTCTTTTCGAGCACGATGGCATGCTCTGCGCGCGGCGAGCGATCGAACGCGCCGGCGGTGGGCTCGTGGAAGTGCGGCCTTCTCTGCGACGCGCGCGCGACGAACGCGAAACCCACTCCGGGAGCCACGTGCTCCAGGACCTCGTCCGCGCGGAGCGCTTCGCCGCGCACCGCGGAGTCGGCGATGACGAGCGCCGCGCGCGCCCCGGGCTTGCATACGCGCGAGAGCGCGTGAAGCGCACGACCGAGTTCGCCGGCCCACTGGGCCGCCGCGTCGCGCGCGTCCATCGACGCATAGCGGCGGCGCGCCCCGAGCTCGTGCGCGGCGAGCTCCCGCGCGTCGAGCCGGAGCCAGCGCATTCGCAGCGCGTGGTGCGCCAGATAGTCGTACGTGGCGACGTACGGCGGCGAGGTGACGACGGCGTCGACGGTGCTCGCGGCCACCGAACGCAGGCGCGTCGCGTCGTCCAGCGCGACTCGCACCCGCCGGGGCTCCTCCGTGCCCGGCGCCGGCGGCAGGAGCGCCTCGAACTCCGCGAGGCGGCGGGTGAGCTCCTCGGTCTTCCGGACAAAGAGCCGCGCCGGGTATCCGGCTGCGATTCGGCGCTGCGCGGGGGCGGCGGAGGTGTCGGAAGCCCGCCGGCTCAACTTCACGAGGATGGCGCTGAGCACGAGCTCCAGCGCGGCGGTCGTGCCCTTGGCCTCCTTGGCCTGGCTCGCGGCCTCGGCGATGCCCGCTCGCAACGAATCGAGCTCCAGGAGCACGTGCGGATCGAACGCCGCGACGTCCTCCGGTGGGTACCGTCGGGTAGCACCGGCACGCCGCTCCCGGCGCGCGTCGGCGAACGCGGCGACCTTACGTGCAGCGGACACCAGCGCCTCGCGCGCGGTCGCGCCGAGCGGGGTCGTCTTCAGGAGCGCGAGCTGCACCGCCAGCGGGTTCAGGTCCGTGCCTATCGCCGATCGCCCGGCGATGAGCGCCTCGACGAGCACGGTGCCGGACCCGCAGAACGGATCGAGGACCGTCTGTCCGCGCGCCGATACGGCCTCGATCAGCCGCGACGCCGTCGTCGGGTGCATGCGCGCCGGGTAGGTATGAAAGCCGTGTACGTGCGCGCGTTCGGGTTCGTCCCCGTTCTCGCGCGCGTCTCCGCGCCTCGCCGCATCCGGCGGCGTCGCCGGCGCGACGTCGAGCGCGCGCGCGAGCGCGGACGCGACGTCGCGATTGCCTGCCGTGTCGACGTCGCCGCCCACGTGAGTGAGCGACCGCCTTTGCCTCATGGGCGGCTCACGGCCTCACGATGGTCGTGCCCGGCGGAGGCGTGTACTGGAAGGCGCCCGGGGCGATCGCCAGGTTGAACTGCGGATTGACGAAGTCGAAGCGGTTGCGGTTGCCCTGGCCGTCGATGATCATGACCCGCCGCACCTGCGACGTCCCGAGATCCACGTAGAAAAGAACCTTCGCGTAGGCGGGCGTCGCCTGCTTCGGGACGCCGACGAGCACGTATCCCCCGGTGAAGCCGAGCTGCGCCCCGGGCGTCAGCGTGAAGTTGAAGGCGTTCGCGAGGTCGCCCGTGCCGGTCAAGAATGACAGCGCGGCGGGATACTGCGACTTCTCCATCGCCTGCTCGTACATCTGCTGGTTGTTCGCCTCGTAGACCTTGATGACGGCTCCGTCGGAGACCACGCGGTTGTTCTGAGGATTCGCGTACTTCCAGAGCATCTTGCCCGGCTTCTCGAAGAAGACCTGTCCGCTCGAGCTCTTCTCGGTCGCGTAGGCCTTCACGGTGAAGCGCTGCTCGAAGGACGCCTGGAACGTGCGCGACTGGTCGTAGACCCACTGGACGCAGGCGACGGCTTGATCCACGCCGGGCGTCGTCGACTGCCCGATGCACGTGGTGCTGGACGCAGGCGGCGGCGCTGCGTCTGCGCGGGCCTCCGAGGGCGAAGAGGGTGCGGCGATCGCGACGAGCGCCGCTAGCAAGCCAAAGGCCCAGCGTTGCGGAGTCCGTCGAGTCGCCACGTGAATCGCCAGATGCTTCATGGGGTAAGCCTCGTTCGGGCCGTTCGGACTCCTGGGACGTCCTTGTCTCGTTCCAGCGTTTGCGAAAGCTATGCCCTTTGGACGGGCCGCGCACGCGTCTTATTGCACACCGCCCCGCACTGCCATTCCGGGCGATCGCAATCGCCGCTACAACGGCTCAACCGCCGGCGCCGCCGCGCATTCCCGGACGAGGCAGCCTTATGTGCCGAAGGTGAGTGACGGCGACCGCCAGGGCGTCGGCCGCATCCGCAGCCGGCGGTGCCGATAGCCCGAGCACGACGCGGATCATCTGTGCGACCTGCGCCTTCTCGGCTCGTCCGCTGCCGGCGACCGCGCGCTTCACCAGCGCCGGGGCGTACTCGTAGACGTCGAGCCCGGCGCGTGCGCACACGAGCAGTCCGACGCCGCGGGCGTGGCCCAGCTTTGCCGCTGCCTGCGCATCTTTCGCGAAGAAGAGCGCCTCGATGCTGGCGATCGTCGGGGTGTGCGCGCGCACCACAGCTTCGAGCGCCCGCTCGATCCCGACGAGGCGCTCCGCGATGCTCTGGCGCTCGTCGGAGTGCACGATGCCGTGCGCCACGTGCACGAGGCGTTGCCCGTTGCGCTCGACGACGCCCCACCCGAAGTGGCGCGTGCCCGGGTCGAGTCCGAGCACGACTTCGCCCGCCATGGGACGGGCTCAGCCCGCGCCGGCGATGGCCGCCAGCTCCTCGTCGGAGATGTCGAAGTCCGCAAAGACGTTCTGCACGTCGTCGTGGTCGTCGAGCGCTTCGGCCAAGTTGACCGCCACCTGGGCGTCGCGCCCGGTGAGCGGCTTCTTCACCTTCGGGATGGATGCGAGACTGTTCGACTTGGATTTGATCCCGGCCTTCTCGAGCGCCTCGACCACCGCGCCGAGCGCCTCGGGCGGCGTCGTGATCTGCCAGTCGTCGCCGCCGTCCTGGTAGTCCTCTGCGCCCGCGCCCACCGCGAACTCCATGAGCTGGTCTTCGGTCGCGTCCTTTCCGACCGCGATGAGCCCTTTGCGCTCGAACGCCCACCCAGCGGTTCCCGCGCTTCCGAGCACGCCGTTGTGCTTCTCGAAGATCTTGCGGATCTCGGCCACGGTCCGGTTGCGGTTGTCGGTCATCGCCTCGACGAGAAACAGCGTGCCCGACGGGCCGGTGCCCTCGTAGACGATCTCCTCGTACGCGGCGCCCTCGATCTCTCCGGTCCCGCGCTTGATGGCGCGCTGGATCGTGTCGTTGGGCATCGACTGGCCCTTCGCGTCGGCGATGGCCTTGCGGAGGCGCGGGTTGCCTCCCGGGTCGCCGCCGCCCATGCGCGACGCGACGGTGATCTCCTTGATGAGCTTCGTGAAGAGCTTCCCCCGCTTGGCGTCGAGGGCGCCCTTCTTGTGCTTAATCGTGGCCCATTTGGAGTGGCCGCTCATGAGGAGGGCAGAACCTAGTGAAAACGCCGCAAATGGGCAAGTTGGGCCGCCCGCTCTTGAGGGAGGGGTTGGGTAGCCTGTTTGCTGGGGACTGACCCAG
>CALKVG010000224.1 GCA_937998045.1 uncultured Myxococcales bacterium
GCTCTGGGGGGGGCAGTTCGGGCGCGACCAGCAGCGGCGGCAGCTCGGGGACGAGCGGCAGCGGCGGGAGCTCCGGCGCGAGCAGCAGCGGCGGCAGCTCTGGCGCCAGCAGCGGAGCGAGCGGGGGAAGCTCGACCAGCAGCAGCGGGTCGGTGGCTCCGCCGGAGGGCACGCCTCCATCGCCGATGTGCAATACGAACGGTGTCGACGTCATGAACGTTCCGCCCCTGGACTTCAGCAACAACATGATCCCCTCGCCGGCGCCTCCGGGGAACCTCACGCCGCAGAACGCGCCGCAGATCGTCGCCATCGGTTGGGACGACATCGAGAGCATCGCCGGCGTGACGTTCGTGCAGTCGCTGCTGGGGAGCGTCCAGAACCCGAAGACGAACCCGAACTCGACCTACGGCGGAGCGACCGCGAACCTGAGCCCGAACGCCTGCTACGCGCAGGACCCGCAGTATGCCTGCGGCGACGCGACGCTGGCCGTCGGCGGGGCGGGCGCGGGGATCGTGACGTCCCTCCTGAACACCAACCACTTCGGGCTGGGCAACCACACGGTGGACCACCTGGAGAACAGCGAGGCATTGGGGGGCTGGAGCGGCATCCCGACGTGCTGGAAGGACCCGATGAACGCCGGCTGGTTGCCGTGCGGGAGCGACACGTGCAGCGCCGGGAGCGCCTCGACGGGCGGTCCGGCGGCAGGCGCCGGCCCAGGGGCCTGCCTGGATCTGGCCACGTGGGAGCAGATCCTGCCGAAGAATGCCAGCATCGTGCAGGACTACGCGAGCACCACGCAGATCAGCGGCTTCCGCGCGCCCCGTCTGGAAATGAACGATCAGGGCCTGCAGGCTGCCAAGTCGCTGAATTACACCTACGACGTGAGCCTGGAGGAGATCCAGCCGGAGAACTGGGTGGCTGCGGCGGTGGACGCAGACACCGACTCGATGAAGGGGTTCAACTGGTTCCCGTGGCCGTACACGCTGGACAACGGTTCGCCGGGCGTCTGGAACCAGCAGAGCACCGGTAGCGCCCAGTGGTTGACGGACTTCCCGCCGGGGCTGTGGGAGCTGCCGGTGTACGAGGTCTACATCCCGAGCAAGGGCGGCCTGGGGACGACGATCGCCAACCGGATGATGGCGGCGGACAAGAGCTGCACGCTTCCCAACGGGATGATGCCGACGGGGATGACCGGGAGCCACTGCTTCCTGAGCGACGGGGAGCTGACGCCGGGTCAGGCGGAGACGGAAGTGACGGGGTTCGACTTCAACGCGTTCATCTACTGCCGCATGACGCACGACGACTGGCTGGCGACGATGAAGCACACGTTCCTCTTGCGTTACTACGGCAGCCGCGCGCCGCTCACGTACGGCTCGCACCCCATCGAGTACACCGACCCGTACGACAGCTACACGCTGGCGGTGCAGGCCAACAACTACGGGTATCGCGACGTGACGATGTGGAACAAGTACACCGATCGTCAGCAGGCGTATAAGGACTTCATCGCGTGGATCAAGGCCGACCCGAACCTTAGCCAGGACACCTGGTTCATGTCGTTCCCGGACCTCGCTGCGTACATGCAGAAGCCGTTCGACAAGATGGGCGCCCCGGTGAAGCCGGACGCGGTCGCCTCGCCGGACTCGAACGGCGTGTTCAGCCGCCTCGGGTGGACGGGGATGGGGGCGACGATCATGCCGACGAGCGGCAACTCGGCGACGATCACGTTCAACATCGCCGCTCCGGCGGCAGGGGACTCGCCAGCCGTCTCGTACGTGCAGGCCGGGGTGGCCCCAGGCTCGCTGATGAACGTGTCGCACTTCGACGTGAAGTACTCGACGCAGGTGCCGTTCCGGATTCGCCTGCTGGCCAACGACGGTTCGTCGGTGACTGCTCTCTTGGCGGGGGTGGGGAAGAATACGCCGGCCGACCGCCTGGCGCGCATCCGCGTGAAGGACTTCTTCCCGGGTCCGGAGGCGAGCGAGACGCAGGTGCAGAGCATGGGTCTCGTCGACTCGAGCTTCATGGCGAAGGTAACGGCGATCGCGATCGAGTCCGCGGCGACGATGGCGGCGCCGAGCGGAACGCCGGGAGCGTTTGCGGGCGGCACGTTCACTACCACCATCGAGCAGCTCACGATCCACGGCGTGGCGACGTCGAGCCTCTGCCAGTAGCGTCGGTGGAGTGGCTCTCGGGAAGCCCATTCTGTATATAGGCGGGGTGCGCTTCCCGGGCGCCCGCGTATTAAGCAGTAACGATTCATGGGAAAGGCGCGCTCCCGAAGGTCTCCGGCTCCGCGCTGGTTCGCTCTGAGTTGCGCGCTCGTCTGCCTGGCTTCGGCTCTGTGGCCCACGACCGCCTCGGCGCACGCGCCCACGTTCGCCGTCTACAGCAAGTACGAGGCCACGACGCGCGCGAACCGGATCGCCTTCGTCTTCGCGCTCGACAAGATGGCGCTCATGGCGCTGATCGAGCGCGACGTCGCGCACGCCAAGATCGAGCCGGCCGACGTGCCTCAATACCGCGACTTCGTCACAAAGTACCTCTTCGACCGGTTCTCGGTGAGCAACGCGGGCGCCGCGTGCTCGCACCCCGACCAGCTCAACCCGTTCTACCTCGACGAGTCGATCGGCCATCTCGTGGCCGTCACCTCGTTCACCTGCGCCTCGCCGCTCACGAATCTCACGATTCATTCGCTCGTCACGCACGACATGCCGTACTCGCACGAACTGGTCGGCGACCTGCAGCATGGCGCCGTCCTCGTGCGACACTTCTTTCTCGGCGACGACGTCGAAGCCCACATCGACATCGGCTCGCTTCCTCCGTCCGGCATCGTCGCGCCCTGGAGGCCGCGCCGCCGAAACCAGTTCTCGTACGTGCCCGAGCCGGGTCCGGGCCGCATCTTCGACGCCCTGACCGCCGCCGAGCTGGATGTCGACATCTCGTCTCTCTCCGCCGCACCCGGCCCGTCTCCCGCGCCGGCCCCGCAGAAGCCTGCAGGAGTCCTCTCATTCATCGGGCAGGGCATCCTCCACATCTTCACCGGCTACGACCACGTGCTCTTCATCGTCACGCTCATGCTGGTGGTGCGTTCGTGGAAGCACCTGGCCATCATCGTGACCTCGTTCACGGCGGCGCACAGCCTCACCCTGGCGGTCGCGACGCTGGGGCTCATCACGATTCCTTCGCGCTTCGTCGAGCCGCTCATCGCGCTGACGGTCCTCGTCGTCGCCGTCGACGCGATCCTGCGCCCCGACGCCAGGGCGCGAGCGGCCGTGGCGTTCGGGTTCGGGCTGATTCACGGCCTGGGGTTGAGCAACGCCCTGCGCGAGCTGGGGCTGTCCGGGCGCGAGCTCGCGCCGGCGCTCTTCGGGTTCAACGTGGGGGTGGAGATCGGGCAGCTGCTCATCGTGGCCCCGCTCTTCTGGCTCGTGCTGTGGCTGCGCAAGCGCGAGACGCTCTTCGTGCGGACGCGGAACGTGATGTGCGCGTCGGTGGCGCTGATTGCGGTCTTCTGGATTGTCGTGAGGGTCCGGGAGGCGCTGCAGGGATAGGCGGACGGGAGCGGGGCCACTCGCCGGTACCCCCCTTGGTGACGCCCGCAACCCCAGGGTGTACGCTAGCGGCCCATGACAGCGGCGGGAGGCGACGAGAGGGACGCGTTGCTCGGGCTTCTGGCGAGCTGGGGTGCGAAGGCGTGCGAGTATCGCGACGCGCACGCGAACGCGAGCGTTCGCTTGCGGCGATGGCACTACTCGTTCGGCGTGCCGGCGATCGTCCTGTCGTCGATCGTGGCGATGTCCGTCTTCGCGACGCTGCAGCGGTCGGTCTCGTCCCCGGTCGCCGTTGGTGTCGGCGTCCTCAGCGTCTGCGCGGCGATCCTCGCGGCCTGCCAGACGTTTCTCCACTGTTCGGATCGCGCGGAGGCCCACCGCCAAGCAAGCGCCGATTACGAGGGGCTCGCCGAGAAGGCCGCCCTCGTCTCCGCGCTCTACAAGACCGGCACGCTCGAGGAGGACCGCCTCCAGAAGCTGCGCGAGGCGTGCAGCCAGGTGCAGACGCTGATGGCGCAGCTCGCGACGAAACGGCCGCAGGTGTCCGAGCGCGATCGACGGACGAAGGCGCCGGGCGCGGTCTCGGTGCCCGCGCCCGTGCTCCCCGCGGAACCCAAGGTCCAAGTGTCGTCGTCGCTGCGGCCGCCTGCGATGAGCACCCCCTCGGTGTCCGTGCCCCCCGCCGCCAAGCTCCCGCCGGCGACGCTCCCGCCGCTCCGCCCGCCGCCGCAGTCGTCGTCCACGAGGCCGCTCGCCGCCTCGCCGGACGCCTCGGGCAAGCGCACGATCTCGTCGTCGTCCGTCCCGCCGCCTCCGGTGGAGCGGGATCAAAGGCCCAGATAGGCCTCGCGAATCCGCGGGTCGCTCCGGAGCTCGGCGGCCGACCCCTGCGCCACCAGGCGCCCGTTCTCGATGACGTAACCACGGTCGGCGATCTCGAGGCACTCGAGCACCTTCTGCTCGACGAGGACGACAGTTACCTTGCGCCCCGCGATCTCCTTGACGAACTCGAGGATGCGCTCGGTGAAGAGCGGCGAGAGGCCGAGTGACGGCTCGTCGAGGAGGAGCAGCTTCGGCTCGGACATGAGGCCGCGGGATATCGCGAGCATCTGCTGCTCTCCGCCGGAGAGCGTGCCCGCGGTCTGCTTGCGTCGTTCGCGCAGCCGCGGGAACGTCGTGTAGAAGCGCTCGAGGTTGGCGGCGCGGGCGGCGCGGCTTCGCGGAACGTGGGCGCCGATCAGCAGGTTCTCCTCCACGGTCATCTCGGGGAAGAGCTGGCGGCCCTCTGGCACGTGGGCGATCCCCGCCTCGACGATCGCGTGAGCCGGCCAGTCCGTCACGTCCTGCCCTGCGAAGCGAACGCGCCCGCTGCGTGCCTTCACGAGCGCCGAGACCACACGCAGGAGGGTCGTCTTGCCGGCGCCGTTGGCGCCGAGCAGGGCGACGATCTCGCCCAAGCGGACGTCGAGGTCGACTCCCCAAAGCGCCTGAAACTCGCCGTAGAAGGCGACGACGCCGCGTACCTCGAGCAACGCGCCATCGGTCACGCGGTGCTCCCTGCGTCTGCGCCACCGGCCGCCGCCCCCGCGCCGCCGAACTTGGGCCCGAGATAGGCCTCGATGACCCGGGGATCGCGCGTCACCTCGGCGGGGGTTCCCTCGGCGATTTTCTTCCCGTGGTCGAGGACGACGACGCGCGTCGCGAGGGCCATGACGACGCGCATGATGTGCTCAACGCCTCCGAGGGTCGAGACGCCTCGCTCCGGGAGCCGCTTCAGCGCATCGACGATGGCCGCGGACTCTGTCGGGTTGAGGCCCGCCATGACCTCGTCGAGCAGCATGAGGCTCGGGCGCGTCGCGAGCGCGCGGGCGATCTCGAGGAGCTTGCGCGCTCCGAGCGGAATCCCGGCCGCAAGGTGGTCAGCGCGGTTGGCGAGACCGAGCAGGCGAAGGCAGTCGAGGGCGGCCTCCCGCGCGCGGCGGGTGCTCCCGTCGCGGAGGAACGCGCCGAGCATGACGTTCTCGAGCACCGTCAACCCGCCGAGGGGCCTCACGATCTGGAACGTCCGGCCGATTCCCAGGCGCGTGACTTCGTAAGGGGCAGCTCGTTTTAGCGATTGGCCTCGAAAGAAGACGTCGCCCTCGTCGGCCCGGGCGAATCCCGTAATCACGTTGAAGAGTGTCGTCTTCCCGGCGCCGTTCGGGCCGATGAGGAAAAGCGTGTCGCCTTCGTGGAGATCGAAGCTCACGCCGGCAACCGCGTCGAGTCCACCGAACCTCTTGGTTACGTTGCGAAGCGAAAGGACGGGCGGCGCGGTCATTGCGCGTTCCCCGAACGGCGAGGCGAACGGCGCGAACGCAAGGAGCGGCCCAGCGCAGCGCGCCAGCGCGCCGGGATGCGTGAGGCGGCGATGCCGACGACGCCGGCGGGCAGAAAGAGAACGACGACGATGAGAAGGAGCCCATAAATAAGGAGATGGGCCTCTTTGAAGAATGCCTTGAAGGCCTCCGCGGCGAGGGTCAGGATGAGCGATCCGACGACCGGCCCCCAGACCGTCGCCGCCCCCCCGAGCATCGCGACGACCGCGGCCTGAACGGAAATGTCGATGCCGAGGACGCTCTCCGGGCCGACGAACTGGGCGAAGCTGGCGTAGATTCCGCCGGCGAGCGCAGTCAGCAGCGCGCTCGGGAGCAGCGCGAGGAGCTTGTAGCGCGCCGGATCGATGCCGACGGCCATGGCGGTCTGCTCGTCCTCGCGGATCGCGCGCAGCGAATAGCCGAAGCGAGAGCCATGAGTCCACGCGGCGAAGGCGACAGCGACGGCCAGGAGCCCGACCGCCGCTGCGTAGAACTTCGCGTCGACGCCCGGATTCGAGAAGAGCGAGGGAGAGAGGATGCCGATCGCGCCGTGCGTGAAGCTCGCGTTGAGGGCGACGATGCGCACGATCTCGGCGGCGGCGATCGTCGAGAGG
>CALKVG010000225.1 GCA_937998045.1 uncultured Myxococcales bacterium
CCGTCCCAACGCCCAGGCGATCCGGCGTTTCTGCGAGGAGCATGGGTCGGCGTGGGCTCGGGGACGACGTTATCTCTTCGGCCGAGAGACCCGGCGCGAGCACGTGCTCGATTGGCTGGAGCGCGCACCGCTGCGTCGACGGCACGTCCTCGCCCTCGCGCTGTCGATCGAGGAACGCGGGATCTCCTGGGTCGACACGCGCGCCCTCGCCGGAGATCAACGACGCCGACTGGCCATGATGCGGGCGATCGATCGGACTGCCCGGTGAAGGCGCGATGAGCGATCCGTACGACGACCTCCCGTACGACTCGATCCCCGTCGAGTGGACCGCACCCGAGCGCATGGCGGTCACCTCGCGGCTGCACGGCGGTCCCTGTCCGCCCCTGGACCGCTACCGATACATCGAGCTCGGGTGTGGCGAGGCGACGAACCTCCTGCCGCTCGCTCGCTACCGGCCCGCCGCGCATTTCGTCGGCGTCGACGGGAGCAAACGGCTCATGGCCTTCGCGGAGGAGGGCCGCGCCGCGATCGGCGCCGAGAACCTCGCGCTCGTCGGTGCGTCGTTCCGCGACGCGCTCCCGCGGCTCGAAGGCACGTTCGACTACGTCGTCCTTCACGGGTTTTTTCCTGGGTGGACGACGCGTCGCGCGACGAGCTCCTCGCCTTCGCGGCCCGCGCCCTCTCGCCCCGGGGCCTGTTCTACGTCAGCTACAACGCGCTCCCCGGCTGGAGCGTGCGGGGGCTCGTCCGCGAGTATCTCTGCGCGCAGACGCAGGGGATCGGCGACCCCGGGGCGCGGGCGCGCGCCGCGCGGCGTGCGGCCGAGAAGCTGGCGAGCGTCCTGCAGCCGAGCGATCACCCCTATTCGCGATTGATGGCGGTCGAGTTCGCGATCGTGCGCGACGCCAAGGACAGCTACGTCGCCCACGAGTACCTCGCCGAGACGAACCGCGCCTACTGGCAGAGCGAGATCCTTGTGTTGCTCGAGCGTCACGGGCTCGCCTTCGTAGCCGACGCCGACTTCGCCTACCCGAGCGCGCGCCTCCCCGAGGGGCTCGGACGCTGGGTCGACGACGAAGGGCTTGCGGGGCGCGCGCGGTGCGACACGCTCGATCTCCTCTGCTACGCGCAGTTCCGCTGCGCGCTCGCCAGCCGCGCCGGCGCGCCACGGGAGCCCTGGCGTGCATCCGCCGTTCGCGAGATGCGGATCGCGTCGAACATGGTGGCCGGACCGGAGGGCGGGACCGACGACGACCGCCGGCGGTCGTTCAAAACGGCGGCCGGATACGACGTCGTATTCCGCAGCGAAGAGATGGAGCGACCCTTTCTCGAGCTCGCGCGCGGCGCGTCCCGCCCGGTGGAAGCGATGTTCGAACGCCCCGAGGAGGTCGCCGAGGACCTCGTGCTCCTGCACAGGAGCGGCGCCGTCGAGCTTCGTTCGTGGGAGTCGCCGCTCGCCGTGTGCCCGATCTTGCGCGCTCGCGAACAAGCGGCGCGCGGCGAGTTCACCTCGCCGCAGCACCTGCGGATCGCCGAGCGGCCGTCGCGTGGGCCTTAGAGCCGGTCCAAATCAGCGTTCGTCGGCGTCCGTCATTCCGTTCACGTCGTCGACGTCCGTGTCACAGCCGAGCTGCGGCAGCGTTCATGCACACGAACACCGTAGCTCGGGAGATTGCACGCTCAAGCCGCTTGGCGAGGGCGGGGCCTTTCGGTCCCTTGCCGTGTACCGCGCCGCTTTCGCCGGAGAACCCAAGATGCGCGCCGATCACGGTTGTCGGCGCGGGGGTGGGCGTCGGGATCGCACTCTGCGTGCTGGGCCGCGTTCGTCTCCCGGACCTCGGCTGGCGGCCTGCGTCGTGGAGCGACGCCGCGTGGGGTGTTCTGGGCTTCGTCGCTTGCGCGGGGGTGGTCGTCGCGTTGCGCGCGGTCGACGACGGGAGCGCGGGCGCGCGCTCGATGCTTGCCGCCGTCGCCGCGTACTCTCCTCGGCAACGGGTGCTGTTTGCCGCCATCGGCGTCGCAGCCGCCTTCTGCGGTCGCCCATTGGATGGTCTGGGCAGTGTTGGGGGCCGCGTAGTAGTAGGATTGTAGCCGTCGTGCGCCCCAGCCATTCGTTCCGGCGATCCATCTCCCCGCGGCCAAGCGCGGCGATCGCGTGTATCTCGTGCTGCCTCGCCCTGCTCGCCCTGGCCGGCGGCGCCGCCGATGCGGAGGGACCGAGTCGGGCGGAGAGGTACCAGAGGAACAACCCGCGCGAAGGGATGGGCACGAACGGCGGAGATCCGGGAACGGCGCCGCGCGACATGCCCGGCGCCGGCCGGGGGAGCGCAACCCCGCGCGGCAAGTAGCGCCGATGCGCGCGGGACGTCCAAGGACGCGGGCAACCGGATGCGCGTGTGGAGTGGCCGCGCGGGAGCGAAGCGTCGGATCGCGCGCTGGCTCGCGGTGGAGGGCGACGCCGGTGGCGGTGGCCTCGTCGGTACGCCGTTCGACGGCCCGGCTGTCGCCGCGCAAGCCCCGCAAACGCCGGCATGCACGTTGCTTTTGCGATGCGGCGAGGGCCGCGAGGCCCCGAGCCCTGAGGCCCGTCGGAGGTTCCCCGCATGAAGGTCCCCTGGACAGTCCCTGCATCGTTCGTCGCCATGTGCGCGGCCACCGCACCCGCTGCGTGTTCGAGCGAGGGGTCCACGGGCAATTGGTCCTTCTCGGGGAGCGACGCGTCGGCGGAAGAGGGCGGATCTTCCGGCACCTCGTCGTCGAGCTCTACGTCCTCGGGCAGCGGGACGTCCTCGGGCGGGACGTCCTCGGGTACATCGTCAGGCGCCAGCAGTTCGGGCACGGCGTCGAGCACCAGCTCGGGCACCACCGGCTCGAGCAGCGGGTCCGGCACGAGCTCCAGCGGGATGTCGAGCGGCACCACGTCGTCTTCGTCGAGCGGTTCTTCTGGCCCTTCCCCGGATGCCGGAACCGTGATCCTCGGCGACGGAGGGGCCCCGTGCAGCGGCAACGAGGACGTCGCCGGAGGCTTTCCTGCCGGCTTCTGGGACAGCAGCAACATCTCGACCGGCACGGGCGCGATGGTGTTCAAGTTCCTCAATCGCACCAACGGCAAGTACCAGGACAGCGAGCTTTACTGGAGCTTTCAGAACTCCACGCTCAACATCAACGAGACGCACTCGCTGGCCGAGATGCCGTCGTACGACATGCCCGCGCCGCCTCCCGGGTACAACGGGCGCATGTACTTCTACATTTGCCCGACCGGCTCTCCCGCGAGCTGCCCAGGTAGCCAGGGCAAGACGGACTACTACGATTTCATCGAGTTCGCGCTCGGCACCAACAACACCGGGCCGAAGTACTGGATCAACTACGACACGACGCGCGTCGACGCCTTCGCGATCAAGCTCGCCCTCGACTTGCACGTGACGACCGGCCCCGACTACTACATCGGCGAGAACTGCCCCACGTTCGCCGAGGACCGCGCCGCAACGTTTGCGTCGTACGTGTCCTCCGTCCCGGCTCCGTTCCAGCCGTGCGGACAGCCTCCCAACGCTCCGTACCGCATCCCCGAGCCGGGTGGGGGCTGCGGGTTCAATGCGGGGGGGCCGAACGCCGACTACTACAACAGCTTCATCGCGCAAATGTGGACCAACAACGGCATCACCGTCCCGATGCCGGGTCCGAACGGCAGCGGCCTCGGGGCGTACCCCAGCCTCTCTGCGGCGATCTTCCGTCATGTCGGCGCCGCCGCAGGGACGTGGAACGCCGACGGGTCGCTGAAGGACAACAACTTCTGGCAGGTCAACACGGAGTCGACCTTCTACAGCGCCGCGCCGGCCGACTATTACGCTTCGTGGATTCACTCCCGTGCCATCCACAACAAGCAGTACGCGTTCCCGTACGACGACGCCGGTGGGAACTCGTCGGACGTCGGGGCCAGCGGCATGGTTTACATGCTCGTCGCCATGGGGTGGTGAGCGCGAGGGTCCGGGCTGCGTCGTAGTCGATCGCACCGCGATCGAATCGAGCGCACTCCGGTGGCCGATCGGGCCGGCTTCGTTGCGATTGGTTTTGGTTTCGTTGCGATCGGGTCGGTGGTCGAGTCGTTTGAAACAGCGATCGTTGAGTCGGGGTAGTGCGGGGCAGTCTTCGCGGCGCGCCGACGGTCGCGTCGCGAAAGCGCCTCGGCCAGTTGGACGCGCGCCGTGTCCATTGGGTCGAGCGGCTCGGTCAACAGGCCGAGCGTCGCGTCCTTCGGGCCAAGCGCCGCGGCCGACTGGCCGAGCGTCTCGTCGAAGTGGTCGTGGTGCTTTTCCAACCGACCGAGCGTCACGTCCAATTGGCCGAGCTTCGGATCCTCTTCGACAATCGCCTTGGCCCTTTGGTCGCGCGTCGCTTTCTGTTGGCCACGCGGCTCGTCCTCGTGGACGAGGCGCTCGACCAACTGGCGAAGGGTCGCGTCGACTTGAACGAGCGACGCTTCCCGTTGGCCGAGCGTCGCATCGTGTTCGACGAGCGACGCGTCCAACTGGCCGGGCGTCTCGGCAACCTGGTCGAGCGTCCTTTCCAACCCGCGATGCGCCCCGTGGTATTGGCCGCGCGACACGTCCAAGTGGGCAAGCGTCGCGTCCTGTTTGCCGCGGCTCTCGACCTGATGGCCGAGCCGCGCTTCCATTTCGCCGAGCCGCGCTTCTATTTGGCCAGCCTGCTTTTCTATTTGGCCACGTCGCTTTCTATCTCGGTCGGCTCGTCTTGCCAGTGCGCGAAGCGGTGCGCCTCGCCGGACCGGCGACGTTCGCGGGCGACCGAGCATCCCTTCCCGTGGGTCGAGCGTCTTTCGCTCGGGGATAAGCGACGCGGCTTTTGGTCGGAGCGCCTTCCGACGATGCCTTTTCGAGCCTCTCAATACGTTAAGCGCTCGAGGCGCGATTTCGTCTGACGGGCGCCGTACGATTTTGCGTCGGGCGAACTAGAGATCCACTTGCTCGACCTCGCCGACGTCGCCCCCCAGGAAACGCGCGGCCACTTCTTGAAACGCGCGCGGGACGTCGGTGACGTACAGGCGCGTGCTGCCCGTGCCGCGCTCCCGCGCGAGGCCCCGGCTCTCGAGGAACGCGCGCGCCTCCATTGCCGTCGCGTGGGCGCTGTCGACGACGGCCACCTGGCTGCCGGCGCACTCGCGAACGGCCGCTTCGATGGCGCTCCGCAGCAGCGGATAGTGGGTGCATCCGAGCAGGACGACGTCGACGCCGGCGCGCGCGAGCGGCTCGACGTACCGGCGCGCGACCAGCCGCGGCACCTCTCCCTCGGTCCACCCCTCCTCCGCGAGCGGGACGAGCAGAGGCGCCGGCTGGCCGACGACCTCCGCGCGCGTCGACAGCTGCGCGACGGCGCGCGGATAGGCGCCCGAGGCGATGGTGCCCGCGGTCGCGAGGATGCCGATGCGCCCGAGGCGCGTCGCCTGCACCGCGGCTTTCGCGCCGGGCTCGACGACTCCGAGGACGGGCACGTCGAGCTCGACGCGCAGCCGCTCCGGAGCCACTGCGCTGACGGTGTTGCAAGCCACGACGAGCGCCTTCACGTCGCGCGCGACCAGGTGCCGTGCGCACGCGAGAGCGTACTTCACGACCGTTGCGGCGCCCTTGGTTCCGTACGGCACGCGGGCCGTGTCGCCGAGGTACACGATGTCCTCTGCGGGGAGCGCGCGGCGAAGCTCGCGGACGACCGTCAGCCCGCCGAGGCCGGAGTCGAAGACGCCGAGCGGCGAGTCGCGGCTCATGCCTCGGCGGCGGCGGCGCCGCCCCCGCTTCGATACCGATCGCCGGCTTCCACCAGCCGCTCGAGAACGGCCATCCGGACGGCGACTCCGGCTTCGACTTGATCCAGGATGACGCTCTGCTCGCCGTCGGCGATTCGAGGGTCGATCTCGACGCCGCGGTTGATGGGACCGGGGTGCATGACGATGGCGTCCGGCTTCGCCCGCGCGAGCACCCGCGCGTTCAGCCCGAAGGTGCGCGAGTACTCGCGCGTGCTGGCGAGCATCGCGCTGGCGAGCCGTTCGTTCTGGATGCGCAGCGCCATGACGACGTCCGCGCCGTCGACGGCGTCCTCGATGCGGCGGTAGACGCGCACCGTGCTCCCGAGCACCTCGGCCTGCCGCGGCATCAGCGTTCCCGGTCCGCAGAGGCGGACCTCGGCGCCGAGCTCGCCGAGGAGGATCGCGTTCGAGCGTGCGACGCGGGAGTGCAGGATGTCGCCGCAGATGGCGACGACGAGTCCCTCGAACCGGCCGCGGCGACGACGGATGATGAACGCGTCGAGCAGCGCCTGGGTGGGATGCTCGTGCGC
>CALKVG010000226.1 GCA_937998045.1 uncultured Myxococcales bacterium
CCGAGAAGCCGCCCGCCGGCCGCTTCGACGCGCTGACCGTCGGCGCGCTGGGCGTCACCGCGGCCGGCCTCACCGTGGGCATCGTCATGGCCGTCCGCGCCAAGATCGATGAACCGCCGGCGAACTTCGTTACCGGACGCGACGGGACCTACGCTGACCTCGTAAATCGACAGAGCGCAGCACACCGCGAGGCGATGCTTGCCGACGTCGGCTTTGGTGTGGCAGTAGTGGGAGCCATAGCCGCCGCGACCCTCTACTTCGGGCGCTCACGCGCTGCAGCCACCGCGGGTTCCACGAGCGTCTCGGCGGTGCCCCTCGCGGGCGGCGGCGGGCTCCTCGTGCAAAGATCCTTCTGATGGCGCGGCCTCGCCCCCTTTCCCTCCGATCGCTAGCTTTCGCGACGGCAACGGCCGCCACCGCGCTCATCGCGTCGGGCACGGGATGCGAGCTCGCCGTCGGCGACACAATCCCCGATTTCGCCTGCGAACCCAGAACGCCGGACAACTGTCCTCCGGGCACGGTCTGCGACCCCTCGCGCGATCAATGCGTCCCGAACTGCACCGTTGGGAGCTGCCCGACCAGCATGCAGTGCGACATCAACTCGCATCTATGCGCGCTGGCCGACGTCTCGGTGCAGCCCCCGGCTGACACCGGAGGAGCCAATCCGTCACTCGACGCAGGGCCCCTCGACGGCTCGGTGGGCGAAGCGGCGGTCGATGCGAGCATGCCCGACGCGGCGCCCGTCGAGGGAGCGACGATGACCGACGCGGGCGGAGGCGACTCGGGCCCTTGCACGGGCCTCATGTGCAAGTGCGTCGGGAACATCGCCTGCGACAGCCACATCTGCGCCGACCAGCTGACGATCGGCTCGGGCCTCTACGCCGCGGCCGGCGGCGCCAACTTCTGCACGAAGCCCTGCTGCACCTCGGCCGACTGCGAGCCCAACACGGTGTGCTACGCGACCTCCACGGGCGGCAGCTTCTGCGTCCTTCCCACGTGGCTCAACCGGTCCACGCAGCTCGGCGCCGCGCTGGGCGGAGAGTCGTGCTCGGACAACACGAACTGCCGGTCGGGGCTATGCGCGGGCAGCACGTGCGCAGACACCTGCTGCTCGACCTCGCAGTCGACCAAGGAGTGCGGGGGCGGCACGACCTGCGGCTTGGGGACATTCCCCGGGGTGCCCACCTTCGATCAAGGCTACGTCGCCTACTGCGGACAGGGAGGCGCCGGAACGAACGGCGCGACCTGCAACTTCGGGAACGAGTGCGAGAGCACCCTCTGCTACCGAGGATCTTGCCAGAACGCGTGCCGGAACACGCCCGATTGCGGCGGCCTCGGCTACACCTGCGGCTACTTTCGCGACTCGACGAACAACGCGACCATCTACGCCGCATGCGCCGCGACGAGCAACAGCTCTGCACCTCAGGGCAGCGCCTGCGCCAGCGACTCGGATTGCGCCAGCGACTTCTGCGACCAAGCCTCGAGCAAGTGCACCGATGTCTGCTTCGCCGACGCCGACTGCACCGCCAGCGGCTGGCGCTGCCGTCCCGAGCAGATCACGCTGCAGAGGGGCGGCAGCGCGTCGGTCCTCTGCTGCGGACCTTAGCGCCGGGCGCTATGGTGGCGGCCCATGGCCCGCTATCGCGCCACATTTCGCTGCTTCGCCGGCTGCCCCGGGGAGCACGCGCTCACCCAGCCCATCTACCGCTGCCCCACCTGCAACGGCTTGCTCGAAGTCGTCCACGATGTGCAGGCCCTGCGCGACCGCAGCGCCTCCGCCTGGATGAAGCTCTTCGACGACCGCTGGATGCGCACGCAGTGGCCCTTCGGGTCGGGGGTATGGGGCAAGCGGGAGTGGGTCGCCCCCGAAGTGCCCGACGACTGCATCGTGTCGACGAGCGAGGGCGGGACGAACGTCTTTTGGGCGGAACGCCTCGGGCGGGAGATCGGCGTCAGCGAGCTGTGGATCAAGCTCTGCGGCAACTCGCACACCGGCAGCTTCAAGGACCTGGGAATGACGGTGCTCGTCAGCATCGTGCAGCAAGCGTTCAAGCAGGGAGCGCTCTCGACGCGCGTCCTCTGCTGCGCGAGCACGGGGGACACGAGCGCGTCGCTGGCGGCGTACGGCGCGGTCGCCGGCCTGCCGGTGGCGGTCCTCCTGCCGCGCGGGATGGTCAGCCCGGCGCAGTTGGTTCAGCCGCTGGCGCACGGCGCGCGCGTCCTCGCGCTGGAGACGGACTTCGACGGCTGCATGGCGATCGTCAAGGAGCTCGCGCGCCGAGGCCTCGTCTATCTCGCGAACTCGATGAACCCTCTGCGCATCGAGGGACAGAAGACCGTCTCGATCGAGATCGTCCAGCAGTTCGACTGGGAGGCGCCCGACTGGATCGTCCTTCCGAGCGGGAACCTCGGGAACGCAGCGGCGCTCTACGCGGGGTTCAAGATGATGCTCGAGCTCGGGCTCGTCGCGCGCATTCCGCGGCTGTGCATCGCGCAGGCGGAGCGCGCCAACCCGATGTACCGCGCGTTCGTCGCAGGCAAGGACGTGGTCGAGCCGATCCACGCGGAGAGCACACTCGCGAGCGCCATCCAGATCGGTAACCCGGTGAGCGCGCCTCGGGCGATGGCCGCCCTCCGCGCGATGAACGGCGTCGTCGAGCAGGCAAGCGAGGACGAGCTGGCGGACGCCTGCGCGCGCGCCGACCGCACGGGCCTCTACACGTGCCCGCACACCGGCGTCGCGCTCGCGTGCCTCTTCAAGCTTCGATCGCGCGGGCTCATCGAGCCGCACCATCGCGTCGTCGTCGTCTCGACGGCCAATGGCCTGAAGTTCACCGAGTTCAAGGCGAATTACCACGAGCGCCGCCTGCCCGGCGTCGATGCGCAACGCCACAACGCGCCCGTCTTTCTGCCGCCCGACGTCGAGCGCGTCTCCGACACGATCTCCCAGATGCAACGCTCGTAAGCGCCGCCGGTTCGCTTCGCATGGGCGAAGGGCGTGTCCTGGCCTGTCGCGATCGGTTCGAGGCTGTCCCCGGACAGCCCGAAACTGTCCTCGACAGGTCGCGGGTGGCTTGCCCGCCTCCTCGCGACCGCCCCCCAAGGAGTCCCAGATCGTTGTCAAGCGTACGATCTCGCATGTCATCGGGGGCGCTCTTGGCGGCGCGCGAACGGGCCGTCGGACACGCGCGCAACTGGCATGGGGTCTGCTGAGGACGGGGCCAGCAGGACTCGCATGAACGCGCACTTCTTTTCGACCAAGCGTGCCCATTACGCTGTTCTTCGTATCCTGCGTAAGCCGTTCACGTCCTTCGGGTTGACGGCAGCACGCTACGACCTGATGCACGTGCTCTTCGGCGACGGCGGCCAGGACTCGCGCCCGCGCACCGTTCTTCAGAGCTACATTCGCCGTCAGCTCGGCGTGTGCAAGTCGGTCGTCAGCCGAATGCTCAAGTCGCTCGAGAAGCTAGGCATGGTCACACGCAGCCGCCCGCACACGGACACGCGACAGCGGTTCGTGGCGCTGACGGAGCGCGGGCGAAAGTGCGTGCGCGAGGCGATGGCGTGCCTCGAACGCGCGTCCCGCCGTCTCTTGTGCATCGCGATTTGCTTCGGGAAGGAGCGGGATAAGGACCGCTGCTTCGAGCACATGTGCAAGTTCGAGTCGTATCTGCTCGGGATGCGCCGCCACTACGGCGACACGGCGCCACTTCTGTATCCGTGGCACCCGGACGATTAGTCCGCGGTGTCGGCGCCGGAGTCGATGGGCGCGTTGCTGTCCTCCGAGGCTTCGGCGGGCGCGTCGGGGGCCTCCGAGTCGACGGCGGCTTCGACCGGCGAGTCGGCGCCGGTGTCGGCGGCCGCCCCCTCCGAAGCGCTCGAGTCCGTCGGGCTCGCGGAGTCGGCCGCGCTGTCCGTCGCGCCGTCGCCGGGCGGAGCGCCGGCACCGGAGTCCGTCGCGGGTGCGTCGCTCGCGGAGTCCATGCCCGTCGACGAGTCCTGCGAGGCGGCCTCTGGCGCGCCGGAGTCCATCCCCGGCGTCGTCCCGTCTTCCCCGCTCGTCGCGTCGACTCCTCCCTCCTGAGGAATCTTGCTCCGATCGAAGTCGACCAGCAGCTCGCAACCGGGCAGCGCCGTCGCGACGACGCACGCCGCAACCACGAACACACCCCATCGCATCGAAGGCTTCCTTCTCATCGCTTTCCTTCTCATGGCAGGCCGCACCACTCGCCCTCAGAACCGAAGCAGGAGGCCCGCACCCCCGGTATGCGCTCCCACGATGGGCGTCGGCACGATCGTCAACGCGTGCTTCTTCGCCGCGTCGGCCTTCGCGGTCACGCTCCTCGGCTGGCCGAACGCGGCCGGCGGGGGCTCGTCTTTCGTCAGGAAGAGGACCGCGCTCGTCACGCCAAAGGTCAGCGCGACGCCGAACGCCATGTCGCTGATGAGCGCGTGCGTATCCCCGTTGTCGGCCGTCTGGGTCGTCGGATTCTTGTCGAAATCGCTCTTGTCGTTGAGGGCCATGACGCCGAACACGGTGCCGACGCCCGCTGCGGCGATCGCGAGTCCGCCCGTCACGAACGCGGGCACGAGGCTGCGCGGTGCCGGCGGAGGCGGCGGAGGCGGCGCGGGAGATGGCGCAGCCGCGACTGGCGCAGGAGGCGGCGGAGCCGGCGGGGGGGGTTCCGCCTCCAGGTCGGCGGTGACCGTCTGCGTGGACGCGAAGGCGACGTCGATCGGCTTCTCGGCCGGCAGGCGGCCCTGCGCCGTGAACTTGACCGTGTGCTGCCCCGGGGGAACGTCCACATCGACCGGTGTGGGCGAAGCCGCCGGCTTGTCATCGATGACCACGCTCGCGCCGGGCGGGTTCGACTCGATGTGCACCTTCCCGGGGAGCGCCTTGATCTCAGCGAGTCGCTTGCGAATCTCGTCGCCTTGCTGGGTCATCCTCTCGGGGACGTGCACGAGGAACTTGTCGTACCACTCGGCTGCCGATTGCAGGTGCCCCTGGCTGTCTTCCGCGAGCCCGATGTAGCGCTCGGCCTGCGGGGTGCTCTTGATGTCGTTGGCGGCCTTGAAGTCGGCGACGGCGCCTGTGTAGTCGGCCGCCTTGTACTTCTTCTCGCCCTCGGCATAGTGCTTCTTCGCCGCGGCCAGGTCGGCCTTCGACGGGCCGCCAGCGGAGGCGGCCGCCGGGGCGGCGCTCGCGGGCTTGGCCGGCTGCGCGGCCTGGGCGCCCTTGCCGGCGGGAGTCTGGCCCTGGGCAAACGCAGGCGCCTGCGCGAGCGCGAACGCTCCCGCCGCGGCACACGCAAGGACAGTGCGAGCCAACCTCATCGATCGCTCCTTCAAGGGTAGACCTTCCCTCGTCGCCAATATCACGAGCGAAGAATACTTTTGCTTTTGCCTCCGGGTCTACTTCCTTCCTTCTGCCACGGGCTCCACCAGCTCCACCAGCACGCCGCCGGTGGCCTTCGGGTGCACGAACGCGACTTTGTGACCGCGGGCCCCGATCCTCGGCGCCGGGTCGATGAGGGGGACGCCGAGCGCCGTCAGGAGCGAGAGAGCCTCTTCGATCCCCTCGATCTCGAGCGCGATGTGGTGCAGCGCCGCGCGCCCCCGCTTCTCGAGGAAGCGCGCGAGAGCCTCGTTCCCCCGCGGCGAGATGAGCTCGACGCTCGTCCCGGTGTCCCCGACCGGCAGGAGCGCGGCCTCGGTCTTCTGCGACTCGACCATCTCGCGCTCGCGCGGCGTGAGGCCGAACGCGGTCCCCCACTGGGCGGCCGCTTCGTCGACGTCCGCGACGCACACCGCGACGTGATCGACCTTCTTGATTTTCAGCATTGGTAGATCCTACTTTCCTTGCCGCCTTTGAGCGGCCGTTTGAGCAAGA
>CALKVG010000227.1 GCA_937998045.1 uncultured Myxococcales bacterium
AGACGACGCGCCGGGTGAGATCGTGGCGGCCGTCTTCGGGCGCCGGCGCCGGGGCGGCGGGCGTCGTGAGCGGGGATTGCGTCCCGAGCGACCCGACCGACGGCCGGCGCTCGCGCATCATCTCGGGCGACGACGCGAGGGTGTCGTCGAAGGCCTCCGGACGCGAGGCCGCCGGCGCGCGCGGCGAGGCGAGCACGGGCGGAGTCAGGTCGTTCGGCGACGCGCCCAGGCTGGTGACGCCGAAGAGCGCCCGCTCGCACTCGCTGATACCGCGCAGCACTTCCTCCATGCTCGCGGGGCGCGCGTTCGGGTCCTTCTCGAGGCATTTGCGCACGAACGTCTCGACGACTTCGGGCACGCTCGCCGCCGGGTTGCGCTCGGACATCGGCGGCAGCGGCGCGCTGCAGTGAGCGAGGATGGTCTCCAGGTTGGTCTCGCGGTCGAACGGCACGAAACCGCACAGCGCCTCGTAGGCGATGACGCCGAGCGCGTACACGTCGGTCCGCGCGTCGACGCGCCTCTCGTTCACCTGCTCCGGGGCGACGTACCGCGGAGACCCGAGGAAGGACCCCTGCTGCGTCAGCGCCTGCTCGTCCTTGCCGGCCTGCTCGCCGAGGAGCTTGCCGATGCCGAAGTCGAGGATCTTCACGACCTCGCCGCCGTCGGCCTCCGGAACGAGCATGACGTTCGAGGGCTTGAGATCGCGGTGCACCGCGCCCAGCTTGTGCGCCTCCCGCAGACCGCGCGCGATCTGCCGGAGGATGCGGAGGACGTCCTGCGTCGGCAGGGCGATGCCGTCGCGGATGCGGTCGGCGAGCGTCTCTCCTGCGAGGTACTCCATCGCCATGAAGTACTGGTCGCGCTCAACGCCCTCGATGCGCCCGTAATCGAAGAGCGTGACCACGTTGACGTGTTGCACCTTCGCCAGGATGCTCGCCTCGACGAAGAAGCGCTTGCGGAAGCTCTCTTCGAGTTTTCCGTCCTCCACGGCGGGGGTGCGAAGGAGCTTGAGGGCGACGACCCGCCCGAGCGGCGCCTGCTCCGCCCGGTACACGTGCCCCATCCCCCCGCTCGCGATGAGCGAAGCGACGCGGTAGCGCCCGTTGATCACCGTGCCGAGCGGCAGCTCGCTCGGCGTCGATTTTCGGGCGGGGGCCTCGGAGGGCATTCGAAAATCATCCTATCGGAGGGAGCGATGGGCAGAAAGACTCTCGGAGCAGGCATGAATTAATGAGTGTGGAATCCTGGGGGTCCGTTCACCGGTCACACGGCACCCGGCACCCACACCCGTCGCCGGTCACCCGCCACCCGTCACGTGGCCTCACTCTTCACGGTGCTCGCTCTTCACGTTGCCGGCGAGATCGTCGACTCGATCCGGATGGGGCCTGTCAGCGATTTGTGAACCGGGCACTTCTCGGCGATCTCCAGCAGACGGGCGTGCTGCTCGGGGGTCAGATTGCCCTTGACGCGGATGGCGCGCGAAAGCACGAACGCTCCGCCATCCTGCTCGCCGTGCACGGTGACCTCGACCTCCTCGAGCGGCCATCCCTTGCGCTCGGCGTAGGCCTTGAGGGTCATCGACGTACAAGCGCCCAGCCCGGCGAAGATCCACTCGTGGGGAGCGATGCCCGCGTCGTCGCCTCCGGCAGCCACCGGCTCGTCGGCGATCAGGGTGTGCGTCCCGACTCGGACGGTCTGACGGAACTTACCGGGGGCGGCGGTGGTGACGACGGCGGCGCGCATGCTTTCCATGGAGTCTATAGGATCCAGCGAATGGCTTTCGCGCCTCGCCTCTCGGGCCGGGCTCTCCACGCCGTCGCCCGCCTCTCGCGGACGCGAGCGGGAGCGCGCCTTCTCTACGAAGTTTTTCGCGCCGAGGCGGGTTTCGCCGATCTCGAGCGCCTCCCCGACCACCTGCTCGGCGACGTGCCCGTCGACAACCGGCCGCTCGCCGGTCGGGCGCCTCGAGGCGGCGAGGGCGCGCTTCCGCTGCCACGGCCCCCCTGGAGCGCCACGTCCGAGACACTCGGTCGCGCGTACCGCACGGGGGAGACGACGCCCGTCGAGATTGCGCTCGCCGCGCTCGAGGCCGCGCGAGGGCTCGCGCACCGGCGCCCAGGCTTCGGACCCGTCCTCGAGCTCGCCGACGCGGCCGCGCGTCAGGACGCGGAAGCCTCCGCCGACCGATGGCGGCGCGGCGCTCCTCGCGGGCCGCTCGATGGCGTGCCCACCGTGATCAAGGAGCAGACCGCGGTGCGCGGGCTCCCCGTCCGTAATGGTAGCGACGTGACCGACGTGTCGCCCGCGACGCAGGACGCGACCTGTGTGGCGCGACTGCGCGCGGCGGGCGCGGTGGTGCTCGGGCAGACGCCGATGACCGAGCTCGGGATGTCGCCGCTCGGGTTCAACCCGAAGCGCGGCATGCCGCGAAACCCGCACTCGGCCGAGCACCTGGCCGGCGGGTCGTCCACCGGCTCGGGCGTGGCGGTGGCGACGGGGCTCGTTCCGTTCGCGCTCGGAGCCGACGGCGGCGGGTCCATTCGCATCCCGGCCTCGATCTGCGGCGTGTTCGGGCTCAAGCCCAGCTGGGGACGCATCAGCCGCGCCGGCGACGCCTCCGTCGGAAGCGTCGCGCATCTCGGCCCGCTCGCGTCGTCCACGGTCGACCTCGCGCAAGTCCTCGAGGCGACGTGCGGCCACGACCCCGCCGACCGGCAGACCGAGCTCGCGCCCCCGCTCGAGCCGGGATCGCTCGTCCGTGCGCTCGCGCGCGGCGTGCGCGGTCTCCGGATCGCCGTTGTCGAGAGCGAGTGGGCGGACGCATCCCCGGCGGTGGCGCGGGCGGGGCGTCTTGCGATGCGCGCCCTCGAGAGAGAAGGCGCGGTGCTCGTCGACGTGCGCCTGCAGCTCGCGCGATGGGCGGTGGCCATCGGTTACCTGGCGATCGGCCTCGAAGACATGGCGCAGCAGCGCGAGAACCTGCGGCGGGGAGCCGCTTACAACGAGGACCTGGCGGTGAACTACGCGGTGCTCGGCGAGACGACAGCGACCCAGTACGTACACGCGCAGCGCCTGCGGACGGGGCTTCGGCAGGAGGTGGCACGCGCCTTCGGGAGCGTCGATCTCTTCGCCCTTCCGACGACGGCGACGACGGCGGTGCGCGTGACGGAAACGGAATTCGAGGGCGGGTTCGTCGACGCGCGCGCCCTGGGCGCCATGTGTCGATTCGCCTTCCTCGCCAACTTGACGGGGCTACCGGCGGCGAGCGCCCCCCTGGGCCTCGACGAGGCGCGTTTGCCCATCGGCTTCCAGCTCGTCGGTGACGCTTGGGACGAGGCCACGGTCCTCGCGGCCACCGCGCACCTCGAGCGCGTGGGCGTGGCGCACGTCCCGAGGCCGAGAGTCACGGCCGAGGCGTCGCTGGGCGCGAAGGAGTCGATCTCCTCCGGCGGCATGGGTCGTGCGTTCTGACCCGCGGCAACCCGAGAGGAGCGCACCATGAAAATCTTCGGAGCCACCGCCATCGCAGCGCTGCTCGCGCTGTGTGCCGTCGCATGCAGCCGCGGGCAAACGGGCGTCGCCCAGTACGGCGTCGACGCCGGATACGGCATGCCCAATCCGCAGCCCGGATCTCCAATCTCGCCAGGCTACGACGCCGGCATCTCGCCGATCCCCGCGCCAAGCTCCCCGGTTCCGTCCCCGTCGCCGTCGCCTTACCCGGGCACGCCGACGCCGTCGCCGACGACCCCGTGACGCGCAAGCTCGCCGCGTCCTCCCTAGGCGCGCGGCGAATCGCCGTCTCCGGGCGCCCTGCGCCGCTCGCGCATGTCGAGCTCGCGCAGGGCGCGCCAGTTGGCGCTGACGAAGAGCGCAGCCAGCATCGCGACCCATAGGGCGCTGAAGGGCAGCGACGCGCCGAGGGCGGCGAGAAGCAACGCCGACGCGAGCGCGAGCCCGGCGATGGCGATCGAAACGATGCGCGCCGGTCGCTCTCCGCGCCCTCCGGTGAGCGCGTCGAGCAGGTGGGTCATGACGTTCCCGCCGTCGAGAGGGAGCATGGGAACGAGGTTCGCGAGCCCCCACCAGAGATTGACGAAGAGGACCGTCTGGTACACGAAACCCCCCGCGCCGTCGGCGAGGGCGCCCGGCCGGGCCGCAGCGTGCGCCGCCGCGGCGATCGCGGCGACGACGAACCCGGTGAACGGTCCGGCGAGGCTGATGGTCACGCGCTGCGCGGTCGAGAGCTGGCGAGGGGTGCTCCACGACGTCGTTCCGCCCATCGTATGGAGCTCGATCCGCGGTTCGAGGCCGAACGCGAGGCCCGCCGCGGCGTGGCCCAGCTCGTGAACCATCACCGACACGAAGACCATCGCGATCCACGCGGCGACCATGCGCGGGTCTCCCGCCGACGCGCCAAGGAGGAGCGTCGCGACGAAGAACGACGGCTGGACCGTCACCGGAATCTTACCGACCCGAAATCGCATGCGGCACCGCGCACGAACGCGGCTCTTCTCTATGTAGCGTACGCCGGTAGCCCCCGCGCGCCGTGTTGTTCGGGAGCCCTGGAGGCCTACGGGCGGTATGTGATACCAAAGCCCCTCCCGTGCAGGCCGACCTCGACCGCTTCCTGGCCTTGGTGCGTCGCGAGCTCGGCGCGGACGACGCGCATGTCTTCGAGCCGGATGAGCCGCCTCCGGAGGCCCCGGCGACGCTGTGCGCTCGCTTCGCCGATGGGCGCTCGGTCGCGGCGCGGTTCGCCGAGCCGCCACCGGACCGCGACGCGAAGCAGCGCAGGCTCGAGATGCTCGCCAGCACGTTCGACTCGGTTCTGGAAGAGGTGGCGCACACTCGCAAGGCACGGCCACCGATCGCGCGGTCGCTGCACGACGAGCTCACCGCGATCGGCGTTCGTGCGGCGGCGGTCAACGCCATCGTCATCGACGCGAACTCGCCGGTCATCTGGGCGGCCGCGCACTCCGACGGTGTCATCGCCCGCCCGCCGCTCGCGTCCAGCCCGCGCGTCGCCGAGAGCCCCGCGAACGAGGACGGGGGAGGGGAGCCGCGGATCGCGACGCTCTCGCGTCGCGCGCTGCACGAGGTGCGGGGGCTCTCCGATCTCGGCGCTCTGCGCAAGGGCAAGCACGTGCGTCACGTGGGGCGCGCCGATGAGGCCTCCTTCATCGCGCACTCTTTCGCCGGCATTTACTTGCTCTTGCTCGTCTTCGACGGCGCGTTCGACGAGCTGCGCGCGGAGCGCGCAATCCTCGAGGCGTTGCCGCGTGTCGAGCGACTCGTCCTCGCGCTTCCCCCGCTCGACCCTTCGCCCTCGACGGGTGCTGGGGTCATCGCCTTGCGGCGCCCGCGCCGGCGGTGAAGGCGAGCGCGATGGCGGACCGCAAGCCCTGCCGCGACGGGTAGTACGAGAGCTCGAGCATTCGCTTGAGCGCGACCTGCACGGAGCTCGCGTCCGCGTGACGGATCCGCGGTTCGGTCTCGGCCGAGGCCGGCCAGAGGACGTCGAGCGACGCGATGGCGCGAAGGACGCTCCGCTGTTCGGCGCTCCATGTGGAGGCGCCGGGGAAGACCTCGAGCGACGGCTTCCAGTCCGAGAAGGCGGCGGCGG
>CALKVG010000228.1 GCA_937998045.1 uncultured Myxococcales bacterium
GGCCCCCCCGTCGCCCCCGCCGACCGAACCGGCTGCAGGGGCGGCGCAGCCGGTTCGGTCGGCGGGGGCGACGGGGGGGCCGATACCTTTCCCCGCGCCGCCGGAAAGCACGCGGAGACGATAGACGCCACCAAAACCACCCCGGCGATCGTGCGCGCCGGGGAGCTCGCGCAGGAAAGGCGAAATCCCACGGCGAGCATTTTACGATTGGTTTCGCGGGTCGCACCAAGAAAGCTGTCACCGCACGCTCGGCGCCGTGGACCGCTTGCCTCGTCCAGTGTCAATGCACTTTTTGGTCCGCTGTCGATTGGGACGCTGTTGATACGTGCACGCACCTCGCGCGGCTTTCGCCGGTCAGGTACCGCGGTGACACGTCATCGCGGCATATGAGGCACACGTGGGATACGCGGCGCCGCATAACGCGCTCAGGAGGGCTTGCGGATCATGCACCTTACGGTTGGCGGGTGGTTCGGTCGTTGCCGGGAGACGAGCCTACAGCGAGGCCTGCCGGCGCGTTTGCGCGCGTCGGTGCGCGTCCTTCGGGGGTGGGCCGCTGCCGGTGCGCTCGCCTCCGCGCTAGCCGCGTGTGGCGGTCAATCCCAGGAGGCAGGGGGTGATGCGGGGGCGAGCGCCCATGGAGACGCCGGGATTGCCGCGAGCTGCCCGCCGTGCGTGACCAGCGCCGACTGCGGCGGCGGGATTTGCGCGCAGCTCGGGGGCGACTCCTACTGCGCGCCGGCCTGCGGCAGCTCCGCGAGCGCCTGCGCGGCCGACCGGCAATGCACCATGGTGAGCGACGTGACCGGGGCGCAGGTCAGCGTGTGCGTACCGAAGGGTGGCGTGTGCAGCGGGGGCAGCGCCGGACAGGGCACCCCCGATGCGGGCGCTCCCCCCGCGGAGACCTGCGGGTCGCTGGTCGGGCCCGACACGAAGGCCGCTTGCCATTGCAGCGCGGGCCAGACGTGCGCTGCGAACGGGTGCTATGGGGGGTGGTGGTGCAACACGGGGACGAACCATTGTCAGGCGCCCCCGTCCAGCTGCTCGGGCGGAGGGACGGGCTCCGCGACCTATGACGGCGGCGCTGCCCCCGTCGGCACGGTCGGAGCGTCCGGTGGCTCGGTCTCTCGCCTGTACTTCGCCGTCGTCGGCGACACGCGCCCTGCCTCCGAGGACGACACGAGCGCCTACCCGACCTCGATCATCACCCAGATCTACCAGCACATCGAGGCTCTCTCCCCCAAGCCGTCGTTCGCCGTCTCGACGGGCGACTACCAGTTTGCCGCTCCTTCCGGCTCCCAGGGACCCACCCAGCTCGATCTGTACGCCGGTGCCCGAGCCAAGTACTCGGGCCCGCTCTTTCCGGCGATGGGAAACCACGAGTGCACGGGCTTCACGAACTCGAACTGCGGGTCCGGCAATCCCGACGGCGTGACCAACAACTACAGCGCATTCCTCGGCAAGCTTCTCGGGCCCATCAACCAGGCGACTCCGTACTACGAGATCGACGTCGGCGCGCCCGATCAATCGTGGACGTCGAAGTTTCTCTTCGTCGCGGCCAACGCCTGGACGCAAACGCAGGCGAACTGGCTCGATACCGCGATGGGCCGGGCGACGACGTATACGTTCATCGTGCGCCACGAGGCGGCTTCGGTGACGAGCGCCCCGGGCGTGACGCCGAGCGAGAACATTCTTCTCAACCACCCGTACACGCTGTCGATCGTTGGCCACACGCACACCTACGAACGCTCCGGGCCGCGGGAGGTGATCGTCGGCAACGGCGGCGCGCCGCTCACCGGTAGCAAGGACTACGGCTTCGGGATCGTGAGTCAGCGAGACGACGGAGCGGTGGCGGTCGACATGATCGATTACGCCTCGGGTCTGGCCGATCCGAGCTTCCATTTCGCGGTCAAGGCCGATGGAAGCGCGGCGCCTTAGGCGAGGTATCTACGCGCTGGCGGCGGGGGCGGCGCTGGTGGGCGTCGTCCTCGCAGCGCGCCAGCTGGCGGCGCGCCCTCGCGCGCAGGCGCGCGCCCTGAAGCCGCTGGTTCTGCGGGCAGGGCCTTCGACGACCCTCCGCGTTCCGCACCTGCCGGGGGGCATCGTGCTCGACGGTGACACCGACGATCCCGGCTGGACGTCGCCGCCGGGCCCGGGGCGCACGGGGCCGTTCGCGCTCGCGAACGGCGCGCAGGCGCGACCGTACTCCGACGTGCGCGTCGTCTGGGGCGACGGTCACCTGTATCTGGCTCTGTACGCCGCCGACGAAGACATTCGCTCGCGCGCCACCGAGCACGACGCGCCTCTGTGGCTGGAGGATTCGTTTCGACTCGTCTTCTCCGACGGCGAAATACAGCGCGCGATCGAAGTGTCGCCTCGCGGGATCGTGACCGACGCGATGCGCACGTCCGAGGGCTCCTTCGACTACTCGTGGGAGAGCGGGGTGCACGTGTCGCCGGAGCTCGACGGCACCCTCGATGACTCGAAAGACGCCGACGAGGAATGGGTCATCGAGATGGCCATCCCGTTCGAGGCGCTGGGGATGAAGGGGGAACGCGGCGAGTCCGTCGGCTTTTCGGTGCACCGCTGCGACGTGCCAAAGGGGGCGACGCGCGTTTGCGCGGGCTGGGGCGAGGGCCAGCCGCCCGGCGTCCTCGTGCTCGACTGAAGGGTCGGCCGTCAGGCGGCGAGGATGCGGCGGACCGCCTGGACGGCGTCGCCGAGGCCGGTCATCCGGTCGCTCAACGCGGCGAAGTAGAGCATCCCCTCGCGCGTGGCCACCGGCCGGGCGGTGACGTCGTGGGTCATCGCCTGGATCATGTCCGGCGACGCCCGTCGCCAGGCGACGTCGCGCGCTGCCGTGACCAGGCTCGCGATCTCTCTCGGCATGCCCGTGCCGGCGACGATGCCGCCGGCGTCGTCGAGGAGAACGAGCGCGCGCGCTCCGCTGCGGTCCGCAACCGCCTCGACGAGATACTGCAGCGCTTCGTCCCGCTCGTTGCTCCGCTTCGTGCGACGCTCGTCCATGAGGCCGATGGTGCCTCGGGGCGGCAAGAACGGCCCAGTTCTCGGCGACGGAAAGGGCGCCCGGAGGCTCGCTCAGTCGCTCAGCGTGCCCTTCGTGGAGGGGACGCCTGCAGCGCGTGGGTCGACCTTCACCGCTTCGCGCAGCGCGCGCGCGAGAGCCTTGAAGCAGATCTCGACGATGTGATGCAGGATCTCGCCCCGGTGCAGGACGACGTGCAAGTTGCACTGCGCTCCACGGGCGAAGGCCTCGAAGAAGACGGGCGCGAGCTCCGTGTCCCAGGTGCCGATCTTGCCGGCGGCAGGCAGCGCCACTTCCCAGACGAAGTGCGCTCGCCCGGAGAGATCGAGGGCGCACGTGGCCCGGGCCTCGTCCATGGGGAGCGTCGCCCAGCCGTACCTCGAGATGCCCGCCTTGTCGCCGAGCGCCCGGGCGACGCACTGCCCGATCACGAGCGCGAGGTCCTCGGTCGTGTGGTGTCCGTCGATCTCGACGTCGCCGCTCGCCTTCACGGTCAGGTCCACCAGCCCGTGCCGCGCCAGCTGCTCCACCATGTGGGTGAGGAACGGGAGCGGCGTCTCGATGTCAGCGCGCCCCGTTCCATCGAGATCGAGGCTGACCTCGATGCTCGTCTCCTTGGTCGTTCGCGAGACTTTTGCCGTCCTGCCCATTCGTGGCGCAGTATTGCGCGCCGCCGGCCGCCGGGCCAAATCGGCACAAGTTTGCCGGAAATACGGGTATGATCCACGCGATGGCAGACGTCGATCTCGCCTCCCCGACCTCGGTGTCCGACGACATCGGCCCCCAGGAGCGCGCGCGTCTTCTGGGCAGGTACGGTCGGCGCTTCGCCGCGAGCGAGGCCATTTTCCAGGAGGGGACTCCTGCCCGCGAGGCCTTTCTGCTGCAAGAGGGGCGAGTGCGTCTTCTCAAGCGCGTGGCCATGGCCGATCGGAGCCTGGCGGTGGTCAAGCCGGGGGAGCTCTTCGGGGAAGGGGCGCTCCTGGAGGGAGCCATGTACGGATCGACCGCGGTCGCGCTCACCGACGGCGTCGTCCTTGCGCTGGACCGCGCCACATTTCGCTCGCTCCTCGAGCACCACACGCAAGTCGCGGCGCGCGCAATCGATCAGCTGGTTCGCCGGCTGCGCGACGCCGAGGATCAGATCGAGATCATGATGCTGCGTGGCGTTCAGTCGAAGGTCACGAGCGCGCTCCTCAAGCTTGCGGGGAGGATCAGCGGCCCTGCGGAGGTGACCATCTCTCCGGTAGAGCTGTCCACGCGCGTGGGGTTGGACGTCGAGGCCGTCAAGCGCACGGTCCTCCGGCTCCGCGAGCGGCAGTACATCCGCATCACCGGAGAGCGGATCGAGATCCCCGACGTCGAGTCCCTTCGGCGTCTGTATACCTTGCTAGGTACCAAGGACGAGCTTGCAGGTCAGGAAGACAATGTCACCAAAGGCTGACCTGAACGCACACCGAGGGTGAACGACCGTTCTCGGCGTTGACGTACGCCCCCGCGCTGCGGTAATCCGGACGCCTCCAAAGGAGACTGAAGCGTTTTTGCAACCCAACGAGTACAGCTCGTTCCTCCCCTTGGTCGTGCCCGTTTCGCTCTGCGCCGTGGTTGCGGCGTGTAGCGGACGGGGCTCGAACTCGCCAAGCAGCCCCGAGCGGCAGAGCGAGGTCGAGTACGACGTGGCCCGCGATGCCTTCTACAAGGGCCAACCCCGCCTAGCCCTCGATCACTGCCGCAAAGCCATCGAACTCGACGACACGAACGCCAAGGCGCTCTACTTCGCTTCTACGATCTATCTGTCGTTTTGCGCCGGGAAGGCGGGGTTCACCGACCCGGATTGCCGGTTGCCAGAAGCCGAAAAGTACGCACGGCAGGCGCTGCAAGTCGACGAGAAGTTTCGGGACGCTCGAAATGGTCTAGGACAGATCCTGATCCTCGAGGCGAAATACACGGAGGCCATCTCAGTTTTGGAGCCGCTAACCAAAGATCCTGCATTCGAGTCGAGCTTCCTCGCATGGGGGAACCTCGGCTGGGCGCAGCTTTTGGCCGGCCACGTCGATCAGGGCATCGAGTCGCTTCGGAATTCCATCACCGAACCCCGATTTTGTGTTGGTCATTATCGTTTGGGAGTCGCGTACGAGAAGAAAGGAGACCTCGCCGCCGCAGAACAATCCCTCACCAACGCACTCTCGGTGGACGCACCCGAGTGCAAGGGTTTGCAAGACGCGTGGGAAGAGCGGGCAGAGGTCCGCCTGCGCCTTGCGAAGGTCAACGACGCGAAGGGCGACTTCGAGAAGTGCCGCGACATCTCCGCGGACTCGTTGACGGGGAAGAAGTGCGTGGAAGCGCTGGCAAGGATCCCATGACTCTCGTTTCCCTCAAGACGGCTCGTCTCCGGCTTTGCCGGAGCGTGGTCGAAACCTGACGAGCACCGAGCCCATGAACGAGAATCTCGGCAGTTTCCTCAAGGTGGAGCGCGAGCGACGCGGAATGAGCGCCGCCGAGCTGTCTCGCGTCACGCGCATCCCCCTGGCGTCGCTCGAAGCCATCGAGTGCGATCGGTTCGACGAACTTCCAGGGGAGGTATTCGTCCGGGGGTTCCTCAAGGCGTACGCGCAGGCCGTCGGGCTCGTTCCCGCGGAGATCCTGGCGCGATACACGTCCAGCCGTCGCATCGCGTTCGTCACCCCGCTGCCCGTGCAGACGCCGCTCCAGGCCGCGCGCGAGGGTCAGGGCCGTCGTTTCGGAGTGGCCATCGCCTTCGTCCTTCTGCTCATTCTCCTCTCGCTCGCGCTCTCCATCGTCCTCAAGCCGCGCGGGCACGACATGCCCTCCGAGCTCTCGAGCTTGCCCTCGAGCGTGCACGACGTCACCTCTCCCGTGTGACCCGGATCGAGAGCGAGGCGCTCGTCGTTCGCGTCGTCGAGGTCGGCGAGGCGGACGCCATCGCGACGCTCGTCACCGAGCAGGTGGGGAAGGTGAGCGCGGTCGTTCGCGGCGCGCGCAAGGGTTCACGGCGGCTGGGCGGCGCGCTCGAACCGATCCATACGATCGCCGTTCTCCTCGAAGACAAGGGCGCGGAGCTTACGACCCTCAAGGAAGCCCGTATCGTGCGCACCCGCGTCGGCCTGACGTCGAACCTCGAAGCGCTCGACGCCGCCGGCGTGGCCCTCCGCTGGGCGAGGCACACCTTCCCGCCGCGCACCCCCGAGCCCGATGGCTGGCGCATCCTCGTCGAGCTGCTCGACGTCCTCGACCGGCCGGCGGAAACGCCCGGCCATGGAGCGCGCTCCGAGCTGGCGCGCGCGGGCCTGAAGCTGCTCGCGGCGGTGGGATACGCGATCGACTTCGAGCGCTGCGTCGTCTGCGGGCGCCCGTGTCCCGAAGAGAAGGCCGCCTGCATCGACCCGGCGCGCGGGGGTCTCGTCTGCCGCGCGTGCGGAGGAGCGAGCAGCGTCCTTTTGCCGGAGATCCGCGCCGCGGCGCGCTCGCTTCAGGCCGCCCCATCGGCGGAGGCCACCCGGGTGACGGCCGAGCAGGCGGAGGCCGTCCTCCGTCTTGTCGATCGCGCCATGGCCGCTCACGCGGGCTTCGAGCGTTAACCAAGGGACCCCGTGCTCGACGTCGTCTGCTTCGGCGAGATCCTCTGGGACTTCTTCGCGTCGTCGCCCCGCGACCGCGAGCCGATCGGACGCGACTTCCGTCGGGCGCTCGGCGGAGCCTCGGCCAACGTCGCCACGACGCTCGCGCGCCTCGGCGTTCGCTCCGCGCTGGTCGGGGCGGTGGGCCGCGATCGCCTCGGCGACGCGCTGCTCGCGCACCTGCGAAGAGACGGCGTCGACACCCGCTTCGTCGTTCGCCTCCCGGCGCGGACGGGGCTCACGCTGGTCGTGCGCGACAAACACGGAGGGGCCAGCTTCTCTCCTTATCGTGCAGGATCCGCCGAAGGAGCGCTGCGCGAGGAGCACATCGACGCGCGCATGGGGCGGGCGCGCTGGCTGCTCGTCGGTACGGGAACGCTCGTTACGGCCGATCTCGCTCGGGCCACCGAGCGACTGCTCGAGGTGGCCGCCCGTTGCGGAGCGCGCATCGCGGTCGACCTCAACGTCCGCCCGCATCTCTGGAGCGATCCGCGGCGCATGCAGAGCGCGGCACGCGACCTCGTCTCCCGCGCGGCGCTCGTCAAGGCGAGCGACGCCGATCTGCGCGCCCTCGGAGACGGGTCGGCCGTGCGCTGGCTCGAGCGTCACGCGCCGAACGCGTCCTGGCTGATCACGCGCCGGCGCCGCGCCGCGACGGCCAAGGGCGAGCACGGGGAGGTCGAGCTGGCCGCCCTGCCTTCGGCCCACGTCGACTCGACGGGAGCGGGGGATGCCTTCCTCGCAGGGGCCCTTGCCGTGCTGCTTGCCGCTCGAGCCGCCCCGGGTTCACCGTCCTGGCGGGAAGGGGCGGTGTGGCGAGCGGCGTTGCGTGTTGGCCACATGTTGGGCAGAAAGGCGGTGTCGCGACGCGGCGCGGTGGCAGGTCTGGTCAACCTTGGCCGCGCCCGGGCAGTGATCGAAAGCGTCGGTAAGGAGCGCCACCCGTGAGCCGAGACCCCGAATTCCGACCCATCGCGATTCGCTCGCCGCGTGGCGGGCGCACCACCGAGATCGACTGGGCCGACGGCCACAAGAGCGTCTACCCCCACGCTGTGCTGCGCGGACACTGCCCGTGCGCGACCTGCCAGGGGCACTCGGGCGAGGTGAGGTTCATCGAGAGCACCGACGCCCAGCAGGAGCTCGACAAGATCGAGCCGGTCGGCGGCTACGCGCTCTCGCTGACCTGGTTCGACGGGCATTCGAGCGGCATCTACAGCTACAAGCTCCTGAGAGCCCTGTGCCAGTGCGATGCCTGCCTCGGCCGATGACCACGGCCCCGAGGGCGCCCACGAGCGACGGCGCCTCGTCGCGCGAGCCGGCACCGTCGGCGCGGGCACGCTCGCGTCGCGCGTCCTCGGCCTCTTGCGCGACATGGCGCTCGCCGCGCTCTTCGACCGCGAGGCGACCGACGCGTGGTGGGTCGCGTTCACCATTCCCAACGCCATGCGGCAGCTGCTCGGCGAGGGAGCCGTCGCCGCCGCCGTCGTCCCCGTGCTCTCCGAGAAGCTCGCGCGCGACGGCGACGCCGCTGCACGGACTTTCTTCGCGCGCGTGCGGGGTGCCTCGCTGCTGGCGCTGGTCGTGGCGACTGCGCTTGGGGTGCTGCTCGCGCGGCCGCTGACGGAGCTCTTCGCCGCCGGATACCACGCCCACCCCGGGCAGTTCGAGCGAACGGCCGCTCTCACGCGCGCCGTCTTCCCGTACATCCTCTTCATGGGAACGGCCGCCCTCGGAGCGGCCGCGCTCAACGCGAGCCGGCGCTTCGCCGTCGCGGCGTTCGCCCCCGGTCTCCTGAACGTCGCCCTGCTTGCCGCGGCCTTCGCGCTCCCCGGTCCCCTCTCCGCCCACGGCCTCGACCCTGCCCTCGCCCTCGCCGCCGGCGCCCTCGCCGGGGGCGTCCTCCAGGTGGTCGCGCAGTGGCCGGCCCTCCGGTCCCTCGGCTACGCGGAGCGCCCGGTCTTCGCGATGGACCGCGACGTGGCCGAGGTGCTCCGCAGGATCGCGCCGCTCACCTTCGGCATCGGCATCTACTACATCGATCTGGTCCTCTCGCGGCGCTTCCTCTCGGAGCTCGGCACCGGCGCGCAGAGCTACTTCTCCTGGGCCATGCGGGTGTGCGACTTTCCGCAAGGGATCTTCGTCCTCGCGCTCTCGACCGCGGCCTTGCCGTCGCTCTCCACGCTGGCTGCCAAGAAAGCGCACGACGAGTTCGCGAAGACGTGGGCCCACGGCGTCGGACTGGCGATGTTCGTCGCCATGCCCGCGAGCGTGGCGCTCGTGACGATGGGCGAGCCCATCGTCGCCGTACTCTTCCAGCGGGGACACTTCGACGCCGTCGCCGTGCACCAGACCGCGCGCGCTCTCTTCTGGCAGGGCGGAGCGATCTGGACGGTCGCCGCGGTCCGGCAGACGGTTCCGGCGCTCTACGCTCTCGGCGACACACGGACGCCCGTCGTCGTCAGCGCGATCGACCTGGTCGCGTTCATCGTCCTCGCGGTCGTTCTGCGAGGACCGTGGGGGCACGTGGGGATCAGCGCCGCAGTCGCCGGGTCGAGCGCGGTCCAGATGGTGCTCCTGCTCGGTGGGTTGAAGTTGCGCCTCGGATCGCTCCCTGCGGCGGATCTGGCGCGTTCGCTGGGGCGTACGCTCGTCGCGTCGGCCGTGGCGGCCGCCGCCGGCGTCGCCGCCGCCCGCCTCGGTGGAGGAGCCCTCGCGGCGATCGCGGGGATGGTCGCGTTTGCGACCGTCTACGTCCTCGCCGCGTGGGGTCTGCGTTCGCCGGAGTTGGACGAGATCACCGGCGCGGTTCGGCGTAGGCTCCGGAAGCGATGAAGGCGGCGCAGGAGACGCGGGTCGTGGACGCGAAGTTCGTCGCCGGAGCGGTCGACGCGGCGTCGCTTCCCCCGCCGACGCTGGTCGAAGTGGCGTTCGCGGGGCGGTCGAACGTGGGGAAGTCCAGCCTCCTCAACGCGATGATGCAGCGGCGCGGGCTGGCCCGCACGAGCAACACGCCCGGCTGCACGCGCCAGCTCAACGTCTTCGAGGTGCGCTGCAGCGACGGCCTGGTGCTTCGCTTCGTCGACCTTCCTGGCTACGGGTGGGCGCGACGCTCGAAGACCGAGCGGACGCAGTGGCAATCGATGATCGAGGGCTACCTGCAGGGGCGCGCCGGGCTGCGCGCGGTGGTCCTCCTCGTGGATGTACGCCGCGGGGTCGAGGACGAGGAGCGGCAACTCGTGGACTTCTTGCAGGAGCCGCGGAAGGTGAGCGACCCGCGACCGCTGGAGGTCCTCCTCGTCGCCACCAAGATCGACAAGGTCGGCGCCGCCGGGCGCAAGCTCGCGCTGGAGGAGCTGCGGCGGCGCGCCGGCGTTCGCGCGATCGGCTTCAGCGCGATGACGGGCGAAGGGAGAGACGAGCTATGGGAGCGCGTTCGCCGCGCTCTCTAGGCTCCACGGTTGCGCGAAGAGGGAAGGTGCGGTAATCGGATGGACCCTCACGCCGGGCGCATAACTCAGCGGTAGAGTGCGTCCTTCACACGGACGAAGTCACAGGTTCAAATCCTGTTGCGCCCACTGATTTCCCGGTGTTTTTGGCCCTCTTTTGGGCGGTTGGGCGATTCTTGGGCGATTCGAAAAGCCCGGCCGGAAGGGTGGGGAAGGGCTGCCCGAACGCGTGCCGCAAGCTTTCGGCGAGCGGGGTGCGTGTCGAGCGGCACGCGCGTCAGCGTAGCCGGTGAGGCGTTGTCGTCGCCCGCCGGGTCGCCTGGCCCACTGTCCGGCGCGCGCCTAGGTCTTCGCCCTTCGGGTCTTCTTCACGGTCTGCTTCGCGGCGCGTCGCCTCGGCTTGTCGGTGCGTCGGTTCCTACGAACGTTGATGAACACGCCGTCGTCGGTGGACTCTTCGATCAGAACACTTTCGTACAGACCGCTCGCGGTCTCGGGACACAAGTTCACCGCGAGCACGAGGTATCGACTGTGCAGATAGCCACGTGGAGCAAAGATGGGCGTCGCGTGAAAGTTGTAGATGAGCAAGACGCCACGATTCCGCAGCACCTCCTTGCTCATGTAGTCCTGCAGCTGCGAGAACCATCCGCGGATCTTCGATTCGCTAGCCGCCGTCGTGTTCTTCTTCGCCTCGATCAGAATCGCGCCTACCGTGTCCTCCACGCGCAAGTCGACTTCGCTTCCTCCGAAGCTCACACCGACGGCGCGGTGACCGCGCTCGACGAGAAAGCGGCAGACGTCTCGCTGTAGCCGCTTCTCGTGCCGCGGTAGTAGGAGCTTGCGGGATTCGGATCCCATCACCTCGAGACCGGCGCAGTACGCGCGCAGAGCATCCTCAACAGGGCGTGACTCCGTGGCACGTGCAGCTAGATGCGTGAGCTTTTCAAGTTCGGCGATCAACGCCTCTCGCGTGGGCGACTGCTCAAGGTGTTCACGTTCCTGCTGTCGTCCGCGCCCGGCGACGATGTATCCGTCTACGGGAACGCGAAGCGCAGCAGCGAGCATGGCCAACTTATCAGCGCTGTTGAGTGTTTCTGCCCAGCAGACCGCGACCCGGCTGGTCGCTGCGATGATCTGCCGATCCCAGGACGTGAACTCGGGAGGATCCGACGAGGTCCAGGAAAGGATCTGAGCAAGGCCTATGTAGTCCGCCGGAAAGTGCGTCGCGCCTCGATCCAGCATCCTCCGTTCCGCGATTGGACGATGCATCGCGATGTAGTCGGCGCATCGATCTCTGGCCTCATCGGCAGTCGAGGCACGAAACGTTGTCCGAGCAACGTCTTCGTCGAGGACAATCCGGATCCGCCGGTTCTCGCCGGTCTCGGCCTCGTACCTCGCGAGAAGGTCTACCGCCTTGTCGTCGCCTAGGAACGCGAGCTTTTTCCGCGCCTCGTCGCGCAGCGCGCGACGGACGTCATCATGCCCGTTCATCGCGATCAACAGATCGTCGAAGGTTCCGTCGCCCATGAGCGTCATGCGCAAGGCCAACTCGAGCGCGGGAAGTTGCGCCGCCATGCGCATGCTCTCAACGAGAGAGTCAAGTCTCGATAGCCGGTCGGATGCGTTGAACGTCTTCGAGCCCGGCATGTGGAAATCTGCGACTGGCACGGCTCGCAGCCGAGCAAGGGCACTGGCCACCGCATCCGCGTCCAACTCGGTTTCGCTTCGGCGCTTCCCCTCAAGCTCGGCGATGTGCAGCGACGACGCGACGCGCTCGCAGATCTCGATGGTGAGGTCGCGGAGGTCGTCGAGCACCCAGGCCTTTTCGCTCGCGCCGAGCCTCTTCCGTAGATCGTCGATCTGCCGCAGGAGCGGTTCCGGATTGAAGTCCACGGACACGGCTCTAGGCTCCAGCGGGGGTCGAGCCCGCGGGGGTAGTCCCTGCGCCTCCTGTCGCGATCACCGCCGGTAATCGCTCCCCTTCCGCCGACGCCGCGGGCGGCGGGTCGTCTGAGCGGGCTGCTGGCGTCTTCTTCTTGCTCCGCAGGTGTGGCCGCTGGTCGAAGAGCCGTTCGCGCTGCTGGACCTGCTCATCGAAGGGCTTGTAATGCGGGTGCCACTGATAGCCGGTCTCGTCCCAGTAGGGGAGCAGCACGGCGCGCGAGTACCGATCCGAATCGATCCTCGCAGACTTGTACCAATTCGAATGGTCGCTGATTGGGGCCCCGATGCGTTCGGCGAAGCTCACGAGAGCATGCTCCGCCTGGGCTACGTGAGATAGCTGTGCCGACGGGGGTAGCTCGCGCCGTGACTGCCACGTGAACGCGCGGGATGCAAACCCCGCTCCGAGGCAACAGACGACGCTCACCGCTCGTTCCCCCTCAAGCCACTCCGCGAGCGTCTCCGGGTTCTCTGTGCCATCGTAGCCGAACACGGCAAACGTCGGTCGGATCTGATCCAAGCGGGATCGACCATTGGGATCCCGCTCTGGTTTTCAGCGTCAAGGATTTGGGACGAGGCTAAGGAGCCGTTTGAGATCCATGGGCCGGACTGGAGCGCATAGCGCAGCTTTGCGGTCTGCCTCGCCGCTGCCTCGGCCTTCGTGAACTCGGGCTTGTCCAGGCTCAGCTTCACCTCGATTACCGCGGCGACGCTTTCGACCGGAATGAGCCGCAGTCCGCTGGCCAGCATGAAACGCCGCGCGTGCACATCGTTGCGGTGCAGCACGCCATCCTGCTGACGGCTCTCGGAGGTCGAATCCGTGTCGTAGGCGTCGATGATCTCGCCCGAAGAGACGACGTACTCAGGCGCGAAGCGGGCGTTTAGCCAGTGCAGGATCCCGTGCTCTGCCTCGGTCCCGCGGTTGCCGTCGTGGTCGAGTAACCGCGCTCGTTTCGCCTGAAGCTGAAGAGCCTCGGTTTCGAGCTTCATGTGATCCAGCATGCGTCTGACGTGATCGCTCATGGCCGCGTTCGATCAGAGCGGCCGCGCGCTCATGTGGCAAGAGGTCTCGATCCGGTATCGTCAGCCTAGCGGCGCTGCTCACCGCCGGAAGATGTGTAAGAGCGCGACGTTCGCGCAGAAGTTCAGACCGATCGCGATCCACGCGTGCTTGTTGACCCAACGCGCGCGCTCCGGATGATCGTGCCGCCACACGTAGTACAGGACGGAGCTCCCGACGACGAGCAGCGCCGCGCGACGAACGGCACGAACAGGCACCCGTAGATCGCGAGCAGCCATCGACGGTCGGGCGTGCTCACGTGCCGACCCTCCCGATCATCACGTTGACGATCTGCTTCAGGGCCTCTTTTGTCGCAGTCCACACGCCCTCCTGCGCGGCGGCGAAGCCGACATGATTCTCACGTCGGACCGCGAGTCACTCTATTGCGGTCGATTCTTGCGGGTCAGGCTTTCCGCTGAGCGAAGGGCATCACGGGGCGCGATTGTGCCTTCGAGTGCACCGGCAAGCAGCTTCGCGAGGTCGAAAGCCCCAACGCCTTCTAGTTGCTCGACAAGCTCTGGTCTGGACGCCGGGAACACACCGCGCTCGCAGAGCACGAGCCGGGCTTGATGCGTCAGCATCGTCAACACTTGCTCGGAGGCCGCTTCGTCGTCGCCGCTCTCAAGCAAGTCCGACGCGTATCGCCGTGCTCGCTCGGCCCGTTGAGTGCAGACCTCCGGTGATGGGAGGGGCAACCGGCCTCGCCACCGAGCAACAAGGTCAGCCCAGATGTCTTCAGGGTCGTAGAGTGGTGCACCAAAGGCAATCCCCCACGCGATGACGTCGTCGCCAAGGGCGGCGGATGCGTCCAGCTTTTCGGCATCGACCCAGCGGACGTCGACCTCTAGGGGTGCAACGACGGCTTTGCGCCCGACCTTGGCATCTTTACATACAACGATGAGGTCCACGTCCGAGCTAGACCGGGCGCAGCCGCGGGCCGCTGAGCCGATGGCGACCACCGCCAGCACATTGCGATCCTTATCGAGCCGTCGCGCCCAGTCGGCGGCCCGGCGAGTCGGCCACTGGACCGAACGCCACCGGTCGAGGACGGCGCTCCGTTGGGCGGACTTCATTCCTACTTCTTCCCTGCTAGGAGGACGGCTACTGCTTCGATAAACTCGTCGATCGCCGCTGCGAGGTCCTCTGGATCGCCTAGCTCGTCCTCGGGCATATCCTCGTCGCCGTAGGCAGTCGCTTTGCGGCCAGTATTGAGCGCCCGCACCAGATCGGAGACATCCGGCAGGCCATGCGTGGTGGCTAGCTCCAACGCGAAGTCTGCCTTGTCCCAGTGGGTCTTCTTTACGTCACGTTTCAGGTGGGCCGCTGCGGCAAGGATCCCAGCCTCAATGGCGTACATCCCGTAGATCGTAAGGTCTGACCAGTCGGGGATCGACCAGGCTCGCTGGACGCGCTCGAGGTGGCTACGCGCCCGGGCGAGCTGTTCGGCAGTGCCAGGTGTTCTGCCCACCTTCGCCTTCTTCGCAGCCTTCTTAGCCGGCGTTGTCACTGGCGCCGCAGTCTACCACGGGGACCGGAAGGGTTCGTCTTCGGTCACGCGCAGTGCAGCGCCGCCGAAGGCTTGGCAGATCCACTTCTTCCGACGGCACCGCTCCGACGACGAAAACGAGGCCGTGCCCGGCCGAGACTTTCTCGCTGCGTGCCCAGACAAAGTTCGCGCGATGATGGTCGCAGTCCTTCACGCTGTACGCGACGCGCCGCCGCCGGCGTTCAGCGGGGGAGGGAAGTGGGAGGCAATGCACGGCGAGATGGCCGGGCTCTATGAGGTCCGGGTCGATGGGCCACAGCGACGTCATTACCGGCTGTTCTGTCTTCTCGACCAAGACGACACCGCGAAGAAGCTCGGTGGTCCAAGCATCGTCGTCATCGACGGGCGTTCGAAGGCGTTCCGTACGGTGCTTTCGCCGCACGACTACGCGGCCGTCCGAAAGCTGAGCAACGAGTACCGGCCCCGAAAGCCGCGCAGCGTGCTTCGCTGATCAGGCCGCGGCGTGTGCGGTGCGCCGAGCGCGAGGGCGCGCGCGGTTCCTCTGCGACGGAGGCGGGGGCTCTACAGGCTCGAGCGAAAGACGCAGGCCGACCGCCTCCGCGATCCGGAGCACCGTTTCGACCGTCGGGTTCGCGTGATCGGCGGTAAGGAGGCGGCGAACAACCTCAGGGCTTGCGGCGATCCGCCGCGCAAGCTCGGCCTTGGTCATGCCGACCGCGACACGCTTCTCATCGAGCACGCGGATCAGATCGTCAACCGCACCAATCTCCGCGCGGGCCCGCTGGTAGGCCGCCGCGAAGCGCGGACGCTTCATCTGTTCGGCGACGAACTTGTCGAACCCAGTCTTCCGTCTGCCCATGCTGGAAGCGTAACATTTAGATCACGTTGCGCCAGGGGGGGCGCATGCGAACGTCGCCGTCGCCGGATGGCGGCTACGTTGGCGGGCGCGCAGGAAGAGGCTGGGAGCGCCCGCCTCCAGCTTGCCAGGTCGATGGCTGAATTCGTCGTACACCCCGCGTCGCCCAATGCTCTGGCTTGTGAAGAGACTAAGGTACATGCGAGGGCGCGGACCGCCGGTCGTGGGTGCGGGGACCTGGATGCTGATCTCGGTGCCCTGCGTGCCGTCGAAATCTCTCTCATCCATCACGCGCTCCCGGCAGCTCGCCGTGCAGGTACAGATCAGCTCATCCCGCACGCGCCGGGCCCGCGAGGATCGCCGCAACGGCCGCAAGGGGCGGGAGGCGTGTCCGATCGGGGCCCCCCACCGACGGCCACGCGGGAAAAGAGGATGCGTTCGGTCTCGGCGGTCCCGCACTTCGGGCAGGCGACATCCGCCTTCGGGCGCGACGACAGCTCCTCGAACGTGGTCGAGCAGTTTTTGCAGGCGTACTCGTAGAGCGGCACGGCAGACGAACTATAGCGCGTCGTCGGCGAAGGGCGTCACGGCCCTGACTGCCTCGTGAGTACGACGTGCGTTGCCTTCGGCGTGGCGACGTGTTCGGTGACTCGATTCCGCAAAACGGGGGAGGGCGATCCCGGCGAGCAAGCTCTCGCCAGCGGCGAGCAGGACGGGTGCACAGGCGAGGTGAGTCTCGTCCACGAGGCCCCCTTGGACTGAGACGATCGCCTCCCTCACCTCGACCTAACGAGACGCTCAGTTTGGGCCGTGTCCCGCCCTCGACGCGTGGCCCATAGATCGGTTGAGCCCGTTGCCGTCTAATTTGCCGCGCCGCCGGAGAACGAGGCCGTCCCTGCGGGGAAGGTCTTCGTTTCGATCGCGCCGGGACTCGACGTATCGCTGGCCGACCTTCCTCTGGGCTGGAGCTACGTCCCGGGGCGGGCCTCTCTATCGCTTTCGACCGGTTCGGTGGCCGCGTCGATCTCCGGCGCCGTCGGCCTCACGTTCGCCCCCGGGCTCTACGGCGCCGTAGCGGGCTCGTACTCTGCCTACTTCGACCACAGCACCGGCAATTCGCAGGAAGGAGTCATCGGATCCGGAACGACGGGCACGGTCGCCGGCGAGATCGGCCACCTCTCGCGCGCAGGCCTCACGTACAAGCTGGGGCTCGGCGTGCGGATGGTCAGCGCTCGATCGCGCGTGCTGACGGACACGGGCGACAACTGGGAGGACGACGTCACGGCCTTGCTCGTAGGTCCCACGACGTACCTGTCGGGCGGGTACGCGTTCGCGCTCGGCGGCGGGTTCGTTCTCACACCGCAGGCGACCATCGGCCTGAGCGTTCTGCACGCGAGCTCGTACGCGCTGGCGTACGGCGCCGCGTCCCCCGGCGGATGCCAGAGCGCCGCCAGCTATTGCACCGACGAAACCCATGATTCGCCGATGACTGCCGTGCTGCCGACCGCGTCGCTGGCGATCGCCGCGACGTGGGGCGGGTATTAATCCCTCGGAGGGGCGCCCGCGCCGCCGCAAGGCCGCCGGACTTCGCGGCGGCCGCGGCTTTGCGTCTCGTGCGCCTCGAGCCTGCCCCTGAGGAGGGGAGGCTACCTGGGGCTCCGCTTGGAGAGAGCCAGGGGCACGACCCGCGCGATCGGCGCCTTCACATCGAGCAGGTCGATCAGCGCCCTCGCCCGCTCCACGTCGCCCGCATCGATTGCGACCTTCGCGGCCGTGCGGATCGCCTCGTCGGTGGTCGCCGCGAGGGCCGGAACTCCGCGTCGCCTTTCGTCGGCTTGCGTCGTCTCCTCCGCGACGCGCTCGCGACGATCGGCGACGCTCGAGCCGGACGTCCCCGCCTGCTTCAAATCCTGTTGCGCCCACCCCTTTTCCCGCTAAGCACTTCGTGGGGCCCACATGCTTCATCGCTGCGTACGCGTGCCCTTCCGCCGCGGGCGATGACCCATCGTTGAACGGGCCGACGCCGCTCGTTCTCGCCCATCGGTCTGCCACTTGGCAGGGAGCGAGTGGTCGGGCTCCGCCAAGCTGGCTTGAATCTCACGGATGATCGTGCCGAGAAGACCCGACGCCAGAAGCCCCGGCCCGAGGGGACCGGACGAGTTCTCACCGACCGGGGGAAGCTTTCGCAGGGCGGCTCCGACCGCGGCGGACATGCGGCCAAGCTGCCAGCGAATCTCCTCGCTGATAGCGTTCGGCCGGTCGGGAGCGGCCAGTCCGGCGGCCTTGGCGGCATACGCGGCGGCACCAAGGGCGTGCGCGCCCATATGAGGGATGCTTGCGGCTTGCCCTGCCGCCCGGGCGGCAGCCGCCGCGGGAGCGCTCACGTCACGAGCTGCGCCTCCAGCAACGAAGCGGCGGCGGATCTCCGCTGCGACGCTAAGCTCGTCACGCGCAAACGGTCGTGTCCGTGCGATGGCATCACGAGGGCGGCTGTCCTGCGGAGCCTCCGCCTCAAACAATCCAAGCACGCGCTCCGCGCAGTCCGCCGCCCATCGCGCGACGATTCGCCGGTCAGCTTCGCTGAGCGTCTGCGGAGAACCCACACCGAGACTTTGCCACGCGTTTCGTTGCCGGGCTGCCGTTGCTTGTTGGTGCACGGATCGCCGTCGCACGCGTCCGCTAGAGAGACGTGCGCCGGCCATCACTCTAAGTGCGGCCCGCTCGTGAGCACATGAGCACATGGGGCACGGCGCGTGGAGCCCTCGTACCATCATCGAAGAACGGCGTCGGCCGATTGAACCCCGGACCATCCAGCCGAGCAACTTCGATGCGCGCCGACCGAAGACCCTGAGCGACGGTGGCGGGGTCGCTCAGAGCACTCCCAGCTCGATGGCGCGCAGCACCGCGCGCGTCCGGTCGCGCACGCCGAGCTTGCCGAAGATGCTCGAGGCCTGGTTTTTCACCGTCGCCTCGGCGGTGCCGAGGGCGTCGGCGATTTCCTTGTTGCTCTGCCCGGCGGCGATGAGTCGCAGGACGTCGAGCTCTCGCCGGCTGAGAGGCGCGGCGATGGGCGAAGCGGGAACGCTCGTCGTGAGTCGGGCCAGGCCCCGGACCACGCGCTCGGTGACCGCAGGGTTGAGGAGCGTCCCTCCCGCCGCGACGGTCCGAACGCCCTCGGCGAGCTGCTCGAGCGAGATGTCCTTGAGGAGAAAGCCGCGGGCGCCGAGCTTGATCCCTTGCATCGCCACCGCGTCGTCGTCGAACGTGGTCAGGAGGATGCACGGCGGTGGCGCCGTCGCTCGCCCGAGCGCGGCGAGGACCTCGAGACCGGTCATCCGCGGCATCCGGACGTCGAGCAACGCGACGTCGACGGCGGTCGTGGTCAGGAGCCGGAGCGCCTCGGTTCCGTCGGACGCCTCGGCGGCGACGCGCAGGTCGGGGGTGAGCTCGAGGAGGCTCCGGATGCCCTGGCGAACGAGCGTCTGATCATCGGCGAGCGCGACGCGGATCATCGAGCCCCCGCCCGTGCGGGCAGGAGAGCGCGCAGCGTCAGCCCCGCCCCCTGCCGCGCCTCGATCTCGACCTTCCCTCCC
>CALKVG010000229.1 GCA_937998045.1 uncultured Myxococcales bacterium
GTGTGGGGCGAGCTCGTGCGCCTCGGCGTGCTCGTCGCGCGCGAGGCGAGCGAGATTGGCGCGGCGGAGGAGTTTCTCTGGCGCGTGCGCAACCGCCTCCACGCCCGCGCCGGCCGGAAGGCCGACCGCCTGGGCTTCGAGGAGCAGGAGGCGCTCGGCGTCGCGATGGGGTACGGCGACGACCGCGCGCGCTCGGCCGAGCGGTTGATGCAAGACTACTACTTGCACGCGCGCACGGTGACCCGGGCGCGGGACAGCCTGTTTCGCCGGCTCGAGCCGCAGCGGCGCCGGGGCAAGGTCGTCACTGCGGACGTCGGGGGCGGCGTCCATCTGTTCGACGGCCAGGTGACCGTCGCGGGCGCAGAGCTGCAGGCAGAGCCGGCGCTGGCGATGCGCGCCTATGCGGCGTGCGTCCGGCACAACGCGCCGGTGCACCCGTCGGCACGCGACGCGATCGCGCGCTCCGTGCACGACGCGGACTGGTGCGAGCGACTGCGGGCGAGCGGCGAGTCCGCCGCCCTGTTCGTGGAGCTCGTGTGCACCGTACCGGACGTTCGGACCCGCCGCGGCTCGATGGTCGGCGAGCTGCACGACGTCGGATTGCTGCTCGCGATGGTGCCCGAGTTTCTGCCGGTGACCGGGCGCGTGCACCACGACGTTTATCACGTGTACACCGTCGACGTGCACTCGGTCGCTGCCGTGGATCGCCTGCGGCAGCTCGCCCGCGGCGAGCTCGCGCAGGAGTACCCGCTCGCGACGCGCCTCGCGGCGGAGATCGCCCGCCCGGTGCCGCTCTTCATCGCCACGCTGCTCCACGACGTCGGCAAGGGGTGGCCCGATTCGACCGGCTCGCGAAAGAACCACTCGAAGACCGGGGCGCAGTTATGCGAGCGGATCCTCCCGCGCCTCGGGCTGAAGTCGGAGGACGTGGACGAGGCGCGCGCGCTGGTGCTCGAGCACCTCCTCATGTACCACGTCGCGACGCGGCGCGATCTGGACGACCGCGCGACGATCGCGGAGTTCTGCCGCGGCGTGCGCGGTCGCGAGGGGCTCCGCAACCTCTACTTGCTCACGGTGGCGGACCTGTCCACGACGTCGCCGACCGCGATGACCTCGTGGAAATCGCGCATGCTGGACGCGCTGTACTTCGCCGCCGAGTCGCACCTCAGCGGCGAGCAGGCGCGCGCCGACGCCGAGCGAACGGCGCGGGCGCGAGACGCCGTGAGGCGGACGTGGTCAGGGCCAGCGGCGCCACTCGAGGCGTTCCTCGGGTCGATGCCGGAGCGCTACCTGCTCGCGAACGCGCCGGAGTCGATCGTCGAGCACGCGCGCGTTGCGCGCGACCGAGGGATGCGCGCGATGAACGTCGCGCGCGTTCCTTCGCGCCTCCCCGAGGTCGTCGGCGTCGCGGAGCTGTGTGTGGTGGCCGACGACCGCCCCGGCCTGCTCTCGCGTATCGCGGCTGCGATCACCGCGAACCGCCTCGAGGTCCTCGCCGCGCAGGTGTACTGCCACTCGGTCGAGGGTCGGAACGAAGGCGAGGCGGTGGACGTCTTCTGGGTGCGCGACCGCGAGGGCGGCTCCGAGGGCGTCGAGCCGGCTCTGCCCCGGCTTGCGCGCGACCTCGAAGACGTGTGCAGCGGGCGGGTGGAGCCCACGCAGCTACTGCGGAGCCGCATCGGATCGGCGTCGCCCTGGCGCGAGCGACCGAGCCCCGCCGTTCCGACGGAGGTCCTCTTCGACGACCGGGCATCGCCACGCCATACTGTCGTGGAGGTCTTCGCGAAGGACCGGCCGGGGCTCCTGCACACCCTCGCACATGCGCTCCACGAGCTGCGCCTCTCGATAGCGCTTTCGAAGATCAACACCGAGGGGACGCGAGTCGCGGACGTCTTCTATGTGACCGAGGTGGATGGGAGCAAAATTCCGTCGCATCGGTACGACGAGATCCGCGCGGCCCTGGTCCGTGCGGTGAGTCAGCAAGCGGGATCCTCGGGCGAGAATCCTGCTCGGTGACTTGCAGCGTCATGGACCCGGCCGTGGTCAGGACGGGGGGAGGCCCACCCGCACACATTCCCCGCGCTCTCCGTCCGTGCGGTATACTGACGAAGATCCTGGCCGCTGCGGAAGCCTGCGGAAAAACATGACGCCGACCACCTTCGTCGGAACCGTGCTGGACGGGAAATTCCAGATCGAGAAGCCGCTCGCGTCCGGAGCATCCGGGGACGTGTTCGAAGCGCTCCACCTCGGGCTCAACTCGCGCGTGGCGGTGAAAATCCTGCGTCCGGGAGTTCCGGAGACGGCCGACATCCGACGCAAGCGGTTCCTGCGGGAGGCGCGTGTCGCGGCGAGGATGCGCAGCGACTACGTGGTGCGTGTCTTCGACGTCGTGGCCCCCGAGCGCGGCCCGACCTACATCGTGATGGAGCTGCTCCAGGGCGAGACGCTCGCGCAGCTCCTGCGCCGGGCCGGCCGCCTCCCGCCCGAGGAGGCCGTCGATTACGTGGCGCAGGCGGCGAAGGCCCTCGGCGAGATGCACGATGCCGGGTTCGTCCATCGCGACGTCAAACCGTCGAACCTCTTTCTCGCTCTCGACGCGGACGGGAGGAGCCGGATCAAGCTGCTGGACTTCGGCGTCGCCGCGTTCCAGCAGCCCGTCGCCCGTCACGACAGCTCGATCACGCTGAGCGAGGCGATCGTCGGGACGCCCCGGTACATGGCCCCGGAGCAAGTCCAGTCGTCGAAGCGCATCGACGCGCGCGCCGACGTCTGGGCTCTGGGCGTGACGCTCTACGAGCTCCTGGCCGCCTGTCCGCCATTCGACGGGCAGACGGTTCTGGCGGTGCTCAACCAGATCGAGAACCAGGAGCCGCGCCGCTTGACGGATCTGCGGCCGGGTCTTGCGCCTCGCCTCGAGGCGCTGGTTCATGCGTGCCTGGAGAAGGACCCCGACAAGCGCCCCGTCAACGCTCGCGCCGTGGCCGAAGCCCTTCTGGGCCTGTCCTCCGACGAGAACCATTCGGACGCAGACCTGGCCAGTGAGCCTGGCGCCCTCGTGCACCGCGGTCGAATCGCGCTCCTGACGGGGGCGAGGCGAGCGCGGATGCTTCTCGTCGCGGTCGCCGTTGCGGGCGCGTCGATCGCGGCGACGCTCATCGCGGCGACGCGGCCTTCGCGCGACGCGCCGGGCTCCGTCGCGTTGCCAGTGCCGGTGCGGGTCACGGCTCCGCCGGCCACCACCGCGACGACGATCCCGGCGAGCGCGCCGACGGCCGCGGTTGTCTCGCCGCCGGTGGCCCTCCCGGCTGCGCTGTCGGTCTCGATCGCTCCGCACGAGAATACGACCGCCCACCGCGGGGCCGAGTTCGGACGCCCGCCGGCGTCGGCGCGGCCCGTCGGCAAGCCGCAGCCGCACCCCGCACCCGCGACCAAGCCGGCCGTCCGTCGCCCGTCGCCGGAGGACGATGACCGCATCGAGTAGGGTTGCCGTCGCCGTGGTCCTCGCGCTCTTCGTGCCGGTGTCGGCCCGGGCGGAGCCTCCCGCCGCGCCTCCGACGGAGGAGCAAGTGGAAGCCGCTCGCGGCATCTACAAGGAGGCACGCGAGCTCTACCACCAGGGCCGGCTGAAAGAGGCCCTCGACAAGGCGCTCGAGGCCTACCGAACGGCGGCGACGCCTGTGACCGCGCTCGAGGCAGGGAAGCTGCTCATCGAGTCGGGACGGCTCGTCGAAGCGCGCGATCTCGTACGGGGAGTCGGACCGATGCCGGTGAGCCCGCGCGAGTCGGACAGGGGACGCGAGGCGCGCCAGCAAGCGACCGTCATCGCTAGCTCGCTCGATGTGCGCATCCCGAAGATCGCGGTCGCAGGCAAGCCGAAGGGGGTCGACGTCCTCCTCGACGGGAAGCCGCTGAGCTCCGTGGAGCCGGCCGCCTGGCAGGGGGTCGATCCCGGCTCCCACACGCTCGTCGTGCGCGCCGACGACCGGACCTGCAGCACGATCACTGTGACGCTGGCGGAGAGCGAGGTCCGAACGATCGACCTGCACGACATGGTCGCGTCGTGCCGCCCGGAGCCGCCGGCGCCCGAGCCGCCACGGAGCACTCCTCCCGTGCGACCGCCGGACGCGACGGCCGATGTCCTCCGCGCGCCGCCCCTTCGCGTGCCGCCCTCTCGCGAGCCGCCCTCTCGCGGGCCGGAGCAAGGCGCGAGCGCATGGAAGGTCGCGGGCGTGACGATCGCGGGCCTGGGCGCAGCGGCGATCGGGGTCGGGGGATATCTCGTGCTCAAGGCGAAGGGCGACTACGATTCCGTCGGAGCGGACTGCCCCTCGAACCAGTGCGACGCGGCGGGGTTCCGCGTGCGAACGGACGCACGATCCCAGGCGGACGTCGCCACGGCGACGACGGCGCTGGGAGGAGCGGCGGCCGTGGCCGGGGTGCTCATGTGGCTGCTGGCGCCGAACGACACGGACAAAAGGGCCTCCGCTCCATGGCGACCCGATGTGGCCGTGGGGGTCGGGCGCGTCGCGGTGAGCGTGGGCTGGCCCTGACGCACCCCGCTACTGGCAGCCCATGTACGGCGACGGCGCGTTGTCGACGGTCAGGTGCAGACTGCACGCTTGGCGCGCCGGGCACTCGCCGGTGTTCGCCGGGTTGCACGCCTGCGTCGTCGCGGCCCCGGAACAGGTGCCGTTTTGCCCGGGCATCTCGCAGCGCATTCCGGTGGCGTCGCGGCAGCAGATGTCGTTGTTCGGGCAGTCGTTCTCGTTCGCGCACTCGACGAAGTACCCGGCGGAGCACTCCGAGGGCGACGAAACGCACGCGAAGGCGGGCGCGCCCGCGTCGTTGCTCGTCGCGCAGCAGTAGCGGAGCACGAACTGGCCGCACGTGAGGCCGAAGCCGCAAGGGAGGCCGGCCTGGGGGGCGTCGGCGGACTGGTCGAGCGTTGCGTCCGCGACGGCGTCGACGGGGGTCGTGTCGAGCGCGACATCGAGCGCGACATCGAGCGCGACATCGCGCGCCGCATCGGGCGCGGCATCTTGGGGTGCAGCCTCCGCGGCGGCATCGACCGGCGCATCCGCGCCGGCGTCTGGCCCTTCGGGGCCGGGGGTCTCTTCCAGGCCGACGTCGATCGCGGCGTCGAACGAAGCGTCCGCGCCGTCGAATAGCTGGGGCGCCGGCATGTCGAGCAAGGTCGAGCATCCCGCGCCGGCGACGGCTATCCACAGTAGGGAAAACCGCAGCCGCGCGCCCATCTCTCTTGGCTACTGCGAGGCGAAGTGGATTGCAAACCCGAGACAACTGCCCGAGGCTCGGCGCACGATCAGGTTCGCTGATTGTCTCGGTATGCGTCGGGGTCGATGTTGAAGCGGTGCATCCACCGGTGGATCTGGGCCGGCGCCTTTCCCATCGAGCGAGCCACGGCGGTGACGTTTCCGCGGTGCTCGTGCAGCAGGGAGACGATGCGATCGCGCAGCGCGTCGTCCGCCGACGGGGGCCCTGGCGGGGCTGGCAGCGACGACGGCGGCGGCGCGAACATCTCCGGGGGTAGGTGCTTCGCTTCGATGATGTCCTCGGTCGCGAGCGCCACCGCGCTCGCCATGGCCTGTTGCAGCTCGCGGATATTGAGCGGCCAGGTGTAGGCCAGCAGGGCGCGAGCGGCCTCGGGCGTCATCGCGAGGCGCTCCGCGCGCTCGCCCGCAACGGAGGCAAGTACATCGGCGAGGACGACGCCCATATCGACCATTCGTTCGTGCAGAGGAGGCAGCTTGTGCGCGTAGCCCTTCAGGCGCGCCAAGAGGTCGCTGCGAAAGCCGCCGGTCTCGGAGAGCGAGTCGAGCACCCTGTGCGTCGCGGCGACGACGCGGACGTCCACCTTCACCGGCCGAGTGGCGCCGACCGGAATGACCTCGCGTTCCTGAAGGACGCGCAGCAGAGCCGCTTGCGAGTTGGCTGGAAGGTCACCGATCTCGTCGAGAAAGAGGGTGCCGCCGTCCGCCGAGCGCACGAAACCGAGCTCGTCGCGGGCTGCCCCGGAGAAGGCCCCTTTCACGTGACCGAAGAGCAAGCTCTCGACGAGTGTCGCGGGAAGGGCCCCGCAGTTGACCGGGATGAAGGGGCCCGTTCTCCCGGACTGCACGTGCACCTCCCGCGCGAGGACTTCCTTGCCGGAGCCAGTCGGCCCCAGAAAGAGAATGGGGACGGGGCTGTTGCGCGCGACGCGGGCCAGCGCGCCGTAGCTCTCCTGGAGCTCGGGCAGGAGCGTACGTAGGCCGAAGGGCTGTGCCGTGCGGGCCGCGTCCTCGTCCCGGACCATCGCGCCCTCGTGCGCGGGGACCCCACGAACGGCAAGGAACACGCGTCCGGCCTCGACCACGTCGCCATCGCGGAGGACGCGGCTCGTCACGCGGTCCCCGTTGACGAACGTGCCGTTGCGAGAGCCGCTGTCCTCCAGGATCCATTCGCCGGCCACGGCGCGCACCACGGCATGGGACGACGAGATCCACCCGCCCGGTACACGGACGTCGAGGGACCGGCCGTCGCGGCTCCGCGTCGCCAGGCGACCTGCTCCCCGCCCGAGGGTCACCGTCTCGACCCCGACCAGGGAATAGCGGGCTCCGCGCGCCATGAGCCGGTCCGCCTCGAGGACGACGAAAAGGAGGGGCGACCGGTCGACGGAACCCGACGACGCATGCGAGACTTCGTCGAGCGTCTGCTCCAGAGAACTCACCGGGGTACAGTTTACACGACGGCTCAGGAGGCGAGGGTGCCCGCCGCGCGTGCCCAAGCACTTCTCGCTTACCCGTGTCCCCGGGAGAGTGGGAGGATGATGCGCCATGAAAGTCTCGGGTTCGGTGCCTCTCGTTGCAGCGTTCGTCCTTACGGCGCTTACGTGTGCGTGCGGCGGCGCCAGTCCGCCGCCTCAAACCGCCGCGCAAGGCCCCTCGACGTCCGGTAGCGCGGCCGCCGATTCCGCGTCCCTGTCGCCGTCGCCGGCCCAGCCTACGGGCTCTCCGGACCTGTCGGCGGGTACGCGGGCCTTCGACGCCGGCAACTACGCGGAGGCCCGGAAGGCCTTCGAGGCCGTCACGAAGAAGAACCCGAACGACGCCCAGGCCTTCTACGACCTCGGAATGTCCTGCGAGAAGCTCGGCGACAAGCCGGCCGCGGAGGCGGCGTACAAGGTCGCGATCTCGGTACGGCCGGAGTTCGATACGGCGGCGGCCGCGCTGAGCTCCTTGATGATCGACGCAGGCCGCGTCGACGAAGCGCTGGCGGTCGCCCGTGCAGGGCTCGCGAAGCACCCGGGGAGCGCCGCGCTGCACGAGAACCTCGGGCAGGCATTGGCGATGCGCGGCGATCGCGACAACGCGACGGCGGAGTTCGAGCAGGCCATCCAGAGCGCACCCTCGGAGCCGCTGTACCACCTCAACTTCGCTCACTGGCTCAACGCATGGCACGTGCGCGGCGCGACGCCGCACCTCGACGTCGCTCTCGGTCTGGCGAAGGAGGACCTCGGGTTGCTCGCCGCAATCGGGCTCGAATACCGGTACGCGGGTGAGTTCGATGCTTGCATCAAGACGTTCGACCGCGCCGCGCAGATCAAGGATGGGGGCGAGATCCGCACCCAGCGAGCCCTCTGCAAGGTTGGAAAGAAGAACGACAAGGGAGCGCTCGACGACTTGCAGGCCGCCGTGGCCAAGGAGCCGAGCTACGCTCCGGCGCACTACTACCTGGGGGGTCGGCTGGCCCTTCTCAAGCGGTTCAAGGAGGCCGCCGCCGAGTATGCGAAGTACCTCGAGCTCGACCCCAACGGCTCGCTCTCCAAGCAGGCGAGCGAAAGACTGAAGGCCGCGCAGGACGAGGCCGGGCACGACAAGGGCGGCCCGGGATCCAAGAAGAAGCCTTGAGCCGGCAGGTCACAACGCGAATCCGCGAATGACGCGACCGCGGCCCTCGGCGTCGACCTCTCCGATCGCGACGAGCTCGGCGGCTCCGTCGAGCCAGGCGTGTGGGCCGGGCCCGGGACAGTCGATGTCCTCCGGGGCCACGGGCCTGCCGTGGCGCGCGTCGATTGCGCCCGCGGGCGTGAGCTGAGCCACGCGAAGCGCGCGCGCTGCGGCGCGCGACAGCGGCAGGACGCGCGCGAGGAGCTCGTCGGGGGGTGTCTCCAGGGGTAGCGCCTCCTCCAGGCGGAAACAGCCCGACCGCGTGCGTCGCAGGGACGTGAGGTGTCCGACGGTGCCGAGGATCTCGGCCAGGTCGCGCGCGAGCGAGCGGACGTAGTAACCCTTGGACACGTCGAGGGCGACGGCGATCCACGGGGGATCCTCGCTGCACGCGAGCAGCTCGAGCCGCGAGACGTGGACCTCGCGCGGCGCAAGCTCCGGAGCCATGCCTCTGCGCGCGAGGACATGCGCCCGCTCGCCGCCGTGGTGGAGGGCCGAGTACGCCGGGGGCACCTGCGACCGCCGCGCCCTCTCGGACGCGAAGGCCGCGCGCAGGACGGGAGCGATCGTCGGCCCCCGCGACCGCGCGAGCGCGGTTCGCAGCTCGTCGGGCAGCGGCGCTCGCGACGTCTCGCGGCCGGCGGCGTCGAGCGTGTCGGTCTGCACGCCGAGCGCGATCGTAGCTTCGTAGGACTTCTCCTGAGCGGCCAGCCAGGGCGTCAGCTTCGTCGCTTCTCCGAGGGCAAGCACGAGGACGCCCGTGGCCATGGGATCGAGCGTGCCCGCGTGGCCGATCGAGCGCAGACGAAGCGCGCGGCGCGCGCGGGCGACGACGTCGTGGCTCGTCGGACCACGGGGCTTGTCGACGACGAGGACGCCGCTCGGCGAGTCGTCGGGCATCGGGTCACCCGAACCAGACCGAGCGCCTCTCGCGCAGCGCCCGGTCGAGCATTCCCTGGATCTCGCTCCGCACGCGCTCGGTCAGCCGCCCCACGAGGATCTCGTCGTCGGCGGCCTCGGCTCCGTAGCCCTCGAGGTCGAGCGGCTGCCCAAAGAAGATCTTCCACTTGGTGGGCGCGGGAAGGAGCCCGACCGGCCCGAGGAGCGGGAAGGTGGGCGTGACGGGCAGATACGGGATTCCGACGGCGCGGGTCAGGTACTCGACCCGCGAGAGCATCGGGTTGGTCTCCTCGCCACCGACGATCGCTACCGGTACGACCGGCGTGCGCGTCCGCAGGCAGAGCTTCACGAAGCCACCTCGCCCGAACCGCTGGAGCTTGTAGCGCTCTCGAAAGAGCTTTCCGATCCCCTTGATCCCCTCGGGGAACACCGCGACCAGCGCGCCGTGATCGAGCAGGCGCTCAGCGTTCTCCTGGCAGGCCCTGACGGCGCCGACGCGGTTCGTGAAGCTGCCGAGGAAGGGGAAGTGGAAGATCCCGTCCTCCGCGAGCCAGCGCACGCCGCGGTGCTGCGTGTGCTCCTTGCGAACCGCGAGGCGCAGCATGATGCCGTCGAAGGGAACGGTGCCGGAGTGGTTGGCGACGAGCAGGCATCGTCCCTCGGCCGGGATCTGGTGCGCGCCTTGGGCTTCGACGCGGAAGTATTTCGCGTAGAGGAACTCGAAGAACGGCAGGACCTTGCGCTCGTACTCCGGGTCGTAGCCGAACTCGTCGACCTCCTCGGAGCGGCTCCGGAGGCCGAGCCTGCCCCACTTGCGCAGGTAGAAGTCCGTCGACAAGAGCTCGCGCGCCGTGTCGAAGACGCCGTCGGGCTCGGGCGGCGCCGGGGGGAGCGACGACGCGGACGGCGGAGGACGGGTCGGCACCGGCGCCATGGCGGTGCTGCTGTCGTCGTCGCCGCGGTCGCGCGCGTGCGTGCTGATCATGCGGTCGAGCCGCTCCTCCAGCTCGCGGATCCGCGCGGCGACGTTGGGATCGCTCGGCAAGTCCGCTGGAACGTCGCCCGGCGGGGGTGCGGGCGGACGGCCCGTGTCCTTCGAATTTCGACCACGCTCCGGCGGAGTCTGAGACGTGCCGTCGCGCTCGACGTGCGGCCGCCGCGGCGGGCGGCGGCGGACCGGGAACTGCGGGACGTCGGCGCCCTCGGCGTGGATGAGGCGCTCGGACGCGTCGCGGTCCATGGAGGCCGGCGGTTGGCTCGAGACGGGCGGCTGGCTCGACGGCGGCGGCAAGGTCTCCGCCTTCGGCGAACGGGGGCCGGCCGCGTGGTGGTGGCGCTTTTTCCTCGTCATGCCGCCGTCTCCGTCAGGAGCTTAACGTCGCGGAGACGCTGGGCGTTCACGAAATCCAGCAGAGCCTCCCGAGACGTATACGCCGGCGAGAAGCCGAGGCTGTCCTTTGCGCGCTGGCCGTCGGCGACGCAGAGGAACCGCAGATAGCGGAGAAAGCTCGGCGGCGCTTCGACAAGCTGGGCCACCCAGCCGATGGCCGTCAGGGTCTCGGCGAGCGGATGGGGGACGGGAACGGCGATGCGGCCGGCGAGCTTGATCACCGTCGAGAGAGGGAGCACGCCGTCGCCGACGATGTTGAACGTCCCGGGGACATCCCGGAGAACGGCCAGGTGGAGCGCGGCGATGGCGTCGACCTCGTGAACGAACTGAACGAGGGGATCGTAGCCCATCATCGTCGGTACGAGCTTGCGCGACAGGTACCTCGTGAGCGCATTCTGCACCGTGGGGCCGAGGATCGGCGCCGTGCGAAGGATCGTGACGACCGTGCCGGGCGAACGCTGGGTGAGCCGGCGCGCTTGCTCCTCGGCCTCCAGCTTGTCGGCGAAGTACGGCTCGCTCGTCGGGCCCCGGAGCGGGTGCTTCTCGGTGAGGAAGTTCGGGTTGGACGGCCGCGCTCCGTAGAGCCAGGTGAGCGACCACATGACGACCTTCCGTACCTGCGCATGCCGAGCTGCCACGCAGACGTGCATCGTACCCACGCTCTCGAGCTCGTGGGCCCACGCTGTGGCATGGGTAGGCGTAGGCAAGAAGGCGAGGTGGGCGATGACGTCCACCCGCTCCGCGGCCAGAATCTCGGCCACGCGACCCTCAGCCGCTGGTTGCGTCAGGTCGACGTCGTAGGACCGCGTCTTGCGCCCGGCGGTCGTCGCGGTGCCGGAGTCGATGCCGACGATGCGCCCGATGCGCTCGTCTTCTTCGAGCGAGCCGATGAGGTTGCTGCCGAGAAAGCCCGCGGCGCCGGTCACGGCGACGACGAGCGGCCTCCGGCCAACGGCGCCGAGAGACGAAGGCACGGCGGGACCAGCTTGGGCGAGCGTTCGAGGGGGCCGGGGCATGTGGCGCTGCCCCGAACGTAGTCGGCTTGCGGTCTACCGGCTACTTCGAGGGCGCTTTCATCGGTGGGGTGGCCCCGCTTCCGGAGAGGAGCCGGGCGCGCCGACCGATCGAGGCGCCGGCGGTGCCCGTGGTGCCCATGATGCCCAGGCTACCGGTGGCGGTGTTCGGCCGCAGCCTTGGGGGTACCAGGCATGTTAAGCTCTCGAAAAGGATGACTAGCTCCACCATCCCGGCGCCGATGCGTCTCGGGCCCTACGAGCTGCTGCGGCGGATCGCTACGGGCGGGATGGCGGAGGTGTACCTGGCCAGGCGAGGTGGGCCACACGGCTTCCAGAAGATCGTCGCGGTAAAGCGGATCCTGCCGCAGTTCGCCCGGGACGCGGACTTCGTCGCGATGTTCGTCGACGAAGCGCGGGTGTGCGCGCGCCTGGGGCATCCGAACATCGTTCAGGTTTTCGACTTCGGCGAGCAGGAAGGCGAACTCTACATGGCGATGGAGTACGTCGACGGCACGACCGGGGCCCGGCTCATTCGTGCAGCCGCCGCGCGCGGCGAGGAGATCCCGCTCGACGTCTGCTTGCACATCACGCTCTCCATCCTCCATGCGCTCGAGTACGCCCACTCCGCGCGCGACGAGGAGGGGAAGCCGCTGTCTCTCGTGCACCGCGATGTCTCGCCGGGGAACGTCCTCATCGATCGGTCCGGCGCGGTCAAGCTGACGGACTTCGGCATCGCCCGTGCGGCGGAGATCGAGCGCCGTACCGACGCGGGGCAGCTCAAGGGCAAGCTCGGATACATGTCGCCGGAGCAGGTGGTCGGACGCGAGCTCGACGCCCGGAGCGACATCTTCACGCTCGGCATCGTCCTCGCCGAGATGCTCATTCTGCGACCGCTCTTCACCGGGGGCAAAGAGCTCGACGTCCTGCTGCGCATTCGCGATGCCGACCTCTCGGCCATCGACCGCGCGAGCGCGCGAGTCCCCGACGACGTACGCAGCCTGCTCTTTCGCGCGCTCGCGCGCGATCCCCTGCTCCGCTGGCCGAGCGCGGCGGCTTTCGCCGAGGCGACGGAGGAGATCGTCCGCCGCCGGCGCCTCCAGGTGGGCCCGTCCCGTCTAGCTTCCTTCATCGAGAAAATGGGCCTGGTCGTCGCTCCGGACGTCGACGGCACGACCGGAGAGATCGGCGTGACGTCGACGGCCCCGCTCGAGTGCGACACGAGCACGCGGCGAAGGTTGCACGAGGAAGACGAGCTCAAGTCGAGCGTCCCTCCGAGCGAGCCTCAGGCGGTGTCGCCGAGCATCTACCGTGTGCAACGCCAGGACGGGTCGGTCCTCGGGCCGATGACGTACGCACACCTCATCGAGCTCTTCGCGACCGGCGAGATCGCCTCCACGTGCTGGATCGCCCGCGAGCACGGGAAGTTGCGTCCGGCGGCGGAGTACCCCGAGCTCTCGCGCTTCATGAACAGCCCCGCCCTCAAATGGGACGCGGATTTTCCTGCAGACGCGATCGACCGTGGCGTCCTCGATCCGGCCCGGCTGCCTACGCGCCTCTTTCACCTCGCGGTTCGCCGCGAGACCGGAGCCCTCGTCCTGCGGCACGGGACGCGAAAGAAGCGGATCTTCTTCGTCGAGGGATCTCCGGAGTGCGTCACGTCGACGGACAAGCGCGAGCTCCTCGGAGAGTTCCTGATCGAGCGCGGTCAGGTGCTCCGGATGGAAGTCGAGATGGCGCTGGCGATGCTGCCGCGCTTCGGCGGCCGCCTGGGTGACGCGCTCGTCGGCATCGGCGTCCTGCGGCCGATCGAGCTCTTTCGCGCCATCCACGATCAGACCCAGGAGCGCTTGATCGAGACCTTCCGTTGGAAGGCTGGCGAGCTGGCCTTCGCCCGCGGCGTGCGCTCCCAGGAAGAAACGTTCCCGCTCGGCGTCGACACCTGCGAGCTCATCGGCCGCGGCATCCGGCACGGTTACTCTTACCAGGAGATCGAACAGCTCCTGGCGCCCATCCGGGAGGAGGTGCTCGAGCCCGTCGCGGTGCCGCCCGTCCGCCTCGAGATGTTCCGCTTGCCGGAGCGAGAGGCCAACGCGATCGACGCCGTCACGACGAAGACGACGCTGAGCCGCGTAGTCGCCGAGCTCACGGCTTCGGGCGCCGCCGACCCCGAAGAGGTGCTGCGCGCGATCTTCCTGGGTCTCGCCTGCGAGCTCCTTCGCAGCCCCAAGTGGGTCGTGCCTCCGAGCTTTCTGCGGAAATAGACGGAAATCGGGCCGCCTTCCCGGCGTGCTCACCAAAACGTTGCGCTGTTGCTACGCTCGCGGACACCCCGCGCATGGCATGTTGCCCGCGCTCGCGGTGATCGCCGGTTGAGACTCAGCGTCCGAACAAGACTGTTTCTCGTCTCCCTCGTGCTCGTCGTCGCGTCCACGGGGGGCGCAAACGCCTATTTGACGCCGATGGTCACCGACCAGCTGACGGATATGGTGCGCGCCGACGCGCTCGCCCGCGCCAGGCTCGTCGCCCACGTGGCCAGCGGCTCGACGGCCTCATTGTCGGACACAGCGGAGTGGGACCGGCTGGCGGCGTCCGTCGCGCGCGAAGCCGGCGTTCGCGTGACGATCGTCCGCTCGGACGGCAACGTCGCGGGGGACTCGGAGGTTGGCTCGTCCGACGTCGCCCGCGCGGACAGCCCCGCGGCCGCGCCCGACGTACGGGAAGCGCTGAGGGGCGGGGAGGGGACCAGCGAGCGACCGTCGAACGCCTCCGGACCCGGCATGATGTACGCGGCCGTCGCGTTCACGAGAAATGGGGAGTCGACCGTGATCCGCGTCGCCGAGGAGACGCTCGCCGTGGATCGCGCGCAAGAGGACATGCGCGGGTTCATCTGGTTCGGCTCCGCGCTCGCGCTGGGACTCGCGCTGGCCCTGTCGAGCATCGTCGCCAAGCGGATGTCCGCCGCCGTCCGGGAGCTAACGGACGCCGCGCGGCGAATGACCGAGGGGGATCTCTCGGTCCGCACTCGCCTCGTGGGGCAGGACGACCTCGCCGAGCTCGGGCACGAGCTGGACCGGATGGCAGGGAGCCTGGCGCGGACGCTCGGCGAGCTGCGCGCGGAGCGCGACCTGCAGCGGCGCATTCTCGAGGCGATGCAGGAAGGCGTGGTGGTCGTCGACCGCGACGGTCGCATCGTCCTCGTGAACCCTGCGCTGCGATCGATGCTGCTGCTCGGCGGCGATGCGGTCGGCAAGCTGCTCATCGAGACGGTGCGGCACGCACAGCTCCAGGACCTGCTCACGGGGGCGCGCGATGGCTCGGAGAATCTGCCGCTGGAGATCGAGCTTCCCGGCCTCAAGCCGCGGCGCATCCTGGCCCACGCCGCGCCGCTGTCCGGGGATGACGAGGGCTTGCTGGTGGTCTTCGTGGACGTCACCGAGCTTCGGCGCCTCGAGTCGCTCCGGAGAGACTTCGTGGCCAACGCCTCGCACGAGCTCCGCACGCCCATCGCCGCCGTCCGATCGGCCACCGAGACGCTGCGCGGCGGGGCGCTCGACGAGCCGGACGCCGCAGTCCGCTTCGTCGACATCATCGAGCGCAACGCCCAGCGTCTCCAGAGCTTGGTCGAGGACATGCTGGAGCTCTCGAAGCTGGAGTCGAATGAGTTCAAGCTCAAGCGAGAGCGCGTCGAGCTGGGGAGCGTCGTGCCCATCGTTCTCGCGCTGTTCCGCGAACGGGCCGAGAAGAAAGGGGCGCGGCTCGCGGCCGAGCTGCCGCGCGAACCGATGGCCGTGGTCGGCGACGCGCGCGCCCTCGAGCACGTCCTGTCGAACCTGGTCGACAACGCCATCAAGTATTGTCCTCGGGGCTCGCGCATCGTCGTACGCGCCGCGGCCGAGGTCGATCGGGTGAACCTTGTGGTCGCCGACGACGGTCCCGGGATTCCGCCCGAACACCTGCAGCGCGTGTTCGAGCGCTTCTACCGCGTGGACGCGGGCAGATCCCGGGAGCTCGGCGGTACGGGACTTGGTCTCTCGATCGTGAAGCACATGGTGGAAGCGATGCGCGGGCGTGTATCGGTCGAGAGCGAGGTGGGCCGCGGCGCGACGTTCACCGTCTCTCTGCCCAACGCAGCGGCTTGACGCTGCCGTCACCAAGATTTCACCTGCGGGCGCGCCGTTCGTCACCGCTTCGACCGATCCTGCGCGCCGTGAGCCTCGTGCAAATCGCGATCTCGCTGACGATCGCGTCCTTGGCGCTCTACGCCACGATGATGGGCCTGTTTGCGCGAGTGGTACGCAAGCGTCGCCCAATACGCCCAATCGACGTTCCGCGAGCGCCCCGTGTAACCGTTCTGAAGCCACTCGCAGGGAGCGACGACGACCTCGACGCCAACCTGGAGTCCTTCGCTCGGATTGACTACCCGTCCTTCGAGATTGTCTTCGGCGTCGCGTCGCCGGACGACCCCGCATTCCCCGTCGCGTCCGCCTTCCTCGCCAGGCACCCGCGCATCGAGGGCCGCTTGGTCGTCACGGACCCAAATGAGGCGACCAACCCGAAGGTCGCGCAGCTCGTCGGCATGGAGCGGAGGGCCACCGGCGACGTCTACGTGATCTCCGACTCGAACGTGCGCGTTTCGCCGACGTACCTGTGGTCGCTCGTCAACGAGCTGAGCGACGAGCGCGTCGGGCTGGTGACGAGCCTCTTCGCGGGCACCGGCGAGAGGACGCTCGGCGCGGCGCTGGAGAACCTTCAGCTGTGTGCCTCGACCTCGCCCGGCCTCGTCGCGATGAACACCGTGACCGACCGACCCTTGACGGTCGGAAAGTCGATGGCGCTGCGCCGGCGGGATCTCGCGCGGCTCGGCGGCTTCCTCTCGTTCGGCGAGGTGCTCGCCGAGGATCACATGCTGGGGCGGCGTTTCCTCGACAGCGGGTTTCTGGTGCGAACCTCGCTCGAGGTGGTCGAGAACCGGAACGTGGCGTGTTCGATCGCGCGGACGATGGAGCGCCACACCCGGTGGTCGAAGATCCGTCGCGTTCTCTTCCCGCTCGGCTTCGTGCCGGAGCCGATCCTCACGCCGATCCTCGCCGCGTCGCTCGGACTTCTCGTCGCCCCGTGCATGGTCACGGGCGCGATGCTCTGCGTCGCATGCATCCTGCAAACGACGACGGCCATGGTCGCCGTCCGCATGCTGCGAGGTCACTGGCTGGCATGGCGCTACCTCCCGCTGGAGATCGTGCGCTCTTACGTCGCGCTGTTCTGTTGGTTCAGAGCTTGCGGGAGTCTCCGGATCGAATGGCGCGGTCACGCGTTCCTGCTAAAGCGGGGGACCGCCATCGTACCGGCCGCCACGGCTGCGCACGGCAGCGCGAGCCGGGCGAGGCTCGCCGCATGACGGATCAAACTACGTCACACGAACGTCACGGGAAAGACACGGCGGCATCTTCCGGAAGCTCGACAATCCGCGACGTGGTCGCGGCCGCCCCTTTGCCCACATCCCAGGGCGCACCGATGAAGATGCGCGCCAGCCATCTCACCGTGCGTTACGGGGCGAAGGTCGCGATCAAGGACGTAAGCATCGACATCCACGCCAACCAGGTGCTGGCGCTGATCGGGCCGAGCGGGTGCGGCAAGAGCACGTTCCTCCGGTCCCTCAATCGGATGAACGACACGGTACCAGGCGTGTCGGTGACCGGTCAGGTCCAACTGGACGGAGAGCCGATCTACGGGCCGGAGGTCGACGCCGTTCTCGTTCGGCGGCGCGTCGGGATGGTGTTTCAGAAGTCGAACCCGTTTCCGAAGTCCATCTTCGAGAACGTGGCATATGGCCTTCGGGTGGGCGGGCTGCGCGAGCGCGGCGCCGTGGCCGACCGGGTGGAGCAAGCGCTCCGGCACGCCGCTCTCTGGGACGAGGTCAAAGACCGACTCCACGAGTCGGGGTTGGGGCTGTCGGGCGGTCAGCAGCAGCGACTCTGCATCGCGCGGGCCTTGGCCGTGGAGCCCGAGGTGCTTCTGATGGACGAGCCGGCGAGCGCGCTCGATCCCATAGCGACCGCGAAGGTCGAGGAGCTCGTCTCCGACCTGCGCGATCAGCTCACGATCGTCATCGTCACGCACAACATGCAGCAAGCCGCGCGCGTCTCGCAGCGCACCGGTTTCTTCTACATGGGCAAGCTCGTCGAGGTCGGCGAGACCACGCAGATCTTCACGCGTCCGAAGGAGCGTGAGACGGAAGACTACATCACAGGGAGATTCGGCTGATGCTATCTACGCTCGGATTTCGGACCACGGCAGTCCTGGCCCTCGCCTTCGCGTTCGCCGCCTGCAACAAGAGCTCGCCGACGCCGTCCGACACACAAGCTTCCTCCAGCGCTGCCACGCAAGCATCGGGCGGCAACATCACGATCAACGGAGCGGGTTCGAGTTTCGTCTATCCGCTGCTCTCGCGCTGGTCGGCCGACTACCAGAAGGTCTCGCCGACGGTGCAGATCAACTATCAATCGGTCGGCTCCGGCGCAGGCATCCGGCAGGTCATCGCGCATACGGTGCAGTTCGGCGCTACCGACGGCCCGATGACCGACGACCAGCTGAAGGAGGCGGGCGCTCCCGTCCTCCACATCCCGCTCGTCATGGGCGCGATCGTGCCGACGTACAATCTGCCCGAGCTCCCTCACGCCATCCGATTCACCTCGGACGCGCTGACGCACATTTTCCTCGGCGACGTCAAGACGTGGAATGACCCGAAGATCGCGTCGGCGAACCCGGACCTGAAGCTGCCGTCCACGCCGGTCGTCGTCGTGCATCGCTCGGACGGCAGCGGCAGCACGTATATCTGGGCCGACTACCTCGCGAAGGTCTCTCCCGAGTGGAAGACCAAGGTGGGCGTGGCCACGTCGCTCAACTGGCCCGTGGGCATCGGCGGTAAGGGCAATGAGGGCGTGGCCGGCACCGTGCGCCAGACGCCCGGCGCCATCGGCTACGTCGAGCTCACCTACGCACTCCAGAACAAGCTGCCCCTCGGCGAGATCAAGAACGCGGCCGGCAGCTTCATCGCGCCGACGATCGAGTCGGTCACCGCCGCCGCCGCGGGCGCGCTCGCGACGCTCCCCGACGATCTGCGGTATTCGATCACGAACTCTCCGGGCGACAAGGCTTGGCCCGCAAGCGGCACGACCTGGGCGATCGTCTACCAGAACATGCCCGCCGGGCCCGAGCGCAAGTCGCTGGTGTCGTTCCTTCGCTGGACGCTCCAGGACGGCCAGAAGGCCTGCGCGCCTCTCAGCTACGCGCCGCTGCCTGCGGAGCTGGTCGAGAAGGCGGCGGCGAAGCTCGACCTCCTGGAACCGGCGAAGAAGTAGACGGGACGATGGCGGCCGTGCACACGGGGTCGATCGCGACGACGCCCACCACGGCGCGGCGGCATAGCCTCCAGCGACGGGGGCCGCCTGCGCTTCGCGGCTGGATCACGCTCGACCCTCTGTTCCGGAAGGTTTGCGCCGCGTTCGGGCTGTCGATCGTCTCCCTCCTCGGCTTCGTCGTCTACGAGCTCCTCCGCGGGTCGAGCGCGTCGCTCGCGCGCTTCGGAGCAAGCTTCGTGTTCGACCGAATATGGGACCCGGTCGCCGAGAAGTTCGGGGCCGCGACGTTCGTCTATGGGACGGCGGTGACTTCGGTCATCGCGCTGCTCATCGCCGTTCCGCTGGGCATCGGCATCGCCATCTTTCTGGTCGAGATGGCGCCTCGCGCGGTTCGCGAAGTGGCCGGCTTCCTCGTCGAGCTCCTCGCGGCCATCCCGTCCATCGTCTACGGGCTCTGGGGGCTCTTCGTCCTGGCGCCCATCGTGCGCGACGGCCTCGCGCCCGTGCTGCGCACGACGCTCGGCTTTCTCCCTCTCTTTACCGGCCCGTCCTACGGCCTGGGAATGCTCACCGCGGGGCTCATTCTCGCGGTCATGGTCCTGCCGTTCATCGCCGCGGTATCGCGGGATGTCCTCTCGGCGGTCCCGCAGATGCAGCGCGAAGGGTCGCTCGCCCTCGGCGCCACCAAGTGGGAGACCATCTGGCACGTCGTACTGCCCTACGGACGCGCGGGCATCTCCGGCGCAGTGATCCTCGCCCTCGGCCGCGCGCTCGGCGAGACGATGGCCGTCACGATGGTCATCGGCAACAGCCCCCAGATCGTCGCATCCCTCTTCGCGCCGGGCTACACGATGTCCTCGGTCATCGCGAACGAGTACTCGGAGGCCTCCGGGCAGCTGTACCTCTCGTCCCTGACGGAGCTCGGCCTGCTCCTCTTCGTGGTGACGTTCGCCGTCAACGGCGTCGCCCGTCTTCTCATCTGGCGAATGAGCCGGGGCGCTGAGGGATCACGCGCATGACCGCTCCTGCACGCACCACCGTCGCCGCGCCGACCCGCCGGTCTCCGACGATCTCGTCGAGCCGCAAGGCCATGAACAACGTCATGCTCGGCCTTTGCGTCGCGGCCACTGCCTTGACGCTCGCCGTGCTCGCGTGGATCTTCGGGTACGTCCTCATCCAGGGCGCCCGTCACGTGAACCTCGCCTTCTTCACGAACCTGCCGGCGCCCGTGGGAGAGCCGGACGGCGGGTTCCTCAACGCGCTGGTCGGGACCGCGATCATGGTGGGCGTGGCCTCTGCCATCGCGATTCCCATCGGGGTCTTCGCCGGCATCTACCTGGCGGAGTTCGGCGTCGGCTGGCTGGCGTGGACGGTCCGGTTCGTCAACGACACGCTCAACGCGACCCCTTCGATCGTCGCCGGTCTCTTTGCGTACACCCTCATCGTGCTCGAGACGCACCGGTTCTCGGCGTTCGCCGGCAGCGTCGCGCTGGCCGTCCTGATGATCCCGACGATCACGCGTACGACGGAGGAGATGATTCGCCTCGTGCCGCGAGCCCTGCGCGAGGGCGCGCTCGCCCTCGGGGTCCCCGAGTGGGGTATGACGCTGCAGATCGTCCTCCCCGCTGCGGCGTCGGGCGTGGTGACGGGCATCATGCTGGCCGTCGCGCGAGTCTCGGGCGAGACGGCAGCGCTCCTCTTCACGGCGTTCAACAACCGGTTCCTTTCGGCGTCTCTCAACGAACCGATGAGCAGCGTCCCGGTGCAGGTCTACACGTACGCCATCGCCCCCTACGAGGACTGGCACCACCAGGCGTGGGCGGGTGCGCTCGTGCTCGTGACGCTCGTCGCGTGCTTCAGCGCCGCCGTGCGCCTCGCCACGCGGAATCGTCATCAATCGTTGACCTGACGCACGTCCTCGATGTTCCATTGAAAGCCTCGCTCCCATGGCCAAGAACATGCACACCAGCCGCGACTTCGAATCCGAGCTGCGCGAGCTGCGCGCGCATTCGCTCGCGATGGGCGCACGCTGCGAGCGAGGTTTGCAGCTCTCGCTGAAGGCGTTCTGGGAGGGATCTACCCAGCTCGCTGCGGAGGTCGAGGAGCTCGATCGGCACATCGACCGAGACGAGATGGATATCGACGCGCTCGTCCTGCGCATCCTCGCGCTGCGCCAGCCCGTGGCGTACGACCTTCGATTCCTGGCGGCCGCGCTGCGTCTCGTCACGGACCTCGAGCGCATCGGCGATGAGGCCGTGAACATCGCGGAGCGCGCCAAGGAGGAGCACGGGACGGCCAAGGACAAGGTCCGCGGCGACCTGAAGACGATGGGCGAGCAAGCGCAAGAGATGCTCCGTGACGCGCTCGACGCCTTCGTCCAGGGCGAGTCGACGCGCGCCGAGCAGGTGCTCGCACGCGACGACTCCGTCGACGAGCTCTATGGCCGGATCATCCGCGCGATGACCGAGTTCATGACCCAGCACCCCCACCAGGTGGCCGAGGCCATCCGCGTCATCCACGTCGCCAAATACCTGGAGCGCGTCGCCGATCACGCCACGAACATCGCCGAGGAGGTCATCTTCATGGTGCGCGGCGAGGACGTGCGCCACGTCAGGACGCACCCGCCTCCCCGCGCGGAGCGGGTCAACGAGCACAAGTAGCGCTATCGGTCGCGGCCGGCCGACGCCGCCTGGCCCACGCCGCCTGCGAAGCGCGCGCGCCTGTGTCGAGTCCGTGACGTTCGAGTGGCGCTCGTCGGAGGAGCCGAGCGGAACTGCACGCGCTGACGCCAAAAAGTTACGCAGTCGCCTGCGTCTGGCCTTGTTCGCCTGCGATTCTCGATGGCAATGGGAGCGCCCTGGCGGCGCTCCCGCAAGGAGAATCACATGGACGCCAATGGGACGCGCATTGCACATCTCTCCGATGTGCACATGCTCGACTCCCGGCCGAGCCGGACTCGGTCGGGCTGGTCGATGGGGCATCGTTTCCTGAGCTTTGGCCGCCCTCTGGACCCTGTCGGGCGGCGACGAAAGCTGGCGCACGCGCTCTCGGCCGCGCGCCGCGTGGGCGCGCATCACGTCGTCATCTCGGGCGACCTCACCGAGATCGGCACACCGGGCGAATTCGAGTGCCTCGCCGAGGCGCTGCTCGACTCGGGAATCGCTCCCAACCGGATCACGCTCGTACCGGGCAATCACGACCTCTACACGTCGCCCGACGCCTGGCGTGCGGCGCTCGACGGTCCGCTCGCGCCCTTCCGGGAGACCAGCGCGGACCGGCCCGGCCGCATCGTCGAGTGCCAGAGCGTGCGCTTCATGCCCATGGACGTCGCCTACCACCAGCCGGTGACCCGTTCTTCCGGCTGGATGTCCGACGACGTGCTCGACGTCCTGCAGGGTCGCGCAGCCGATCCGGCGCTCTCCGACCGGCCCCTCGTCCTGGTCCAACACCACCCGCCGTTCGTTCGAAAGACGCGCGCGGTCCACTGGATCGATGGCCTTATCGGCGCCGCGCGCCTGATGCAACTGCTCGAAGCCTTCCGTCACGTGTGGGTGCTGCACGGCCACCTTCACTACGCCGTGAATCGAGCGCTCGGCTGCGGCGTGAATCGCATCCTCGGCGCCACTGCGGTCGTGGACGACAAGGACGCGCCGCGCGTCCGGCTCTACGACGTGCAGGACGGCCGCCTGACGTCGGCGGGCATCGTCTCGGCCTGAGGCTAGAAGACGAAAAATCCCGAGGCTTGAGCGCGGTAGTTCGTGGCGGTGAACCCGTCCGCGTAGTGATCGTAGAAGCCCGCGAACTCGACGCCGATGCGCACGCTCGTGGCGGGATCGAAGAAGACGTTGGCGTCCCACCAGTCCTCGCTCGAGCGAACCTGCGCCTGCGACGTCAGGTAGAAATAGGCGGTGGGGTTGGGCGCCATCGAGTTGTCGCGGGCGAACTGGGACGAGTTGTTCGACTCCATATGGGAATAGTTGCCCGAGACCCACAGCCTGCCGTCAAAGCCAGGCAAGTAGTATTCGAGGCCCACGAGGCCCGACGTCCACTGCACAGGATGCAGCGCGTACTCGCCGAGGTCGTACGTCACGAGGCCCTGATCGATATTCGCCTGCCAAGGCGGTGACACGCCCGCGACGTCGGGGACGAAGGGGAACATGACGCCGCTCTGCATGTTCGAATAGAGGTCGGCGATGCCGTTGCCGTAGACCCCCTGGGCGATGATCGACAGCGCGTTGCCGCGACGGTCCTCGCGAGCCGGGAGGACCGGGAGCAGCAGCGACGCGGCGGCCGATCCTGCCGGGGTGCGCACCATCGCGGTCGGCACCACGGCCGCGGCCTCCGGGATCTCGAAGTAACGGAAGTTCCCGGTCACGGCGATCGAGGCCGGAACGATCGACGTCCCCGTTGCGCCGGCGGTGTGCATGCCCGTCCAGTGGTTGAGCGAGACGCGCACGCCGGCTTCTGCCTCCGGCACCTCAGAGAGGGCCGGGGGCCGCAACGCCGCGATTGCCATCTCGAACGACGCCCTGGGCCCCCGGAAGGCCTTGGCGATGCGCAGCTGCGCCGCGCGCGAATAGAGCTGGCCCGGCACGCCCTGGATCTCCGTGGTGTTGGGCATGTAGGCCTCCTGCCAACCGAACAGGTGCCAGTACTGCCCCACGAGGAGATCCACGATAGGCGTCTCCATGCGGAACATCGCGTGCCGCAGGCGCATCGTGGGGTTGTTGAACACCGACGAAGCGCTGGTGCCGCTCGGCTGGTTGCCGAGGAAGTCCATCTCGACGATCGCGCTCGTGCGGACCGCCTCCGTGCCGGGTACGTGCAGCTGCAGCCCGAGGCGCGAGTTGCGCACGCTGAACTGGAGCTGCCCGTGGCTGCCAAGGTAGCCCTGCGTCGGCTGCACCGGCTGCGTCGTGCCCGGCTGGAGCCCCGAGGTCGCCGATACGTTGGGCGCCATGGATCCGCTCGGGCGCAGGACCTGCCCGTTGCCGGCGAGGTCCGCGAAACTCTGCGTCGTGTCGTAGATCGCGTCGCCCTCGACGAATCCGTAGAGGGTCGTCGCCCATTTCCCGAAAACGAGCGTTCCGGCCCCTGCCGCGCGCGCGTCCCCGGTAGAGGCTGCGATGTCCCGAAGCGCGCTCGCGTACTCCGCCGGCGAGAGAATGCCTGCGTCATGCATGCGCTCGAGCGTCGAGACGTCCATACGCCACACGGCGGGGCGGAGCGCCGGAGACGGAGGTGGCGGAATCAGCGGAGCGGGCGACGGCGAGGGGAGAGGCGGCGATGCTGGAGCTGGCGGCGCAGGAGCCGCAGGCGGAGGAGGCGCAGGTGCGGCTACG
>CALKVG010000230.1 GCA_937998045.1 uncultured Myxococcales bacterium
ACACGCGTAAGATCGTCGGCAGCGTCAGATGTGTATAAGAGACAGACCCCAACCTCCAGCCCGCCCTCCGATACGCAGCTCGCCACCCTTACCCTTCTCGGCGACGGGACCCTCGTGTCCGTGGACGGCGTACCGCGCGGCTCGGCTCCGGCTCGCGTTGCCGTCGAGCCGGGTACGCACGCGGTCCACTTCTCGTTCCCTGCCACGGGCGAATCGCGCACGCAGTCGGTCACGCTTCGGGCCGCCGAGCAGGCCACGATTCGGGCAGACTTCACGGGAGTCAAGCCGACCGTCCGTGTGCTGAAATAGCGCGCACACCGATGCCCGACTTCTTCGACCTGCAGCGCCACCTCTCCGCCGAGGAGCGCGCGATCCAGCGCAGCGTCGCCGCATTCGTCGACGCGCGCGTCTTGCCCACCATCGCCGACCACTGGGAAAAGGGAACGTTCCCGACGGAGCTCATCGCCGAGATGAGCGAGCTGGGGCTTCTCGGGTGCAACCTGCACGGCTACGGGTGCGCCGGCCTGAGCGAGATCGGCTATGGCCTGGCGATGCAGGAGCTCGAACGCGGCGACTCGGGCGTGCGGTCGTTCGCGAGCGTGCAGGGCTCACTCGTCATGTACCCGATTCACGCGTTCGGGTCGGAGGAGCAGAAGGCGAAGTACCTGCCGCAGATGGCAAAGGGAAAAATCATCGGCTGCTTCGGCCTCACCGAGCCCGACTTCGGCTCGAACCCGAGCGGGATGCGCACCGTCGCGCGCGACGACGGCGACGCGTATGTCCTGAGCGGCACCAAGCGGTGGATCACGAACGGCAACCTCGCCCAGGTCGCGCTCGTGTGGGGGAAGCTGGGGGGGCCCGACGGCGAGGTCCGCGGTTTTCTCGTGCCGACCGACGCGCGCGGCTTCGAGGCCCGCCCCATACACAAGAAGGTGAGCCTGCGCGCCAGCGTCACGAGCGAGCTCATTCTCGAGGACGTGCGCGTCCCGAAAGACGCCGTCCTGCCCGGCGTCCGAGGGATGAAGGGACCGCTGTCGTGTCTATCGGCGGCCCGTTTCGGCATCGCCTGGGGCGTCATCGGCGCGGCCACGGCCTGCTTCGATTGCGCCGTCGACTACGCGAAGCACCGCGTCCAGTTCGCCGGCAAGCCGATCGCCGCCCACCAGCTCGTCCAGGCGAAGTTCGCCGAGATGCTCACGCAGATCACGAGCATGCAGCTGATGGCGCTCGAGGCCGCGCGCCTGAAAGAGGCGAAGGCGCTGCGTCCCGCGCAGGTGAGCCTCATCAAGCGCCACAACGTGCGCGCCGCCCTCGACATCGCGCGTGTGTGCCGAGACGTCCTCGGCGGCAACGGCATCACCCTCGAGTACCCGGTGATGCGCCACCTGTGCAACCTCGAGACGGTGTTCACCTACGAGGGGACGCACGACGTGCACACGCTGATCCTCGGGCAAGAAGTCACCGGGATCGCGGCGTTCGAATAGACAGGCGGCCGAAGTAGACCGAGAGCGCCGAAAAGGCGCCAGGCCGCCCTGTCTTTTTCCGATTGTGACGGCCGAAAACGAGAGCGTGCGCCAGGTCATCGTCGCCGTGTTTCGCGCGCGCGGGCGGGGCTGGCGTCCGATAACCTCCAAGAGTTCTCGTCCCGCCCTTCAACCATCGCCTCCACGCGAGAAGACCACCGTGAAAAGCCTCTACCGGATCGTCCGGTTCGCCCCCGACACTCGCAGCGCGCTTTTCGCTCCTTTGGCGCTCGCCCTCGCCACGTCGGCCTGCGGAGGGAGCGTGAGCGCTTCGCCGCAGCAATCCGGCACGATGGGCCAGACCGTGAGCGACGCGGCATCCGGTGACGACGCCTCCCCCGGCGGCGGCTCGGGCGACGACGCCGCCGCCGAAGCGTCGCCTCCGGCGGGCTCGATCATCACGGTGCCGCTGGAGGAGTGCACGCCGCTCGTCTACAAGGCCGGCGTCGTCGTCGGCGCGCAGACGTTTCAGCTCATCATCGACACTGGTTCGACGACGCTCGGCGTCGCGTCGAGCAAGTGCACCGACTGCGGCGTGACGCCTCTCTACACGCCCGGCGCGATGGCGGTCGACCAGATGACGATGGCGAACTCCCAGTACGGGAGCGGCAGCTGGACGGGCGAGGTGTACCAGGACTCCGTCGGGTTCGCGTCCGATCCGACGGTGCCGCTCAAGTTCGCCGCCATCACCACGCAAACGAATTTCTTCGGCCCGATGATGTGCGAGGCCGGAGGCGGCTACCAGGGCATCATGGGACTGGATCGCGCGAAGTCCGAGCTCCCGGGGACCAATGCCTTCTTCGACCAGTTCGTCTCCGCGAGGGGAATCGCGGACGTGTTCGCGACGGAGCTCTGCGACACGACGGGTACGCTCTGGCTCGGCGGCTACGACGCGAAGGCCGCGACCGGCGCTCCCCAGTACACGCCTTTCACCACGGACATCGCCTCCTCGTACTACTACACGGTCGACCTCGAGAGCATCGCCGTGGCCGGTGCGAGCGCGCCGGTCGCGGTCGCGAGCGGCGCGATGTTCCCCGACACCGTCGTCGATACCGGAACGACCGCCCTCGTCCTGACGAGCGGCGCCTTCACCAGCCTCACGAACGACATCGCGAGCTCCCCCGGCTTTTCGAAGATCTTCGGCAGCGTGGGCGCATCATGGTTCTCGAGCCAGCTCCCGTGCGGGGCCGCCGGCACGAGCAAGGCGGACATCGACGCGGCGCTCCCGACCCTGACGTTGACCTTCGGAAAGGGCCCGGGGATCACCATCGAGATGGCCCCTTCCGAGTCGTACCTCGTTCCCGTCACGGGCTACGGCTGGTGTGCCCTGATGACGACCGCGCCGTCCGGGCAGCAGTTCCCGCTTGCGGCGATCCTCGGCAGCCCGTTCTTGCGCTCGCAGATCACGATCTTCGATCGCGCGAACAGCCGCATCGGGTTCGCGCCGCACACCGCCTGCGCGGGCGGCTGATCCCTGCGGTCGCCGTCATCCACCCGCGCTCGCTAACGCCGGTGCCACCGCGCCCGCGCGAAGCGCCACCCGCGCCCCTCGTGCCGCCAGCGCGCATGCTCGTACGCCCAGCCGGGGCGCTCGCGCTCCCAGCGGCCACCGACCCAGGCGTACCGTCCACCGCGCCAGCCCCAGTAGCCGTCGGCCCAGAACACGTGCGGGGCAGGCGGCACCGGCGCGACCTCGACGCGCACGGCGGGAGGGGCAACCTCGACGACCTGCGCGGCCGCCGGCCGTTCGCCGGCGACCACGCCGACGAAGAGCGCTCCTACCGCGACGGCCCCGAGCGCGAGAGGACGAAGAAACCGGTGACGAAGAAGCGAGAGGGGGTTCATGGTTGCCTCCATGGGAGCGGCCGTGGGCCGCCGACGAGGAGCTTCATCGCATCCCACATGCCAGACGAGGACCCGTGTGTTCTCGCGGACTTCGCGCTGCGTCGGCGAGGGAGGCGGGAACGACGCGCGCAGGCCGCGCGCCGGGCGGGACGCCCTGCCCCGCGAACGCGAACGCTGTGGCGGAAGAAACGCGCGCTTCCGAACGGAGCGTATCGAATGATGGGCAGCGCGTTTTGTTTCGGCAGCGGTGCATGACCTTCGCGGCGGGTCGCCTGCCCCATCGAGAATGAGCGTTGTCCCATCGCTCGCGCGTCTCGTCCTTTGGGCCGCGCGTCGCTTTCGCTGGGTCGCGCATCACGGGCAGTAGGTCCGGCGCCTCGTCCAGCCGCACGCGTGGCTTTTCCTCTTGGCGACGCGTCTTGTTCTGCCTCAAGCGAGGCTTTTCTTTCGACCGCGAGGCGTGTCCTTCTGGTCGAGCGCCGTTTCCTCCTGGGGAAGCCTCTCGGCCACGTGGAAAGGAGTCTCGTCCTCATGGCAACGCGCCTTGTCCCGTTGGATGGGAGATGTCTTCGGTCGGCGACGCGTCCGGTCCTGCTTGCCGGGAGACATTTCCAACTGGCCATGGGTCTCTTCCACTTGGCCCCGCGTCGCTTTTCGTTGGCCACGCATCGCGTCTTCTTCGCCGGTCGACGTGTCCAAGAGGAGAAGGGTCGCGCCCCGATGGACGCGCCTCGTTTTCGCTTGGCCAAGCCTCGCTTCTGCTTGGCCAAGGCTCGTTTCTATCTCTCCAAGACTCGTTTCTCTTTGCCCAAGCCTCGATTCCGTTTGGCCACGCCTCGTTTCTGTTTGCCCAGGCCTCGTTTCTGTTTGCCCAGGCCTCGTTTCTGTTTGCCCAGGCCTCGTTTCTGTTTGGCCAAGCTTCGCTTCTGTTTGGCAAAGCTTCGCTTCTGTTTGCCCAAGCCTCGTTTGTATTTCACCAGGCCAAGCGTCACGTAGAACGAGCGACACTTTCCATGGACCTGGCGTCTCTCCTCGTGCGACGAGCCGTCGTCGCCGCGGGAGAGGCCGCGTCGCCTCCTTTGCTCCTCGCCCTACTCAGGCCAAAAGGGAGCGATTTGGTTTGACGAGAGCCAACGCACCACTTCCCGGGTGACGTGCGCGTGCACCACGCGGGTCGGGCGAGGCGCGAGGTCGGTCGGGTCGAAGTTGAGGCTCAGGAGCTTCACGATCTCGAGCTGCTGCGTCGGCACCTTCACGGGGGGGCTCGTGTCCGGCGCAGGCGGAGCATCGGCGATCTTCAGCTCCGGCTTGAGGATCTCGACGCGCTTCGGCCGCTTCGACTCCGGACTCGCCTTCTTGAGGGGGACGCCGAGGACGCTCACCTCGGTGTCCGGGTCGTAGCCGCTCGGCAGCTGCCATCGCGACGTCACCTCGAGCGTCATGTCGACGCCGCCGGTACCTTCGGGCACGCGCAGCTTGCGCCCGCGCAGCGCGTCGCGGAGCGCGGTCGCGACCTTCTCCCATGACTCGCGCCCCTGGCTCGCGTCGACGAGCTGCACGCCGATGACGTCGCCCTCGCCGTTGGCCGTCACCTGGAACACGGCGCGCGAGTTCATGGGGGCGTCGCTCGGTTGCGTGAGCTCTTCGACGGCGGCGAGGACGGGCCCGGCCGATCCCAGCCCGACGGCGCGATCGCGGTCGTGCAGCCCGTCGCGAATGGACTGCGCCACCCCGGGGGCCACGTTGTCGGCCTCGGCGGATGCTTCGGTCGCGGGCCGCGCGCCCGCCTCGCCGGGTACACCGCCGAGAAAGACATTGCGCCGCCCGAGACCGATGGCGTCGGCCGACAGCTCCGCGGGTAGCGTCGGGTCGAAGGAGAAGCTCGCATCGGGCGCAGGAGCCGGCGCCGGCGCCG
>CALKVG010000231.1 GCA_937998045.1 uncultured Myxococcales bacterium
GCAGCCGCTGCCAGAAATCGGCGAGGACGAGCGGGACCGGGCGAGAGCGCCGCGCGCAGCGCGCGATCATCTCCTCGGACGCGTCGACGCCGGTGGGCGAATACCCGGCGTCGAGGAGCGCAGGCAGCTCGCGACCCGTCCCCACGCCGAGGTCGAGCACGCGCGCGGGAGGCGCGGGCAGCTCGCGGAGCACCCTCTCCATTCGCGCGCGCGACTCGGCGCCGGCCAGGGCGTAGACGCGGTCGTACCGCCCGGCGATGGCGTCGAAGAACGATCGCGCTGGGTCGTTGCCGCTCATTCCCGTACGAGCCCGCAGTACGCCAGGTACGTCGCCTCGTGAAGCGCGGCGAGCGCGATCGCGTGCGAAAGGATGACGGCTCGGTCTCGCGGGCTCCACGCCTGCTTGGGCATCCGCTGCGCGCCCCTGCGGTGGGCCGCGCCGAGCAGCGCGCCGAGGTGACGCGCCAGAGGGTCGAGGTCCTCGGCGCCGAGCTTCGTGAGGTCGAGCTTGTCCTCCTGGGGCGTGAGGCGCCGGACGAACATCGAGACGCCGCGCAGGTTGGTCGTGCCCGCCATGCGGGGGGGGCGCGCGAGGCACGAGCGTGCGGCCGTGAGGACGCGCTCGGCGGGCTCGAGGCGGGGCGGCTTCACGAGGCACGCGGCGGAGGGAACGTCCTCCTGTTTCATGTCGAAGATCCACGCGCCGTCCTTGCCGCCCTTGCCGCGCGCCAGCACGGCGATGCGCAGGCAACCCAGGCTGCCGGTGCCGGCGACGCGGAACGCGGCGTCGATCGGCTCCAGCGCCTCGCGGGGCGGGCGCTCTCTCTCGGGCAGGCGCTTGATGTACTTCGCGAACGCGCGCTCCGCTCGGGCGCGGAGCTTCTGCGGGAGGTCGACGTACCGCGATCCGCGGACGAAGCGCCGCTCGCCTCCCACCACGCGGGTGCGCGCCTCGAGGAGCTCCTCCCGCGTGCGCCTCTGCACCTTGGCCACCAGCTCCGCGACGGCGCGGGGCGGGGCGGGAGCCTTCTTGGCGTGAAACGCCGAGCGGACGTACGACTCGAGGAGCGCGTCGCAGAGCTCCAGCGTGAGCGCGCCGTCGGCACCCAGCTCTCGCCCGCCGAGGATGAGGCTCGTCGTCAGGCGCAGGACGTCGAAGCGCCAGGGCCCGACGAAGGCGTCGTCGAAATCGTTGAGATCGAACGTCACTCGCTCCTTCGCGCGCGAGTCGTCCGTCTCGTTCATCGAGAGCGCGCCGGGGCGATACGCGCCGAAGTTCTCGAGGTGGGCGTCGCCCACGAGCCATCCCTCGCCGGGCGGTCCCTCGGCGACGGTGGGATGGCGCTCGAGGAGCTCGTAGAAAAGGGGCGCGGCTCCGCGGAGCAGCGCGAGCGGCGACGCGGTCATCCGGGCCGCCTTGTGCTCGAGAAGCGCGGGGTAGTTCGCCGTGCGATCTCGATCGATCGCTATCTGGCGGCGCGCGAGGCGCAAAGGATCGACGGTGAGCATCGTGCGCCCAGGGTAGCTGCTATACGGGGGCTCGTGTTCGCGGTCGCGCGCGCCTTGGAACGGGGGGAGTTGCGGGGCGGCGCTGCCGCGATCCTCGCGGCCGCGTGGGGGCACGTGGCGTCGCGCGGCGTCGTTCGCCCCGTTTCGCTGCCGGCGGGGCGACGCGTCATTGCCGTGGGAGGGGCCACGCTCGGCGGGTCGGGGAAGACTCCGCTCGCGATCGCCTGCGCGGTCGAGATCGCGGCGGCCGGAGGCCGCGTGGCCTTCGTGGGGCACGCGTACCGAGCGGCGCCTCGCGGAGCGCGTGTCGTGGAGGAAGGCGACGCGCTGCGCGAGGTAGGCGACGAGGCGCTCCTCGCCGCTCGCGCTCTCGGCGGGATCGGGGTTCCGGTGATCGTCGCTCCACGGCGCGCCGAGTCGATGGCGCTTGCGGCGCAGCTCGCTCGGGTCCTCGTCGTGGACGGGGTCGCGCAGACGCGGCCGGCCCGGGCGTCGCTGGCGCTGCTCGCGGTCGACGCGGAGGAACCATGGGGAAGGGCGGGCTCGGTGCCGCCGCTCGGAGACCTGCGCGCCCCGAAGGAAGCGCTCCTCGCCGCGTGCGACCGGGTCGTGGCGGTCGGAGACGGCGCGGGGGACGACGCACGCGTCGTCTCGCGCGGCGCGTGGTACCGCGGCGCGCTCCGCCCATGGGCGGAGCTCCGGCCGGCGAGGGTGGGGCTCCTGTGTGCCCTCGCGCGGCCGGAGCGCGTCGTCCGTCAACTGGCCCGGCGCGGCGTCTCGCTCGTGTCGGTCGTTCGCGCGCGCGACCACGGGCCGTTCGGCCGCCCCGCGCTCGCCGCCGCGGCTCGCGCGCGGGTGGATGTCTGGCTCGCGACGCCCAAGTGCGCCCTACACCTGCACGAATTCGCCGCTCTTCCCGTCGCCGTGCTCGACCATGGCGTCGCGCTGTCGGCGCCCCTGCGCGCGATGTGCAGGTCGCTGGCGCACGCTCCGGAAGGGGAAGGGTACCCGCTCGAGCGCATGTCGCTGCCGTCCGACATGTCGGGTGGCGTGGCGTCTTCTTCCGGCGCGCCTTGACCCGGGATCGACCGAGCAATAACCTCAAATGGCCCGAGAGCGTTGGGAAAAACAGCGACCCTAAGGGTCGCTTCCCCCAGGTGCTGCGCCAGCCGTGAGCATGAGGCCGCCCACGTGAGCGAGTCCGAGGAGAAAACTCGAGTCACAGCCATCGTGCAGAAGCCCCTGCAGGGTCCCGATGGCGTCCCGAAGGGCAACGACTGCCTGGTGGTCATTTATACGAAGGAGCCCACCCTCCTCGGCCGGCGCTTCGTGCTCGATTCGAGCCCCATCCGCATCGGGCGCGGCGGCGAGAACCATATCGTCCTCGAGGGGGACAGCGTCTCGCGGCGCCATGCACACTTCGAGCAGCGGGTGGGCGCGTGGTGGTGCGTCGACGATGGCTCCACCAACGGGTCGTACGTCAACGACGAGCAGATCATGCGCGAGGCGCGCCTCGGCAACGGAGATCGCATCAAGATCGGTCCCACCATCTTCAAGTTCCTGAGCGGGCAAGACGTCGAGGCGCAGTACCACGAAGAGATCTACCGGATGACCATCATCGATGGTCTGACCCAGGTCCACGTGAAGCGGTATCTCCTCGAGGGGCTCGACAAGGAGCTGATGCGCGCGCGGCGGCACGCGCGCGACCTCGGCTTCTTGATGCTCGACATCGACCACTTCAAGAAGATCAACGACGTGCACGGGCACCTCGCGGGCGACTACGTCTTGAAGGAGGTCGCGCGCCTCTTGCAGCAGCGCATCCGGCGCGACGAAATCCTCGCCCGCTACGGCGGGGAGGAGTTCGCGATCATCCTCCCGGAGACCAACATCGAGGGCGCGCACGCGCTGGCCGAGGGACTGCGCGAGCGCATCGAGCAGAGCCGCTACGTCTTTCAGGGCGAGACGATCCGCGTCACGATCTCGTCCGGAGGCGCCGTGCTACTAGACAGCGATCGTACGAGCATGGACCTCATCAAGCGCGCCGACGAGAAACTCTACGAAGCGAAGCGATCGGGGCGAAACCGTGTCGTCACGTGAGCCCGCCTTCGCCGCTCACGGGGCAGAGAGGTTGGCGCGAGGGGCAGTCCTTGCCGCAGGTGCGAGTCGCGCCTCCGGGGCCGCGTTCGCGCGCGATGGCCGAGCGATTGTCGGCTCTGGAGTCGCCGGCGTTCGACGCGCGCCGCCGGTCGCGCGCCGCGCAGAGCGGTGAAGAGCAGGCGCCGATCGTCTACGCGGAGGCGTTCGGCGCGAACGTCGTCGACGTCGACGGGAACGTGTACGTCGATCTGGCCGCGGGCTTCGGCGCGCTGCTCCTCGGGCATCGTCCGGCGCGCGTCGCGCAGGCGGTCGCTGCCCAGGGCGAGCGGCTCTGGCTCGCGCTGGGAGACGTCTTCGGCTCCGACGCGAAGCTCGCGCTGTGCGAGCGCCTGCGGGCGCTCTTCCCGGATCCCGAAGCGCGCGTCATGCTCGGGACGAGCGGCGCCGACGCGGTGACGGCGGCGCTCAAGACCGCCGTGCTGGCCACCGGACGGGCCGGGGTCGTCGCGTTCGAGGGCGCCTATCACGGGCTGTCGCACGGTCCGCTCGCGGCGTGCGGGTTGACTCCCGCGTTCCGCGAGCCGTTCGCGGCGCAGCTGAATCCGCTCGTGCGCTTCGCGCCGTACCCGCGCGACGAGCGTTCTCTCGGGCCCGCGCTGGACGTCGTGCGCCGCGCGCTCGAGAGCGGGTCGGTCGGAGCCGTGCTGGTCGAGCCGGTGCTCGGGCGCGGAGGCTGCGTCGATCCGCCCGCGGGATTTCTCGCGTCGCTGCGCGAGGAGTGCGACCGGTCGGGGGCGCTCCTCGTGTGCGACGAGATCTGGACGGGGCTCGGGCGAAGCGGCGCGTGGCTGGCGTCCCTCGACGAGGGCGTGCGGCCGGACGTCGTGTGCCTGGGCAAGGGGCTCGGCGGCGGCTTCCCGGTCAGCGCGTGCGTCGGGAGCGCTCGCGCGATGGCCGCCTGGGGCGCGCACGGCGGGACGGCGATCCACACGGCGACCCACTTCGGCGCTCCGCTCGCCTGTGCCGCTGCGGTCGCCACGCTCGACGCGCTCCGCGAGCAATCGCTGGCCGAGCGCGCGCGCGCGGTCGGCGACCGCTGGAGGCTTGCCCTCCGCGAGAGGACGGTCGGCCGCGGTGCGATCGAGGTGCGCGGGCGCGGGCTCATGGTGGGCGTCGTGCTGGCGGGGGGCGCCGGACAGGCGCTCGGCGTGGCGCGGCGACTGCTCGCGCGCGGATGGATCGCCCTGACCGGAGGCAGCGCGGGCGACGTGCTCACGCTGACCCCTCCGCTCGACGTCGACGAGTCGCTGCTCGACGCCTTCGTCGACGTATTCGCCGAGACGCTCTCGCCATGAACGCCCGCATCGAGAGCGACCGCCTGCACGCTCGCGTGCGCGCGATGGTCCGCGCGTACGAGCGCGCGCAACCCATGCCGGAGCCGTTCGACGCGCTGGCGGTCGATCTCGCCCGCTTCCAGGCGAAGCGTGTCCCGGGGTACGCGCGCCTCTGCGCCGCCCGCGGTGTCGTCCCCGCCGCGATCTCGCGGGCGCGCGACGCGCCCGCGGTACCGACGGACGCGTTCAAGATGGCCCGCGTCTTCGCCTTCGACGCGCCGGACGCGTTCGCGACGTTCCGCACGAGCGGCACCACCGTCGGCGCGCGGGGGTCTCACGCGATTCGCGACCTGTCGACGTACGACGCCGGCGCGCTCGCCTTCGGCCGGGCCATGCTCGCCCGCGATCTGGGCGCCGCGGCGGTGGTGCTCGTGCTGGGCCCCTCGGACGCGGAGGCGCCCGACTCGTCGCTCGCGCACATGTGCGCGCTCTTCGCGCGCGCGCTCGGTGAGGCGGACACGCCGGAGCGGACGTTCTTCGTGCGCGGCGGTGCGCTCGACGTCGACGGGTTGCGCACGCGCATCCGGCAGCTCCGCCCCGGGGTCCCGGCGATCGTCCTGGCAACGAGCTTCGCGCTCGTTCACCTCATCGACGCGCTCGGGGGCGAGGCGCTCGCGCTGCCCGACCGCAGCCGCGTGATGCAGACCGGCGGCTTCAAGGGCAAGGCTCGGGAGGTCGACGCCGCCGAGCTTCGCGGCCTGGTGGCGCATACGTTCGGCGTCCCCGAGCGCGCCGTCGTCGGCGAGTACGGGATGACCGAGCTCTCCAGCCAGCTGTGGGAGGCCATGCTCGTCGACGAGGGCGCGCGGAGCGGCGTCTACGTCGAGCCCCCCTGGGTCCGCGTCGTTCCGGTCGACGAAGAGACGCTCACGCCGGTGGCGCCTGGCCGGATCGGCATCGCGCGCGTCGAGGACCTCGCGAACGTCGACAGCGCGTTCGCCGTCCTCGCGTCGGATCGGGTGCGGCGCGTCGACCGCGGCGTGGAGCTCCTCGGGCGCGCGACGGGCGCTGCGCCGCGCGGATGCTCGATCGCGATCGACGAGATGCTGTCCCGGGTGGAGTGACGACCGTGCGCCGGACCGACGAGGAACGAATCCGCGACGTGCGCCGGGTGCTCGACGCGGGTCGTGCCGTCTACACCGAACGAGCTCGCCTCCGCGGCGAGGTCGCGCGCGTCACGGGGTTGTCGCCCGAGGGCGTCGACCTCGGGTTCGAGTCCCTCGAGCGCGACGCGACGGAGGCGGAACTGCGTACGCTGGTCGCGCGAGCCGGCGACGCCCCGCGCGTTCACGTGGTGCTGTCGGCGAACGTCTTCGTCGCGCCGCTTCGCGCGCTCGCCGTGGCGCGGGCCGCGGCGCCGCGGGTCACGGTGCGCCCTTCTTCGCGCGACCCGGTGGTCGCTCGCGCGCTCGTCGCGGAGCTCGCCGCGGTGGGCGATGCGAGCTTCGCCCTAGAGTCGGAACGCGACGTGGCGACGATCGCGGAGGGCGAGATTCACGTCTACGGGCGAGCCGAGACCATCGCCGCCGCGCGGGCCGCGGCGAGGGTCGTCGTTCGTGCGCACGGACCGGGGTTGGGCGTCGCGGTGGTAACGGGCGCCTTGGAGGACGCCGCCGACGCCGTCGCCGGCGACGTCGTACCGTTCGACCAGCGCGGCTGCCTCAGCCCGCGTGTCGTCCTCGTCGCGGGCGAACCGTCGCGAGCGCGCGCCTTCGCCGCTGCGCTGCACGAGCGGCTTGGCGCGTGGGGAGGCCGCGTCCCCCGCGGCGAGCTCACCGGCGAGGAGCGCGCAGAAGCGACGCGCTGGATCGAGGCCGCGCGGTTCGCCGGCGAGTGCCACGTCGGCGAGGATCACGCGGTGGCCGTGGCCCCGATGGAGGGACACCTCGGCGTCCCGCCGCCAGGGCGCCACGTCGTCGTCGCCGCGGCGTCCACGCCGAGCGACGCCGTTCGGCGCATCGAGCCGTTCGCGCCGTTCGTCGTGGCGCTCGGCACCGACGACGTGCGCCGCGTGACGCCGCTCGCCCCGGCGCGCGCGCGCCTGTCCGCGCTGGGACGCATGCAGAGGCCGCCGCTCGACGGCCCGGTCGACCTGCGTTGTTGACTAGTCGCTGCCGGCGTCGGAGGCGCACGTGGGGTCCACGGGCGCGCAATCGGGCAAGCACGTCGTGTCCGTCACGCACACCCAGCGCGGCCCCCCGCCGGGGGTCAGCCGGCAGAAGCAGCCGCCCGCGTCGCAGATCGGAAAGCACCGCAGCGCGCTGGCGCCGGGGCAGAGGGCGCCGGCCTCGGTGAACTCGTCGCAGATGGTCGTCGCGTCGCCGGACGCCGAGTCGCCGGGCGGGCTGGTTGCGTCGGCGCCGCCGTCGCCGGGCGGGCTGCTGCTGGAGCAGCCGCTCGAGAGGCGCATCACGCCGAGTCCGGCGAGGGCGACGAGGCCCACCGGGAGGACCCGAGCGATCGTGGGGCCGCTTCTCCCGGCGATGCGTCTCATTGTTCGGGCACGGTACCGTGTCATGGCCACGCGCGGTACCTTCTAGCAGTAGAACGCTCCGATGCTCTCTTGCGGTCGATGCGGCCGGTACGGTCATACCGCGGAGTCCTGCAGTGGCTCGGGCGCCGTGGCCGCGTCCGGGGCGGCGCGAGCGTCCGGGCGCGAGCCACCGCTCACCCCGAGCGGAGATTTCGCTGCGGCCGGCGGTCTCTCGTCGAGCGGGTCTTACTCCGCGTGGCAGAACCCGACGTCGCGCGAGCTCCGGCTGCTGAAGACGCAGCTCACGCTTGCCGTGGGCCAGAGAGAGGAGGACCCCGAGCGCGCGTGGCTCGAGGCGGTCAGCGTGCGCGAGAAGTTGGCCAACCTCGAGGAGAGCGCGCGCGGCGATGCGCTGCTCCTGGCCGACCTGGAGCGCTTTCGCGGCAAGCTGGAAGAACAGGTGAGCCAGCTGACGCGCGAAGTGGGCGACGAGCTGCTCGCCCCGCTCTACTCGTGGATGGACCTTCTCACGCAGCGCTCGAGGCTCGAGCGCGAGGTGGAGACTGCGCGCGCCCGCGTGGCCGAGGTTCGCGGCGTGCGCGGCGTTGCGCCCGAGCCGGTGCCGTCGAACGAGGACGCCGCCGCCGGAGCGCTCAAGGCCGTCGAGGAGCAGCTCGCGTGGTGGACGAGCCATGCGCCGCCGCCGCCCCCACCGAACGCGCTGGTGCTCTGGACGCAATCGGGGGGAGACGCGCTGCGCCCGTCGATGCCCTCCGATCCGGCGGTGGCGGGGGCCGATGCGCGGAGGGTGCAAGCCGTGGTGATGGCCGCCGGGACGCGCGCTCTCGGCGCGGTCCGGTACGCCCGCTCCACGCTGGAGCGGGTGCTGGATCCCGTTCTCGGAGCGATCGCGGTCCTCTCCGCGGTGTTCGCCCGCGGATCGCAGTGGAACGGCCGCCCGCTGAACGCGGTGGCGGCTGCCGCCGCGGCGCTCTTCTTCGGGGCGCTCGCCGCGAGCGCCGTCAGTCGTCGCCGAGGCGCGGCCGAGCGGCGCGCAGGCCTCGCGTGGGTGTGGCACCACACGCTCTTCGCCGAGCAAGCGAGCGCTCTCGAGCTCGAGGCGGGATGGTTGCGGGCGCTCGTCGCGGCGCTGCGAGCGCGCCGCGCGTTCGATGCGCACAGGGGAGAGGGAGGGCAGCTTCGCGAGCTGGCTCGATGGCGGCCGGATCTCGAGCCGTTCGTCGCCGAGGCGGCGCGATCGCGGGTCCCGCGCGCGGTGTGACGCCGCAGAAAACGCGGAGCGACGGCCCTGTGGGAAAATTGGCCCGCGCGAGCCAGGCCGGGGGGGACGGCCACCAGTGCTCGCGCAGGCCTGAACGTCGTCAGAGCAGCACTCGTGCCGAGTCGCGGGTGGGCGGCGAATGCGGGGGTGGCGTGAGCTCGAACGCCCGTCGATTCGCTTCGTTGAGGACCCCGATCTGTCGTAGTGGATTCGCGGCGACGGTTTGGTGACACCGCGTACCTCGGCTTTCGTGCCTCGAGGCGTCTGCGCATTTTCGTGGCGGTCGTGGGTGCTGTTGCTCGAAGGTGCGCGCGGCGACGGATTCCCGCCGCGTACCGCTGCGTCATTTCATTCTGTGGGCGTCCTTTCGGTAGGCGTCCCGTGGGCGTCGCGATCCCGACGTGGGGTCGACGGGCACGGCCTCTGCCTTAGGGTGGAGAGTGGCAGTTACGAACGGGCACCAGGAAAGCGGCGACCTACGCAACGGCGCTTCCTCCGGGGCGGAGGCGGACGGCGACGCGTCGTCGCACGCGCCAGAACGGATTCTCGAGAGTCGTCTGCCTGTCGAGCTGATCATCGCCGAGGCGAAAAGCTGGGGCGTCGCCGACGAGGTCGCGCTCCAGATGCTGCCGACCGGGCGTGTAAACGTCTTCTGCAACGGGCCCGGCGGGGCCGGCTTTGCCGAGCACCTGCTGGCCCTGCAAGGCGCCGGGCGCTTCAATGGGCGCTGAAATGGATCCGCCCGCCTACCGGGACCTCGGCAAGGGCGCCCGGAAACTGAGGCACAAATGCGCCTCGCTTCGTAGCAGTCGCGCTTCAGTCGCCGAGCTCGGCCACGTCGTCGCCGTGCAACGTCGAGCACTTGCTCAGCTGCGGTTCGCGCCGCCAAGCGGGAACGCGCATCGTCCAGTGAGCGCTGCAGAGGAGACCGTTGTTCGCCTCGGCGGGAGCCACGAAACGCCCCCCCTCGGCCGAGAAGCATTCGGTGATGGCAGCCAGCGCGAGCGGAGATTCGCCGAGATTGCGGACGCCGGGCGCGAACAACTCCAGGATCGCCTCGTCTCCCCTGTGAGCGACTCGCGCGACCACCTCGCTGCCGGCGGCCGCCGACCGAACCGCACAGAACAGCAGGCGCGCGATGCATCTCGTCGCCTGCGCCTCGTCGATCTCGAGCAGCGGCTCGCCGCCCGCCTGCTCGACCCGCAGCTCCACCTTGCGGCGGACGGCCTCGGGGCGGACCCCGTCCGCGGCGCGCTCGACGATCTCGGTGAGTGCGGCCATTTCGCGGGCGTTCGCGGCGCGCCCCGCACGGGCTTGTGTGATCTCCGCGAGGTCGTCGATCAACCGGCTTTGGGCCCGCGCGCCCTCGGAGATGGCCGCCAGGACGTTGTCGCGCTCCGAGTCGGGCACGGCGCGTTCCCGGAGCATCTGCAGCCAGCCGAGCGTGGCTGCCAGCGGAGTGCGAAGCTCGTGAACGGCGAGCGCGACGAGGTCGAGGAGGTGTCCTTCGGACGCCGTCGGCGCCACCAGAGGCCGCAGCGTCCAGCGATGGGCGCCGGCACCGCGTACGGCGCGAACGGAGACGGCCGCGACGAACGGCGTCCCTCCGCGGGGACGGATGCGCACTTCGAACGTTTGCGTCTCCTCCGACGCTTCGGATCCGCCGAGCCCTGCCAGGTACCCCCGGAACGCGCGCGTGTCCCCACGCGCGACGAACGAGATGAGGAGCTTCCCCACGAGCAGCTCCTGCGGAAGCGCGACGAGCGCTGCGGCCGCGCGATTGGCCTCGCGCACGACGCCCTGCGCGTCGGTCTCCACGTATGCGTCCGCCGCGCCGTCGAACAGGTCGGCACATCGCGCGCGCTCCCGCTCGAGGAACCTGCGTGCTTGCGCGAGCAGTTCGGTCTGCCGGCGCAGCTCCGCGTTGACGTTGGCGAGCTCGAGATCGCGCTCGCGGAGCTCGGACAGCAGATCCGCCGCCGCGAGCGTTGCAGCCGGTCCTCGCCTCGCGAGGGAGGCGGATCGATCGGTGAACCGCCGGAGCCGATCCGCGAATTCCTGGATTCGCTCGCTCGTGCGCTTCGCGTTGTCGCGCGCATCGCGCAAAAAGACGCGGACATCGCGCGTACGCGACGTGGCAACCGCCCCCCCCTTGAGCGTTTCCATCACGGTGCCGTTGGGTGTCGCGTTCCGGCTCCACGCCTGCGTGGCGCTCGTCCCCCGGCCGTCGACATCGATTGCGCGATGCGCTTCCGCGCGAGAGTTTGCTTCTCGCTGCGGGCATCAGTCATTCTGAGCAATTGACTAACCAGCGCCATCCTCGTTGTTCCCACGGGCCCCCCCCTTGGCTGGTGACAACATCTCAACGCTCGCATCGAACTGCGCACGCGACTGCTGCTGGATGACGGCAAGCTCACGCGGCGCTTCGGCGCCGCGGAATCGAACGCCGAGTGGTCTAGTACTTCGAACGAACGAACGTGGCAAGGGCGTGCAACGCAAAGACACCGACGCGACTCCGTCGAGACGCAAGAGCGTGCGCGACGGCGCAAATCGTGCGAGGCCCGCGGTGCGACCGCGACACGGTGGACAGAGTCGCGAGCGCGAGACGGTCGACAGAGGTCGCGAGCGCGAGACGGTGGACCGGATTCGCGACCTCGCCGGGTCATTACGCGTGCGCGTGACCGTCGTTACGTTTCGGGATCGCCCGACTCCGCTGCCGTCGGCACGCGGACCGAGAGCGCATGGCGACCGAGCTCCCACGCGAGCGTCGACTTGCACGGGCATTGCCGGAGCTCGAGGCGCTCGCCGACGCCGCGCCCGTTGTCCATCTCGGCGAGTCGAGCGAGCTTCTGCCACGATTCGGAGTCGTAGACACGACCGCAGCCGCAGCGCTTCGACCGGTGCGGAGGGAGCGTCACCTCCTCGATCGCGGCGAAGAGGAAGCTCAGGTCGAGCGGCTTTGGCAGAATCGGGATAGCGCCCACGGAGTCGCGCGCCGAATCGTCGAGGGGCTGGCCCGTGATGACGAGCGTCGGGATCGAGGCGAACCGAGCATCGGAGAGCTGCCGAGCGCGCAGGTTGTGGCCATTCATCCCGGGCATGAGCCTGTCTCTTATACACATCTGACGCTGCCGACGATCTTACGCGTGTA
>CALKVG010000232.1 GCA_937998045.1 uncultured Myxococcales bacterium
GTCTTATTGCGCGCGATCGCCGCGAGGGCCAACCGGACTGCCGAGAGGAACGTCGCCATCAGGGTCCCCCCGGGCTCGCCGAGGCTGCCCGCGGCGACACCATCCGCATGAGGACGTAGCGCGCGAGGGTCGCGACCACGAACGCGGCGAGAACCACGGCGACCACCCCGAGGCCGCCGTGCGAGGAGGCGCCTGCGAGGGCGCCGACGTCACCGGCCGCCGCTCCGCCGGCCTGCGCGGCGGAAGGACCCTGGTGCGGCGCCTTCGAGAGAACCGTCCAACCCCACAGCGGGATCGAAACGGCGGCGAGCCCGAGCGAGTAGTACGACGACAATCGCGCGCACTCCGGCGCCGCGAGCGGCCGGCCCAGCCGCGCCGCTGCGAGACGTGCGCCGGCGACCCCCTCCAGGACGACGCTGCACACGGCAGGCACCCAGAGCACCCGGCTGCCGACGAGCGCGTCGAGCGCCACTCCGGCGAGCTGGCCGGCCAGCGTGGCGCCGAACATCGCGATGTACACGACGACGGGGACCCCGGCCAGAGTCAGATGATCGGTGGGGTCAGCCGAGGCTTCCACGTCAGTGCCTGGGGTTCAAGAGCGTGAGGAGCAGGTAGCGGAGCAGCGTGACCATGGCGAGGAGGCCGGTGCACACGAGGAGGGTGCGGGCGGCCGAACCGCCGTAGGCCGCGACGAGCCACTCGCTGTGGCCCGCGGTCACGATCCGCTGCAGCCCCTCGGGGGCGCGCGGGAGAAGCGCGAGGCACGGCCCGGTGACGGCGAGCGAATAATACAGCGCCATGCGCGCCCGCTGATCGACCGTCGACGGGAACCCGAGCCGGCGGCGGGTCCACCGGGCGCCCATCCACGCCTTCATCAGCTCGCCGGCGAGAGACGCCGCCCAGACGCCCTTCTCGACGGGGAGGTGAAGGACCAGGCCCACGTACGCCGCGGCGATCCCCCGCCCGATGGTTTCGCCCAGGAGCATCATCGGATACGCGCTGAACGGAACGGGGCCGCCGTGGCCCTTGTCCGACCCGCCAGCGTCGCGACCTTGCGCGGCGGTCCCCGCCGGGCCGCCTGTCTCCGCCGTCGGGAGTCGCTCGAGCTCCGCCGCCGCGTCGAGCGGAGCGTCCTGCCTCTCGTCGCTGACGATGCACCCGTCGCGCATCGTGACGACGCGCGACGCGCACGCCGCGATGTCGCGCTCGTGGGTCACCAGGACGATCGTGATGCCGCGCTCGCGGTTCAACCGCTGGAGAAGCGCGAGCACCTCGAGGCTCGTTCGCGTGTCGAGGTTCCCCGTCGGCTCGTCGGCGAGGAGAAGAGGCGGGTCGGTGACCAGCGCGCGGGCGATCGCGACGCGCTGCTGCTGGCCGCCCGAGAGCTGGTTGGGCTTGTGGTCCATGCGGTCGCCGAGGCCGACCGCCTGGAGCGCCGCCCGAGCGCGGGCGCGGCGCTGGCGCGCGCCGACCCCACGGTACTGCAGCGGGAGCTCGCAGTTCTCGAGCGCCGTCGTCCGCGGCAGCAGATTGAACCCCTGGAAGATGAAGCCGATGACCCGGTTCCGCACGATCGCGCGCGAGTCGCTGGCGCGCGCGCCGACGTCGATCCCGGCGAGGGTGTACGTCCCGCGCGACGGACGGTCGAGGCAGCCGAGGATGTTCATCATCGTCGACTTGCCCGACCCGCTCGTGCCGACGATCGCCACGAACTCGCCGTGGGCGATCTCGAGGTCCACGTCGCGCATCGCGTGCACGACCCCGCCCCCCGTGTCGTAGTCCTTCGAAACGTGGCGGAGCGCGATGAGCGGCTCGCGCCCGGCCTCCGGCAGCGACAACGCGGCGACCATCAGAAGACCTTGCGCTTCTTCTTGCTGTCCTCGGTCTCGTTCTCGTCGGTGACCACCTTGGTGCCCACCGTGATGGACGGGTCCGTGATCTCCGTGAACATGCCGTCGGTGATGCCGGTCGAGACGACGCGCACCTCGTCCTTCTCCGCGCCGGGCTTGTCGCTCGTGATCACCCAGATGCGACCCTTGCCCTTGTCGAGCGGCGGATCGGGCGGTTGCGGGAGCGGCTTGCCGTCCGGGCCGGTCGGAGGCGACGGCCGGTAGCGCAGCGCCGCGTTGGGCACGCGACGGACGCCGGGGGCCTCGTTGGTGCGAACCGTGATCGTCGAGGTCATCCCCGGGCGGAGCTTCTCGTCGGGGTTGTCGACGTCGACGACCGCGGGATACGTCACGACGCCCGACACGTTGTTCGGGCTGTAGCGAATCTGCGATACGCGCCCGTGGAAGACCTCGCCGGGGAAGGCGTCGACCACGCACTCGGCGTCCATCCCCTCCTTGAGCTTGCCGACGTCGGCTTCGTCCACGTCGGCGAGGACGCGCATCTTGCGCAGGTCCTGGGCGATGACGAAAAGCACCGGGGCCTGGAAGCTCGCGACGACGGTCGCGCCGGGGTCGATGCCGCGCGTGACGACGACGCCGTCCACCGGCGAGTAGATCTTCGTGTATCCGAGGTTGGCGGTGGACGCGCTGAGCTGGGCCGACTGCGCGTTGATGGTCGCCTGCTGGCTCTCGACGTTGGCGCTCGCGGCGTCGAACTGGGCGCGGAACGACTGGTAGTTGCCGCGCGCCGTGTCGAGATCCGATCGGCTCGCGAGGTTGCTTTCGAAGAGCCGCTGCGTTCGGTCGAAGCCGATGCGCGCGGTCTCGAGCTGCGCGTTCGTGCTGGCCATCGCGGCCTTCGCCTGCGCGAGCTGCGCCCGCTGCGCGGCCAGGTTCGCCGCCTGGGCGCTCACCTGGGTGCCGTAGATGAGCGGGTCGATCTCGGCGAGGACCTCGCCCTTCTTCACGACGGAGTTGAAGTCGACGAGGACCTGCGTCACCCGCCCGTTGACCTGCGCGCCGACGTTGACCTGGAGCAGAGGCTGGACCGTCCCGGTTGCCTGGACCTTCTCGAAGACGTCCCCGACGGCGACCTGCGCCGTGAGAAACTTTGCCTGGGGGGGCGGCCGATGCCGCGCACTCCACACCACGCCCGCGGCGATCACGAGCACCAGCCCGCCCGCGACGGCCAGACGCCGCAGCCAGCGTCGGCCGCCCTCCTCCGCGGCGAGGGCCTTCTTGAGCTCTTCCGTGACTGCGGTCGATTGGGTCATGGCGGGGACTCGGCGGGAAGGTTCTTACCGAAAGCGGGGATTCGCGGCCATCGAGCGGGCGGTACTCCCGGGTGCGCCGGAACCATAGCTGCGGCCCCGGAGCGGTCCTCCCGTTTCGCCCCGCGTCACCCCCGAATTTCGATGCACCAACCCCGGAGCACGATGCGCACCGATCTTGTTCCCGGCGACCCCAAGGAAATGCCACGCGTTTTGTCAAAGCGGGCGTGCTCACTCTATCCTGGTACGGGCCGAGCCCATCGTCCGCTCCGGCAGCGCCGGCCGTACCGGCTTTCGATTCCTGCAACTCCCGTCGGGCCGCCGCCGATGCTCTCGATTCCGGCCGCTCCCTGCCGGCTGCGGCGGATACTCTCGATTCCGGCCGCTCCCTGCGGGCTGCGGCGGATACTCTCGATTCCGGCCGCTCCCTGCGGGCTGCGGCCGAGCGCCCCCACCCGATGCCGCCCGTGACAGACCGCGAGCTCGTCGATCGCGCCCGCGGTGGCGACGCGAAGGCGTTCGGGCAGCTGGTGCGGAGGCATCAGCAGCGCATCCACCGCCTCGCGATGCACCTGGTCCGGAACCGCGCGGAGGCCGAGGACGTCATGCAGGAAACGTTCATCCGCGCGTACCGGGCGCTCGCGCGGTTCGATGGGAGGAGCGAGCCCTACACGTGGCTCTATCGAATCGCCATCAACCTCTCGCTGAACGTCCTGCGGTCGCGGAAGGCTCAGCGCACGACCACCGATTCGGACGACCCGCGGCTCGACGCCATCGTGAGCGGGAGCGCCGGCGCGCGACACAGCGCGGGCGATCCTCCGGCCGAGGCCGCGCGCCAGCAGCTTTACCGCGCACTGGCGCGTGGAATCGACGAGCTATCCGAGACGCTGCGGACCACGCTCGTGCTCGTGTGCGTCGACGGCCGGTCGCACGAGGAGGCGGCGGCCATCCTCGGGGCTCCCGAGGGCACGATTGCGTGGCGCATTCACGAGGCGCGTCGCAAGCTCAAGGAATACATGGAAAAGCGGGGCTTTGGCCCCGAGGAGACGGGGAGCGAATGAGCGAGGGCAAGACCCCGCGACGAGCGGCCGCAAGCGAATCGATCGATCGAGCGCTGGCTGGCTGGCCGATGCCCCGGCGAACGGCGGCCGAGTGGGAGCAGTCTGCCGAGCGAATCGTCGAACGAATCGAGCGGGGCCACGGGAGCGACAACGCGAAGGCGGGGCGGGAGTCGCCGGGGGACCCGTCGGACGTCTCGGACGAGGCTCTTTTGCGTTCGCCGCTTCCCTCCACCCGAAGGGAGATGCAAAACTCCGCCGCCCCGGAAAGGCGAGCCCCTGAAGCGCGAGGAACTTCGCCGGCAATGAGCACCGAACCGCGAGAAAAGAGCCGAAGCAGCTTTGCGGACCTAGCAAGGCTCGCTCAAGCAACTCCTCCCGCTTCGGGGACGGTGAACGCACCGCCGGAGAGAGAGGAAAACTCCGGGGTCATCAACCTGGCCGCGTTGCAGTCTGGCGGCGCCAGCGAGCAGCGTACGTCGGAAGCGCCGCCCGACGTAGCGCCGGCGGGAGATCCGGGATGGCGCGCGGAGGCTAGCCACGCGGCGCTCGCCGCGGCAGCCATCTCGGACGGAAGCGCGTCGGAGCGGGGAGCCACCCAACCGGCAGCCCGGGCGTCCGGACGTGGCGCGACCGGGTGGATCGCGGTGGTCGGGGTTGCGGCGGCAGCCGCTGCGGCGGCCGTGGCCTTCGTCAACCTTCGCCATACGACGCAGTCCAGGCCCGACGCGCCCGTCGCGATGGCGCCGGCGAACGCGCAGAGCCTCGCGAAACCGCAAGGCGGACCGCTGTCTTCGCCGGCGCAGCTGGCCGCAGCGGCGAACGCCGATCGCGCGATCGATCCCTCGAAGCTCCCGCGCGCGCAGCCGCCGGCCGGGGCGCGCAACCCCCCCGCCGCGGTCGCCGGAAACGCGCCGGGGCGCGCCAGGGCCCTTGGGGCGCCGCCGCCGGCCGCGCCCAACGCGAGCAGCGAGCGCGCGACCGAGCCTGCTCCCCCTGCGCCCGGCGGCGACAAGAGCCTCGAGGCCCTCATGCAAGAGGCCGCGGGAACGCCGGCGACCGCGGCCCCGCAGCCCACGACGGCGCAAGCGGCGGCTCCCGGGCCCGCGGGAGGCCCCGCGGCGGGCAGCGTGCCCTTGCGTCCATCGCTCGGCGCGATCAACGGCGCCATTGGAACGGCGATGCCCGGGGCGCGCGCTTGCATCGACGTCGACGCGCCGGTCTCGCACGCGACCATCACGTTCGACTCCGATGGCACCGTGGGGAACGTCGCCATCACCGGGTGGGCCGCCGGCAAGCCCGCGGAGGGGTGCATCCGCGCGGCGCTGGGCAAGGCGCGCGTCCCTCCGTTCGCGCAGCCCACGTACACAGTGCCGGCGACGATTCGCTCCAATTGACAAGGAGGGCGAGCCGAGCCATGTTGCTGCGCCCCCGCCATGGTCTCCTCCACTCAGCAGTACGAGCGCATTCGCAAGCGCAAGATGACGACGAGCGGCAAGCGCAACAAGCGCGAGCGTCGCAAGATCGGCACCCCAGCGTTCCCCGTGCATCCTGAGGGGTACAGCCCCAGCGCGGCCGACGCCAAGCCCGCGAAGTAGTGCAAGCCGCCCCGGGCGACTCGCGCGCGCAGCGCGCGACCGTATGATGCTTGGGCTGTGACTCAGCCCGCCGCCGGTGACCTGGATCGCATCGCCCATTTTCGGGTCGAGGCGCGCCTCGGCGAGGGCGGCATGGGCGTCGTCTACCGCGCCCAGGACGAGAAACTGCGGCGGACGGTCGCCCTGAAGGTCCTGCCGCGCGGCGACGACCCCTCCGAAGAAAAGCGGGCGCGGTTCCTTCGCGAGGCGCGCGCGGCAGCCGCGGTGACGCACCCGAACATCGCCACCGTCTACGAGGTGGGCGAAGACGCCGGCCGGGTCTACATCGCGATGGAGCACGTGCAGGGGCAGACCTTGCGCGCGCTGCTCGCGAACGGTCCGCCGCCGGTCGCCGAGGCTCTTCGCATCGCCCGCGGCATCGCGCGCGGCATGGCGCGGGCGCACGAGCGCGGCATCGTGCACCGCGATCTCAAACCGGACAACGTGATGCTCGACGAGGACGGCGAGGTGAAGATCCTCGACTTCGGCCTCGCGAAGCTGCGCGCCGCCGAGCCGTTCGCGTCGCACGCGACCGAGACCGGCCGCATGCTCGGAACGCCTGCATACATGGCGCCCGAGCAATGGGAGGCGCGGCCCGTGGACGCCCGGTCGGACGTTTTCTCGTTCGGCGTCTTGCTCTACGAGCTCATCACCGGAAGGCGCCCGTTCGAGCGCCCGATCGCGCTGCTGCGCGACGACGCGGCACCCGCCTCCTCGATCGCGAACGACGTCCCTCCCGCGGTCGACCGGGTCGTCGCGACATGCCTCGAGAAGGACGCGGCGAAGCGCTACGCGGACGCGGGCGCCCTCGTTCGCGCGCTCGACGCCATCACCGCGAGCGCCCGGAGCACGCCCCCCGGCGTCGTCGCGCGCCGACCGTTGCTCCGGTGGCCGCCCCCTCGCGCGATCTTCGTTGCGCTCGGGCTCCTCGGTGTTGCCGCCGTCGTCGCGGTCTTCGCGTCCCTCTCCACGCGCCGCGCGGGTCCACCGGCCGCGGCGGCGGACGCCTCGGCTTCCTCCCCGGCGCCTGCGCGCCCCGGAGGAGTCGCGATCACCGACCACCCTCCGCCGAAGTCCGAATCCGCGGCAGCTCTCGCCGCCTACATGGCCGGGCTGCAGTCGATGCGTGACGGCGCCATGGGCGAGGGCAACACGCGATTCCAGGAAGCCCTCAAGCTCGACCCTTCCTTCGCCGCCGCCCAGCTTCGCCTCGCCCTCTACGACTCGCAGACGCCCACCGAGCTGCGCAATCTCTTCGCGAAGGCCGCCGCCCTCCGCGCGAAGCTCGACGACCGCGATCGCACGCTGCTCGAGCTCGCGCAGACGGCGACGTCCAACCCCGCCGCGCTCGAGGATCGCATTGCCGACGCCGCCCGCCGCTACCCGGACGACGCCGAGGTGGCGTTCGTCAGCGGCTCCTTCGCGCTCGTGACGAACCACGCGGAGGTCGCGCGCGCTTCGCTTGCGCGCGCCGTCCCCCTCGATCCGAAGTTCGTCCTGCCGCTGCTCCGCCAGGCGGACCTCGCGCTGGTCCTCGGCGACGGCGAGGGGGCGCGCGCCACGCTCGAGCGCTGCCTGCAGGTGTCACCGACCGCGTCGACGTGCATGCACATTCGCGCGGCCATCGACTCGGGCCTCGGGCGCTGCGGCGAGTTCGAGGCCGAGTCGCGCCGCATGCTCCTCGTGGAGCCGACGAGCGGCGTCGCCCAGGTGTATCTGGCGGCGGCGCTCGCAGCGAACGGAGCCTCGCCGGACACGGTGCGCGGCGCGCTCGAGCAGGCCATCGACCTCGGCGAGGCGACGACCGGCGGCGAGCAGGGCCGGCGTCTCGCGCGGGCCTGGGTCGACGCCGAGCTCGCGCTGTACGCGGCGGACTTCGGGGAGGCGCGGGCGAAAATCGACGAAGTGGAGCAGCTGCAGGCCACCGACTCGGGGGAACAGGGGCACGGGCAGGCCGCGCGCTGGAGGTTGCTGCTCGACGAAGAGACGGGCGACGCGACGCGGGCGCGCGCCGACGCGATGGCGCCGGCCGAGATC
>CALKVG010000233.1 GCA_937998045.1 uncultured Myxococcales bacterium
GGGCGGCGGCTATACGACCGAGCTCCTTGCCCGCGCCGTCGGCGCGAAGGGCAAGGTATGGGGCCAGAACAGCGCGTTCATCATGAAGTTCGCCGACAAGCCCTGGGCGGAGCGTCTCGCGAGACCCATGATGGCCAACGTCGTTCGGGTGGATCGCGAGTTCGACGCGCCGCTGCCGCCGGATGCGAAAAACCTGGACGCCGTGGTCAGCGTACTCTTCTATCACGACACCGTGTGGATGGGCGTCGACCGGGACAAGATGAACAAGACCGTGTTCGACGCGCTAAAGCGCGGCGGCGAGTACGTGATCGTCGACCACAGCGCTCCTCCCGGTCACGGCACGGCTGACGTGAAGACGCTCCACCGAATCAGCGAGCTCTCCGTCATCCACGAGGTCGAGCGGGCCGGGTTCCACCACGTCGCCACGGCCGACTTCTTGCGCAACCCCGCCGACGAGCGCGACTGGAGTGACTCACCGCGCGAAGCGGGCGAGCGCCGCGGAACGAGCGACCGCTTCGTCCTCAAGTTCGTCAAACCTTAGTCTCCCTCAGCCGAACTCCAAGAAGGTCAGGTCAAGAGGTCAGTTCGTATGGATCTCCACGTGGACACCGCTCAGGTGCTGGTGATGGTCCTCGCCGGGGGCGAGGGAAAGCGGCTCTACCCGCTCACGCTCGATCGTGCGAAGCCCGCCGTCCCTTTCGGCGGGCGTTACCGGATGATCGACATTGTTCTGTCGAACTTCGTCAACTCCGGCCTGTCACGCATCAAGGTGCTCACGCAATACAAGAGCGCGTCGCTCGAAGAGCACATCGCACGCAATTGGCGCCTCGCGCCTATCCTCGACCAATTCATCGAGGCCATCCCCGCGCAGCAGCGCACCGGCAAGACCTGGTATCGCGGATCGGCGGACGCGGTGTGGCAATGCAAGCACGTCATCGACGACGAGAAACCCGAGCTCGTCTGCATCTTCGGGAGCGACCACGTCTACAAGATGGACGTGCGTCAGATGCTCGCCTTCCACCAGGAGAAGCGCGCCGACTCGACGGTCGCGGCCATCCCCGTTCCGCGCGAGGAGGCACGCGAGTTCGGCGTGCTCGAGGTGGGAGACGGGGGCCGCATCGCCGCGTTCCACGAGAAGGTCGAGAACCCGCCGGCGATGCCGGGGCGTCCCGGGATGTGCCTCGCCTCCATGGGCAACTACATCTTCCAGTCGAACGTGCTCACGCGCGAGCTCGCCGAGGACGAGCACCTCGAGGAGAGCCACCACGATTTCGGGCGGGACATCCTGCCCAGGCTCGTGAAGAAGGGCGCCACCGTCTTCGCCTACGACTTCGCGACGAACGTCGTGCCGGGCGAGGACCCCGGGAACCGCGGTTACTGGCGCGACGTGGGAACGGTCGACGCCTACTGGGAAGCCCAGATGGATCTCATCGAGATCCACCCGCAGTTCAACATGTACAATTTCCGGTGGCCGATCCGGACGGGCGCGACCCACGACCCCCCCGCCAAGTTCGTCTTCCGCGACGAGGCGCAGGCGCGCGTGGGGATCGCGACCGACTCGATGGTCAGCCACGGTTGCATCATCTCCGGCGGCCGGATTCACCGCAGCGTGCTCGGCGTCGGCTGCCGCGTCAACTCGTTCAGCGAGGTAGAGGAGAGCGTCCTCTTCGAGCGCGTACGGGTCGGCCGCCACGCGAAGATTCGCCGCGCCATCATCGACAAGGACGTCGAGATCCCGTCGGGCACGGTCATCGGCTTCGATCGAGAGGCGGATCGGCAGCGCTTCTTCGTGACCGAAAAGGGCACGGTCGTGATCCCGAAACGAGCCAAGCTCGACGCTGGAGAGGCCTGATTCTCGCTGACTCGAAGTCGGTGTGCTTTGATCGGGATCTGTGCGGACGATAGTCGTCGGTGACGTGCACGGGTGCACAAGCGAACTGCAAGAGCTGCTCGAGCAGATCCGTTTTTCCAAGGGCTCCGATCAGCTCGTCCTCGCCGGGGACCTGGTCGCTCGAGGACCGGACTCGGTGGGTGCGCTCGAGCTCGTTCGCCGGCTGGACGCCCGCGCCGTACGCGGCAACCATGACGACAAGCTCCTCGCCGCGCGCCGGGGCAAGCCCACTGGTCAGGAGCACGAGCGCATCGCCGGCACCCTCTCGGAGGACGATTGGCGACTGCTCGAGGCGATGCCGCTCTGGCTCGACCTGCCGGCGCACGGGGCGCGCGTCGTTCACGCGGGCGTCGTCCCCGGCCTTGCGATCGACCGCACCCCGGCCGAGGCGCTGCTCACGATGCGCACGATGAAGAGCCGCGGGCGATGGAGCGACGAGCCGGACGACGGCCCGCTCTGGGGATCGCTCTACGAAGGTCCGCCGCACGTCGTCTTCGGCCACAACGCGCGCCCCGAGCCGCAGCTGCATCCGTGGGCGACGGGGCTCGACACCGGGTGCGTGTACGGTGGCCGGTTGACGGCCCTCGTCCTCGACGAGGGCGAGCCCGTGCCGCGCGGCGAAGGGGCGCGCGCGTTGCTGAGGAGCGTTCCGGCGATGCGCCGGTACTACGCCGGCAAAGGATGGCCCTCCCGATGACCACACGCGTCATCCTCACCGCAGTCCAGCGAGAGGACATCGCCCGCGGGCGCTTCGTCCGCGTCGCCTTGAGCCGGGGAAGCGCCCTGGTGGGACGCGTCGACGGCGAGTGGCGCGCGTACGCCAACCAGTGCCGGCATCGCGCGTTGCCACTCGACCTGGGCGCGAGCTCTCCGATGAGTGACGACGGGGAGTACCTGCTCTGCAACCAGCACGGCGCGCTGTATCGGCCGCGAGACGGCCGGTGCGTCCTCGGGCCGTGCGCCGGAGAGCGGCTCGCGCCTCTCGACGTCGTCCCCGAGGGCGACGAGCTCGTGTTCGCCGCGTGATCGAGATCAAGGGTCGCCCGTGCCGACGTCTTCCCGCTAACCTAGCTGGCATGCGTCCCTCCTCGGCTCGCTGGGTCGCCGTTCTCGTGCTCGCGTCGTTCGCGCCGATGGCTCTCGCACAAACGCGGCCCGGCGGAAGCGGCGGAGCCGGTGGCGCAGGCGCCTCCAGCGCGGGCGGACTGGACCTCATCCAGCGCGGACGCGATCTCTTCGAGGACCAGCGGTACGAAGAGTCCATCCAGACCCTGTCCGGAGCGCTCGTCCGTCCCAACATGACCAAGGAACAGAAGATCGAGACGTACCGCCTGCTCGCCCTCGATCACATCACGCTCGGTGACAACGAAGAGGCCGAGAGCTTCGTTCGCGCCCTTCTCTGTCTGCAGTCGGCCTACGAGCTGCCGAAGACGGAGTCTCCGCGTTTTCGCGACTTCTTCGCGGCCGTGCGCTCGAAGTGGGAGGCCGAGGGGCGCCCCGGGCTGCTCACGGACCAGACGGCGCTCAAGGCCGTGGCGCTCCGCCACAAGTCCCCGACCGAGGCCGAGGCCAACTCGCGCCTCGTGCTGGGCGCCCAGGTGGATGATCCCGACCACCGCGTGACCAGCGTGAGGCTATTCTTCCGCTCCGGAACGTCGGGCAAGTTCAGCGAGGAGACCACGCAGTACGAGCCCGGCACGGGAGCCGTTCGGGCGATCTTCCCCGCGAGCGCGATCCGCCCGCCCTTCGTCTCATACTACCTGCTCGCGAAGGACAAGAACGGCGTCCCCCTCGCGTCGAGCGGCGACGCCGACGCCCCATTTCGCATCCCCGTGCCCGACCCCGAGTCCAAGTGGGTCATCCCCGTCGTCGTCGGCGGAGGCGTGATCGGCATCGCCGGCATCGTCCTGGGCGCGCTCGCGGCCGGTGGAGCGTTCAGCAAAGGCAAGTGATGGAGACCGAAGCGCGCTATCCATACGTGGCGATCGACGTCAGCGAGGCCGACGCCGACGAGGCCGGCGCGCTGCTCTTCGAGATCGGGGCGCTCGGAGTGGAGCAGCGCGACGCGAGCACCCTCGTGCGCGGCGCGGCCGGTCGCGTCACCCTCGCCGCGAGCTTCGAGACGAAAGGCGCCGCCGAGGCGGCGATCGGAGAGCTCCCGGCGGACTGGTCGCCGCGCGTCGAAGAAGTCGTCGGCGACGGCTGGCGGGACGAATGGAAGAAACACTTCGAGCCGTTCCGCATCTGCAAGGGAGTCACCGTGTGTCCGCCGTGGCGCTCCGCGCCTGCGCGGGGAGACGAGGTCGTCGTCCTCGAGCCGGGGCGCGCGTTCGGAACTGGCCTCCACGAGACGACCAGCCTCGTCGCTCAGGTGCTCGCCGACCGCGCGGCGCAGCTCCAGGGAGCCGCCGTCCTCGACGTGGGGTGCGGCAGCGGAATCCTCTCGCTCGTGGCTCTGAAGCTAGGCGCCTCCCGCGCGCGCGCGATCGACGTCGACCCCGACGCGGTCGCCGTCACGCACGAAAACGCGCAGCGCAACGGAGCGCTGGATCTCCTGGCAGTCGACGAGACGCCCGTCGCGTCGATCGCCGAGTCGTTCCCGGTCGTCGTCGCGAACATCGAACACCGGACGCTCGTAGAGATCGCGGCGCCCCTCGCGGCGCGCGTAGCTCGCGGAGGTCTGCTCGTCCTGAGCGGCCTGCTCGCGCCCGGCGTCGCCCCCGCGCAGCTGGCGGAGGTGCGGGAGCGATACGCCGGGCAGAGACTCACCGAAGAGGAGACGCGGCGCAATGGGGAGTGGATCGCGATCGTCTTCCGGCGTGGCGACTTCAAGGGCGCGAAGTCGGGTCCCGCGTGATCCGCGCGCCCGTCCCACGGCTCGCCGAAGGAGAGCAGCGGCTCACCGGCGGGCTGGCCCATTATCTCGTCCGCGTCCTACGTCTGCGCGGCGGCGACGCCTTCATCGCGTTCGACCCGGCCAGCGGCAGCGAGGCGGACGCGGTCACCGTGTGGGCCGACGAGGAAGCCCTCACGGTTCGCTTCGGCCCCGTCCGCGAGGGCGCCCGCCAGCAGGCGCGCGCGGTCACGTTCGTGCAGGGCCTCGCCAAGGGAGACAAGTGCGACGCCGTCGTCCGCGACGCGACGGAGCTGGGGGCCACGCGCATCGTCGTGGCGACCACGCGCCGAAGCGTCGTCAAGCTGGACGCGGCGCGCGCCATCGAGCGACAGGCGCGGTGGGCGCGCATCGCGCAGGAGGCGGCCCGCCAGTGCGGCCGGAGCGATGCGCCGCACATCGACGCACCCTGCCCATGGGCGGAGGCTCTCGCTCGGATCGAGCCCGACGCAGAGCGCTTCTGCCTGTGGGAGCGCGCGACCGACGCCCTCGGGCCCGTGCTCTTCGCGGCGCTCGCCGGGGGCGTCCCTCTCGCGTTCGCGTGCGGACCCGAAGGAGGACTGGAGGACCAGGAAGTCGAGCTGGCTCGCGCGAGCAGTTGGCACGTCGTGTCGCTCGGGCCGCTCGCACTCCGCACCGAGACGGTCGCTGCGGCCGTCCTGGGCGCGGTGCGCGTCTGGAGCGGCGCCGTCTAAGGATCTACGCCGGTCTGCGTCGGGTACTTCCGCATGCGCCAAACGCCGAGCCCCTCGTCGAGCACCGTGACCTTGGTGAAGCCCTTCCCGACCAGCTTCTGCGCGAGCTGCCCGGACTCCGCGTGCGGGCATGCGCAGTAGCAAACGAGCCATGCATCGCGCGGCAGCGCCGAGAAGTACGGCTCGGGACCATAGAAGGGAACACTGACCGCGCCGGCGATGTGCTCGCGCATGTAGTCCGAGGGCGCGCGCGCATCGAGGAGCGCCATCCGCGCGCCCCGGTCGAGCTGCGCCTTGATCACGTCGGCCCGCGTCGTCCCCGCGCCCGTACCGTACGGCACGAACGCCTCCGGCTCGGGACCGCGCGGGTTGAGCGGGACCGGCCCGAGGGGGAGCGGCGGCAGACGCACCGGCTGCGGACGTGGCCCCGGGGGGGCGGTCGTCTGCCAGCTTCGCAGGAGCGCGACGACGTCTTCGATCGCCCCCTCGCCGAGCGATACACCGAACGCGGGCATCGCCGTCCCGGGACGCCCGTGGACGATGGCGTAACGCAAGAACCCATCGCTGGCGCTGGCCAGAAGGTCCCGCCCCCCGATGTGCACGTTCGGCCCTCCGGTCCCGCTCGCGCCGTGGCACCTCACGCACTCGCGCTCGAAGGCCTCGGCGCCGCGTGCCTTGTCGCCGGTCCTCGGCCCTTCGTCGAGCTGGGCGCGCGGCCGGAACTGCCACGACCGTACAAACGCGACCACCGCGTCGACGTCCGCCGCCGACAGCGGCCCCCCTCGTACGTTCGACCAGGCCGACATCGTCGTGCCCGCGCGCCCGTTGGCGATCGCCGTCCGAAGATAGTCGTCGCTCACCGTCGCGAGGAAGTCCGGATGGGCGAGCGCCGGCGCCTGGTCGGCGGCGTACCCGTCGCCCGACGGCGCGTGGCAAACGGAACACATGCGCCCGTAGAGGTGCGCCCCACGGCTCTGCGTCGGCGTCAGCGGCTCGGGCGACGAGCACTCCAGCATTCCACTGGCAATGCACGCGCAAACGACGCCCACGAGCGGGGCCAAGAGCTGCACGGACGGAACGTCTCCGGCTGCGCCGGGGCGTGGTCGAAACGTGATCGGTCGGCGCGACCCAGCCAAAGCAGGCGCAACATACCGCGTCCGCCCGCCTGTTGCTCCTGCCTGACTCCATAGTCCGGAGCCCTCACCCATGGGCCTTCAGCCCTCAGGCGCCAGTATGGATCGGACGGCTAACCGAAGCGCTTGGCCAGCGTCGACCGGAGCTCCTCGGAGGAAGCGAGCAGCTGTTCCAGGTCGTGCGGCAGGTTGCGCAGCGGCTCGATGGGGCTGCCGAAGTCGATGGCGAGCGAGCGCGCCCCCGCGCGCAGCTCGTCCGCCCCGGGCGGATACAGTCTGTCCGCGTCACGGAAGGCGGACTTGGTCGCCGCCCAGTCCGGGCCCGCCTCGCCGCGCGATCGAAGTCCACTCGCGACGGAAGCCAACGCGCCGACGACGCGCCTGCACCACGCGTAACTGAGACGCACCCGCGTCTCGAGGACGCCGCCCGCCCCGAGAAGGACCCCCATTCGGCCATCCGCAGCGTCGCAGTACAGCTCGTAAAGCGCGTCCCGCACGGCCTCTACATGAGAAACGAGCCGGCGCATCGTCCCGAGGTGCGCGCCCCCCTCGGGCATCGCCTCGAGCAACTGCTCCAGCCATAGCAACTCCGACGCGAGGTCCATGTGGGCATTGAGCCACCACTCGAGACCGGGGACCTCCGCCTCGCTGCCGAACGGCGGCGGCGGCAGGGTGGACGAGGGTCCGCGGTCGTCCCCGGACAGCACGCCAGTCCGCAGCGGCGACTTGAAGCGCGTGTAGGAGTTCGGACGCGCTTGCGCAGCCGACTCGCCGCTGTCGGGGGGTGTAGCCTTCCCCTTGATGGATGCCATTGGGCTTCTGTCTCTTTGATACGCACGACGGGGTCGATACTCGCCCCGTCCGTCGTCACGAGGCACCCGTCGCGGATCTGTCCGGCCCGAAGCAATTCGTGTACCTCTGCCGTGTTTCTCCCGCTCGGGTCACAAATCGAACACTTGCGCCGGAGCCGCGGTTCTCCGCGGCCGCAACCTTTGCGGGGTGTGACCAAAAGCGCCGCCCCGTTTTCTTTCTCGACTTGGGGGCGATTCGTCCGGATCGGGATATCGTCGCACACGGCCTCCGTGCTCGAACGCATCGCGCTTCATCAGACTCGCCTCCACACACCCGGGCTCGGCCTCGATGCGAAAGGCGTTGCGCTGGGCGCGAAGGGGCTCGTCCTCCTGCCCTCGATCGACCGGCTCGTCGCGCTCCTCGCGGTGTACACGCGCGAGCGCTCGCTCGAGGACCTGATGCCCAGCCTCGCGATGAACGTGGTGCAGTC
>CALKVG010000234.1 GCA_937998045.1 uncultured Myxococcales bacterium
CAGGCTCCACCTACCACCTTAAGCCCTGGTCCGAATTTCGGGGTCCACTTCACTTCCAGCGTCACGGCACGGCCCTCCACGACGAGCATGCGCGGCTCTCGTTCTCGGCGCGCGCATCGCGGCGTATGCTCGCCTCGACTCTCTCTTCCCGCATTCCGCTGATGCTGGTGCACCGCAGGAACGAACGTCCCCCGAGAGGGTGAGCCTGCGTCGGCGCCACTTCGCATCGAGAGAACGCAAAGGCAACTTGCCCGCAACTTCGGCACGCGCTTGCGCGGTCCCGGAAAATGGCGCGGTAACGCAGGTAGATCGACCGTAGGCCTGGCGCTTGCTTCCCTACATCTCTGCACGGAGCAGCCGCGCCGAGTTGATGTGCGGGTCCGCGCAGGAGACCAAACCATGAGTCCGACAATCCGCATTATGACCCCATTGACCATTGGCATCGCATCGTTGCTCTGGACGTCCCTATCGAGCGCCGACGACGCGACCGTCATCACTCCGTCCCCCGAACCGTCGCCTCAGCCGACCGTCGTCGTGGTCGAGCCGACTCCCCAGGGGGACATGGTGTCTCGCCGTGAACGCAACGGTCCGAACGGCCAGATGATCGTCGGCGGGATCGTCACATTCGGCGTCTCGTACGGAACGGCCGCGATCGTCGGTGCGACGAGCGAGCACCAGGGCGACGACCATCTCTATGTGCCTATCGTCGGCCCGTGGCTCGACTTTGCCGACCGAGGCGCCTGCGGTCCTCCTACAAGCGCGTCTTGCGCCTCGGAAACGGGGAACAAGGTGCTTCTCGCCGTGGACGGCGTGTTCCAGGCAATTGGCGTGCTGTCCGTCGCGGGGGGCTTCCTGTTCACGGGCACGCACGAGAGCACGACGATGAGCGGCAAGGCGGCAGAGCCCACGCTGCAGATCGCGCCGGTGCAGTATGGGCGTAGCGGCTTCGGGCTCTCGGCCGTCGGATCGTTCTAGGCCCGAGATGAGGCAGCGGCGCGGTGGTTCCTGCCGCGCGCGTTGCCCCGGCCAAGCGGATCGGCGCTGTCACTACCCCACGCGTCATCGTCGGTGTTCGACGGATGACGTGCCCACTGCATGGTCTGTGGAGGCGCGGCCGATCCCAGGATTCGTCCCGTAGGACACCGACCTTCGGTGATGGTGCCAAAAGCATCCTGTCGTGGTGAGCAAGGTCGCGAGGATTAGGATGCCCAATGCCCAACAAGCGACTCATTAGTGCGCAGTTTGAGTTCGAGAAGAGCATGGCGATCAAGTGCCTTCTGGAGCGCTCAGGCTCGCTCCTCGACACGACGATGCACGGGACACGCCTCTCACGATCGTGGAGCACCTATCGGAACCACTCGCTTCTGCGCGTTGAAGCCCGCGCCGCTCGGACTGGCTGCCGCACGTCGTTTGGCTACACACTCGTCTGTTTCGCATCCTGCAACCGGATCCCTGAAGACAGGCCGCGTCACCTGCCGGCGCCTCCCGGGCGCTGCTGCAAGCCCCCCTCCGTGGGCTCGACTGCATCGCGGATTTCGTCGGTGCGATCGACTCGCTGCGGAGCTCGGTACGCGCGCGGCATCTCCCGTTCCGGAGGAAACCGGAAGGTGGCGCCGATCATTACCGAGTTCATGACGAAGCTGAGCGGCAGCGGCGGCACTCTCGTGTCTGAAATCTGCTCGACGTGCTGATAGCGCAGCCCCAAAAGGAGCGTGTCGGTGACCTGCCATCCGACGCCCACGTCGGCGAGGATCGCGTCGACGTGCGCGGCAAGCGCTGCATTCTCGTCGAGCAGTCGCCCTCGCTGGTATCCCGAAGAAGCAGCGATGAGCAATTCCCCGTTCGACGTGAGGGGGAGAGCGCCACGAAGTCGAACCTCGTCGACGAGCAGGGTTTGGCCGAGGAGAGGATTCGTCGTCAACAAATGGGCGTAGCTGAGGCCCGCATCGCCGACCGCCGTCACGTAGGCAAGCGTGGCGCTGCCTGCGGGATCCCAGAAGCCGCGACCCGTGTTGATGCGCTGCACCCGGAGCACGCCCGCCTCGACGCGACTCGTGAGATCTCGGCTCCAGTCGTGGCGCCACACGCCGACTGCCGTCCCAATCACCTGCCGCTGCGTGCCGAGGGCGGCGCCGTCCGGAGCGAGACTGCCTTCGACCAGACTGTACTCAGCGCGTGCTTCGGAGCCTACGGCGTCCGCCTGGAAGCTCCGCTCGGCTCCAAGGCGCGATGCCAGCAAGAATGTCCGCGGTGCAACCGTGTCGAAGAGTGGCGTCTGCTCGGTGACGGCCGTGCCCTCATAGCCACGAAGGCCCGGGCCGAGGTCGACCGACAATAGCTCGTCCGCTGTGCCCATCAGAAAGGCGCCAGAACCCGTCGGCGTCGCATCGACCGCGCCGGCGCCCGGTGGCGTCAGAACAATCGCAGAATAGAGGTTGGACTGAATGGCGTTCGCGCCCACGACCAGGCCGAATCGAGGCGACAGGTCGAAGAACGCTCGGTACTCGAGTTGGTTCGAGGACGTGCTCACGTTGGTATTCTGCAAAAGGAAATCGTACGTGTACGTGTACTTCAGCCGATGAATCGCCCGCGTGGAGGCCGAGGCCAGCACGACGCCCGGGCTCAGGAGGACGAACGCACCGCTGGACTTGGGCGCGCCACCAGGGATCGGCACGCTTGGGGCGGACTGGATGTTGTCGGTGTAACCCACAGACGCCTCGCCGACCCCTTGTAGCTGAGGGTCCCCAGAAGATGGCCGCGACAGGGAGAGAACGCCGAGAGCAGACGCGAGGAAACCGGTGGTCGGCCCGATCGCGCTCCTCGATGACCTTGGAGCGACCACGGAAAATCAGTTCTCCACGACGACGACTAGCGACTTTCCGGCGAGTCCCGCGGGAATGTCGGAGACGACGTGCATCCGGAGAGCGATACCGGGGATGGTCTTTTCGCAATTGCGTTTGATCATCTCGAGAAGGGAGTCGTCGAACGATTTTCCAGGCACGAGCTTCAGGTCAATCGATCGGTCCTTGCGCTGCACGACCTGGAAGCCGCGCACCTTGTCGGCGAGCACAGAGAACAGCACGCTGAAAAACATGCCCCCGACGGGCCGACCTGCGCCGTCTCTGAGGGTATCCATCTCTCGTCCTTCGATCCCCCGAAGACGGCTGAGCGCGCGTCCGCACGCGCAGCGCACCGCCGGCATGGCCACGGCGAGATCCCCGTTTACGTAGCGGATGAACGGCGCACCATAGTTGTGCAGATCCGTGACGACGACCTCACCCACCTCGCCGGGCGATGCCGGGCGCTCGGAGTCTCCTTGACGGACGACGATCTCGACGGCAAGGTTCTCCATCGACACGTGGAGGCCCCGGTGGGCGCGGCACTCCGCAGCGATGAGCATGACCTCGCGGCTGCCGTACGTGTCGAAGATACCTGGGCCGAACGCCTCCATCATGACGTCGCGTTCTGCCGGAAATAGTCGCTCCGCGGCGGAAATCACGGGGATGTCTTCCCAGTCCCTGCACCGCGTCTCGACGATGTGCCGTGCCAGCGCAGCGCCCGCGTGCGCATAGCAGACGATGACCTTGGGCCGGAGCTCGCGGAGGTAGCGCACGACACTCGAGAGCGCTTCTTCCGAATGATCGGCACAATCGATGTAGTGCTCGCGCCGCATGAGATGATCGAGCGAAGCCTTGACCTTCTTCTTCCACGGGGGCGCCTGCACTGCCGCGATAGCCCCCCAGAAGTGCAAGCTGCGATCTCCGGGCCGATATCCGGCCCAGCCGTACCCGCGGAGTTTCGTCGCTTGCCGCCAGTATTCGGATCCGACGTCGTAGGCGAACGCGAGCGGGCGTCCCGTCGTCCCGCTCGTCATTTTATGGATCCTCGCAAGCGGCTCCGCCGAGGACATCCTGTCGTCGAAGGAGTCCGTCGCCTCGCCTCGAGTGAGCAGCGGTAACTTCCGGAGATCGTCGATGGTGCGAATGTCGCCCGGCTGGAGCGCCCGTTCCTCGAACCTGCGGCGGTAGTGCGGTGTGTGATTGAAAGCGTGGTCGAGCAACTTTCGGAGCGCCGTCGTCTGAAGGGCTCCGAGCTCGTCGAGGGAACACCACTCGGACCGTTCGAGCTGCTCGAGGTGCGACAAGGTCGGACGCCGCTTGAGGCGCGTCTCCCAAACGGGGTGAAGCACATTTTGGAATACGAGCCCGTAGAGGTCGTTCATGCGGCCACCGGAGGCGGAGGGAGGAAGTGGTCACGGAAGTGGTTCGGATCGCCACGGAGGCCGTGCATCCCGGCAAGCGCGATGTTGAACATCTCGCGTGCCGACACGTAGTGGAGGACGAACTTCTTGCCGTCGTTGTACCGGCGCAAGGCTCGGTGCATGTCACGCCCTGGCTCTCCGAGGAGCGAGTCGGCCTGCGCGTCCGGAGCCCCGTGCGTGTGGGTCTTGACGAACAGCCATTCGGGCCGTCCCTCGAGGTGAATGCCCTGCGATACCCAGGTATCCGTGCGGCTGGCGGTGCCGGGATCTCGCGCCGTCACCGCTGCGCTCTCGATGCGAAGGCCGAGGCGGCCCGGGCGCGGCGCGAGCGCTAGCGGGCCCTGAATCATGAGGATTCGGTCGACCATGGCCTCTCCGACGCGTGCACGAACGCCGCTCTCGTGCGAACGCGCATGGTGCGGGTCGCCTGTCGGCCAGTAGATCTGGTTCACGATACCGGGCTGCGTCTCGTCAGGCGCGGAAGGGAAAGTGAAGTCCGCGTAGCAGCCGGTGTCGAAGAGGACGCGGAGCTCGGAATCGACCCCGCAGTACCTTCCGTCCCGCCGAGAATTGGCGAGGCACCAGTTGCCGTGGATGAACGCGTAGCGGGGCCGACCGTCCGCGTCGCGCGAGAGGTGCCCGTGCTCGACATAGGCAGCCAAGTACGAGCGAATATCGTAGTCGAGCTTCGAGGCGTCGTCGCCGTCGTGATGAAGGTGGAGCTCTACCTCGCCCAGACCCGCCCGTGCGAGTCGACCGAGTGACGCGAGATAGTCCGTGGAGTACTGCTCTCCGGGGAAGAAGAACGTGTGCCGCGGCGGCTGGCCGTCCGCGTCTCGAAACTCGTTGGCGAGAACGGGATATTCCCTTTCCCAGCGAGCCACGCGGTCTCGCCCGTGTGCGGCACTGGCGCCCCCCCAAAGCGGCTCATAGTGGTCACACACGGCGAAGAGCACGTGCTTTGGGCCCTGAGTAAGCGGTACGGTGAGATTCTTGAGCAGGTGAAGGCCATAGCCACGAATCCAGCGATGGTTTTGCTTGTAGGAGAGCGAGAGACTCGTCACGATTGAATCTCCTTAGGCGTCGATGAGGACGCTGCCGAGCACGGGCGCCGGAGCCAGCTGCGCGATCGCGCGTCGCATGGCGCCCTTCCGCGACCGCCGAGCACGAGCGGTTACGATGACGCCGCTCGAACATTCCCCAACGACATCGACATCGCCACTGTCGAGCACGGACGCCGCGTCGATGACGACATAGTCGTAGGCGTCGCGCAGGTCGCTGAGTGCGACGGCAAAGAGCGTGCGGTCGAGCCGGCCGGCCTCGAGCGGTGGCTCGGGAAGCGCGGCCACGTGGAGCCGAGTACCGGGGATGGCGACTACCGGGTACGGCGGTCCGACGACCGGCAGTCGCGTGATGTTCTCAATGAGGCTTTCCGAAGGGGTAAACTGGAAGACCCGGCCGAGCGCAGGTCGGCGCAAATTGGCCTCGAGAAGGAGGACGCGCGTCATCGTGTCCTCCGCTATCGCGAGCGCCAGATTGATCGCGCACGTTGTCTTGCCCTCACCGGGGTAGGCGCTCGTCACCGCGATGATGCGTGGGTCTCCATGCGAGAAGAGTCGATGGCGGAGAAGGCGATAGCTGCGCGCGCGCTCCGAACCCGGCTCGCTCAGAAGTAGGAGGCGAGGGTCGAGGGTGTCCGGCAAGGTCGCGTGCTCGAGTTCGATCATGGGGCTCGCACCGCGGGCGACTACCCAACGGATGTGCGCCTCGCACGCGGCCGTCCACAGCGTGAGGTCGTGCCGGGACACCTCAACGTCTCGAGACATGTGGCCTCCTCGGAACCAGGGCGAGCACCGGTGCGAACCGCCCGATGTCTCGCTCTTCGTACACACGATCGTCCAGGAGCGCCTTTGCGACCGCTGACACGGCCGCCAGAAACAGCGCGGCTCCAGCGAAGAGAGCGGCGATCATCGTGCGACCTGGCGGTACTGCGCTCTGCGGCAAGAACGCCGGGTCGATCATCGTCGCCTGGACTCCGTAGTCCCGTTTCTCCGAGTCGGCGGCGCTCCTCGCCTTGAAAAGCGCGGCCTCAACCTGATCCTCGTGCTGGCGCGCTTCGGTCGCGCCCCGGGTCAACCTCACCCACTCGGTTTCGAGCGCGACGACGTCTGGCTCTGAGGCGCGGAGCCCTCCAGCGGGCGTGGGCGAGCCGACCGCTCTTCCAATCTGGCCAGCGGCGGGACGCCGACTCGACTTCGCGATCTCGAGCGAAGGACTCGGTGCCAGCGCCGGCGAGGAAGGAACGGGCTGAGGCCCGGGGCCCCCCGAGGACGAGTCTCTCTGCGCTGGCCTGGCGGCGGCCGTCGCTGCGGCGAGTCGGTTCGTCGCGCGCTCCACTTCGGCTTGCGCCGCTCGGACGTCTGGATGTGCGGTGGTAAAACGGGCGGCAAGATCCGTTAGGTTGGCGCGGGCGGCAGCGAGCGCAGCTTTCGCCCGCACTTCTTCCTCGGCTGCTTCCTGCGCCCCGCTCGGAGCCTCTTGCCCGCGCGCAATCGGCGCACTTTCGGAGGCAGCCGCCGGCGCCCACCGCGGGCCACTCAGCAATCGAGGCGGCGCGGTTTCGACCGGCGGTGCGGGCTGAGCAGGGGCTCCCCCCAAGGTTGCGCGGATCGCGGCGCCCGTCGCGAGCGGCGTTGCGTCGAGGGCGAATCGGGGGTGCGCCGCCATGAACGACGCCAGTGCGAGCTCGGCATCCCGCAACCCATTCTCCGTCGCTCGCTTCTCCGTCTCGAGGAAATCGCGTAGCAGAATCGCCTGCCTCTTTCGGAGGTCGGAGTCCTGCCCGATCACCACCTCCGCGAGGCGCGAGGTCACTGCTCGAGCCTCGGACGGCGACGTACCGGTGAACGCGATGCTGAACGTGTCGCCACCGGGCGCCCGGAATTCGATGTGCTTCTTCAGCTCCTCGACGGCATCGATCGGTCCCCGCGCCTTCTGTATCGCCGCGTAGAGGTCGAACTCTCGCACGACGGGATCGAGCGACGCGCGCGACATAAGGATTTCCTTCAAGCGGACTGTCACGCTGCGCGCCGTATTGGGCCGGTCGGCGTCGTCACCGAGCCGAACGCCTTCCGAATACAGAATGACCGCCTCCGACCGGAACATGGGGTGTCGCAGGATGAGGAATGCTGCACAGGCGCCGCCGCCGAGGACGAGCACGAAGAGCGCCGTGTCCCAGAAGCGCAGCGCGCGCCGCAAGAAGGCGGCGGCACTCATGAGCTGCTCGTGCGTCTCGTCGGGCAAGTGGGGCTGTTGTTCGGTCATGAATGCATTTTGCGCGGCGCAAACGCGCCGACGGCGATGGCGAGTAGCGGGAGCCCGAAGAAGAAGGCCGTGCCTGCCACGAGTACCCGACTGCTCTTGGCACCCGCGTCGGTCGGCAGCGAAGCGTCGTTGACGACCTCGAACACGGTACCGATCCCCCGTTGCTCGTACGCCGCCTCGAGAACGAGGGACGCCTCGCGCCGCTCGCGCTCGTCCTGTCTGGCCTCCAGCGCGGGGAGAGATCCGAGAAGGCCGATGAACTCAATGCGGCGCTCGGGTGCGGCCGCGCTTCCCGGATAGAGCTCGGCGCGCATCGAAGCGACCGCCGAACGTCGGAGAGCGAGCGCCTGGCGGGCCTCGTCTACCTGCTCCGTCGCGAGGTTTGCCGCGCGCATCGCTTCGTTCTTGTGCGTGGCGTGCTCGCGACTCGCGACGAGCTCGCCGAGCTCACGGGTTACGCTCACGGCTACCGCGGGGTCCGCGTTGTGATAGCGGACGATGAGCCGCGCGGACCGCGGCGCCGCTCCGACCGGGCGCTCATCGAGGAAGTAGTTTTGGCCCACATCGACGTCGATGTCTTCACGGAAAGACTCGAGCGCCGCGCGAGGATTCTTCCGCGTGAGGCTTGGGTAGAGGCCGTGGCGCCTCATCACGTCCAGGAGCGGCTCGCTCGTGAAGACCGCCACGCGAACGTATTCCGCCAGCTGTCGCCACGGGCGCGGCGTGCCGGCCGCGACCGTTTCCGCCTCGACGACGCGCAACACGTACTCGGGTGCATAGGAGTACTTCGTCCACACGACGGCGCCGGCGAGCGCAATCGCATAGAGCGAGCCGGCGACGACCAAAGCCAGCTTTCGCTCGAGCCCAGCCATCAAGAGCCGGCTCGCTTGCCCCACGGCGGCCCAAGCCGAGGGCTCTTCATCGAACCAGCTAACCGTCGTCATGGCACCGACCCTCGATGGCATCGAGCAGCTGGCCGCGCGCGCGCTCCCAGGCAACCTCCGTCGTGGGCCACGCCGCGGTGGCGCTCGCCTCCCCGAGAGCAGCCGGGATGGCGCGGCGCACGATCTCACGAGCCGTGTCCGCGCCGCCCAGCGCCTCCAGCTCCTCGAGCAGCAATCGGTCCTGCAAGCCGCGCCTCAGGACCTTCAGTCGTAACGAGGGGAGCGGGCCGGGATAGGCGAGCACGCCGTCCCCATTCCCGAAATCACTTCCACCGCGACGGCGTTCGTCGAAGGTGATCGGGTCATGCACTACGTCCGTCGGCCCGCCGCCGTTGTAGCGGTCCGAGAAATACAAGCCTTCCCAGGCGTACCAGAGCTCCACATGGTAGCGCTGTCCGATCCACCCCCAGGTTCGGAGCGCGCTGCTCTCCGCATCCAGCACCACGCTGCCAGCCTGCGGAGGTTTGCCGTTGTAGGTCCAGAAGCGCTCGCCCGTCTCGTTGCGCTCACTCTCCGCGAAGGGGAGGTTCTTCGGCGACACAAACACGTCGATCGCGTCGCCGTAGGCCGGCGACGCGTCGTCCGTCACCGCCCGCAGAAGGTTTGGCCGGCCGCCGCCACTCCGCGCGATCGCTTCCCCGATGTGCCGCGCGTGAGCCCTTTCGGCGGGTGTACGCGGCTCATCGACGGGGATGGCGAATGGCGTGACGCCGGTACCTGCAAACAGCGCGAGCCACCGCCGAACATCCGCGGCAATGGTGGCATCGCTGGTCGTGTCGATGGCGACTGGCCAGTACGCGACATCGTGGACGAAGCGCCTTCTCGCCTCAAACCGCGGAGGAGGCAGGTCCGAAGCGAGGTACGCCCCGTGTGCACGGAAGAGCGCGTCATACTCCTCCTCCTTGTCGACAAGTTCCGGGCTGTCTCCGTCCAGGAGCCCGTGAGCGCGGGCGATCTCGCGCGGCGCATAAAACACCCAGACGAGAGGGCGCGGCTTCAAGTCGATCCGAGCGCAGCTCACGTCGAGAACGGCGGGAATCGCGCGGGCGTCCATGCGGAGGGCGCCGTCGTAGCGTCCCGGCTTTGCATGACCAGAAATCGCGACGTCGAAATAGGCAAGGTCGTTCGTCCGGACGGGACCCGCGGCCGGGGTCAGAACGTCCGGGTAGACGCCGCGCCCAGCGCTCGGGCCGTACATGCTCGTCGAAGGCTCACGCACCTCGAGCGACCCGACGGAAAAACCGGTAACGGTCGCCGCGGCAGGTGGCAGCGACAGGCTCGCTTCCCGTGAGCGGCCGTCCGAGATGCGAAGCTCGAGGCCCAGAGTTTCGCCGCGAGCGCCACGGAGGCGAACCACTTTGCCGTCGAAGATGCTAGACGCTTTGGGCGATGGCCGGTCATGAGCCAGGCGCGTCGACTCCGACAAAACCTGGAACCCTGGCGACCGGTCGCACGCGACTCCGCCCAGAAGCAGACTAGTCGCCAAGGAGCTCACCCACCGTGACAAGGTCATGGCCTGCCTCGCTCAACTTCCCCAACACCCACGGAAGTGCGTGGAGGGTCCAGGGCTGCCCTTCGTGAAGCAACACGATCGCGCCGGGCCCGAGAGCTTGCTCGTCGTCGAACGCCGCGCACACGTCACTGGCGCTGGTGGTGCACCAATCGCCCGAGTCGTGAGACCACAGGACTGTCGTGAAGCCGGCGTTGGCGCACGTGAGAATCGACGCGAGCGAAACCGCGCCATGCGGGGGCCGCACGAGGGGGCGTCGGCCCGGGCGCCGCGGCAAGAGCGACGCCGTGCCGGTCAGTTCCTTTCGAAGCTCTTTCGTGGAAAGGCTCGGAAAGCGGCGATGGGTGTACCCGTGCGCCGACAGCTCATGGCCTCCAGCCGCGATCGCGGACACGAGCTCCGGATGGGCAGCGCAGAGCTCTCCCACGACGAAGAACGTCGCGCGCGCCGCAAACCGCTCCAGCACCTCCAAGTAAGCCCGCGTCAGCTCGCCCGGCCCATCGTCGAAGGTGAGAGCGAGAGGTCGCCCGTGAGCTCCAGCGGCCGTTCGTGCCGCCCCCCCCTGCCACACGAGGATGGACCTCGGAAAAAGGGCACGCGCCAACCGTCTTGCGCCGCGGCGCCCGGCTGCGCGAAGGACGCGCCCGGGCGACAGTGTACTGTCCCCCGGAGTGACCATGGCGTTCGCGCTGCTGGTGCCCTTCACGGACGGGGTATCAGCACGGTGCGTGCCACGCGCTGAGCCCCTCCGATTCCGGCTCGATCGCGCGTGGCGGCTCTGCCCGACTCGCCTTCCCGCCGTTTCGCCGTGTGTCTAGGCGGCGCGGTCCGCCAAAGCAAAAGGCCAAATGCGATCGCAAACCGACTCGGCCCTGCGGCGCGTTCCCTTCAGGGAGAGCGCACGGATCGGCCCGGGCGCTCGGAGAGGATGCGTCGCACCAGGTCCGCGTAGTCGACACGTTCTTCTTGCGCATCGAGCTCCGGCGGCGGGTCCCGTAGAGCGGCAGAACGCGCAAACTTGCGAAGGTGACCGCGCAGAATCAGACGAGATACCGCAGGCAGCGACTGGAAGCGCAGCCCCAGCGCTCGCCCCTTGTCGCCGCGGCGCCGGCCCTCGACGATACGAGTCACCGTGGCGCTCGTGTCAAACCAGAGACGACAGTCGGTGGCTTGGAAGCTCACGAGAAGCTCCGATCCCTCGTTCGTACGCTCGTCGGTGAGGACGAGCATTCCCTCCGGCGATAGGTCGACTGATCTGTCCCCGAGCAGTTGCCAGTCCTCGCGGCGAACGACGCAGCACGGGAGGCATATGCAACGTCGGATCTCGCGGCGACGATCGCGGGGTGGAACGAATCCGAATGCGGCGCGCGCAAGCGACGGGGTGAGCGCGCGCCCGCTCGTCTTGATCGCGTCCTTCAGGTCGATTGTTTGGTTCATGGCCCTCTCCGTCCCCCGCGCTCGGCAACTTCAGTGCCGTCGTTCGGGCTTCCTCGGTAGTGCGAGGGTGAAGACGCATCCCTTGCCGGGGATGTTGCGAACGTGGATCTCGCCACCGTTCGCCTTCGCGGCCTTGAGACATATCGAGAGTCCAAGTCCAACGCCGCTGCGATTAGCGCCCCGCTGTTCGAACGGACGGAACAGATCTTCGGTTTTCCCGGGCGGAAGGCCGCCGCACTCGTCCTCGACCTCGAAGAGAACGCGGTCGCTTGTTGCGCGCATCGTAAGGGAAACATTGCCATGCTCGCGGGTGAACTTAAACGCGTTGTGGAGCAAGTTGGAAACCGCCGCGGCAAGCGTTTGCCGGTCGCCAACGATTGTCACCGTGCGGTCAACGTGTACAACCGCAAACCCGAGGCCGCGCGCCCGTGCCTGAAGCGACGCGCCGATCTCAATTTCGTCGACGAACTCTGCCGCCGACATGCATTCAACGCGCTCGATCCCTGCATCGAGGCGCACGTCCGCGAGCGAGCGATCGACGAGATCGCGCAGCGCCATCAGACTGCGGGAGTGCACGAGGCCAGTATTTCCGCCCGGCGCAACAAGCCCGCTCTTGATGCTTTCAAACGTAAGCGTCGCCGTGTTGAGCAAGTTTCGCAGCTCGTGAGCAAGGATACCGAGGCGCTCGGTGCCCCGATCCGCAATCGCGTGTTCGCGTTGACGAGCGTACTCCGTAACCGCCTCCGCGATGGCGTCGTCGAGGCAGAGATTGAGAATCCGAAATTCGTCCCCTGGGATCGCTGCGTCCTTCCGAACGGCGAGCTCGGTAACCGTCTGGCACACGTCACCGTAGTCGTGGACGACTTGTCCGATGGTAAGCCCCATGCGAAGAAGGTCACGACCGTGTCGGCCGGCGCTTTCGCTGATCTGCTCGTGGGCGATCACGTCGCTCGACTTTGCCAGCCGAAGCGCGGCGCAGAGCTGGTCAAGGAATACAGGGATTCCGTTGGTGAGCTCCGCATCGCTCCGTTTCGGCGACGTCCTGGAAGCGACCCGCGCCTTCGCGCAAGCGATGATGGTGTCACGATTGGCGGTGATGAAGTCGTCGAGCACGCGAGGAATGTGCGTCGCTGCGCGCGCAAAGCAAGGCCGCCAGCGGCTCAAGCGAGAGTGGCGTCATGCGAGCGAGGTACTCGCACTTTGCCTCGAACACATAGTGCCAGGCGACGCTCCTGTGCCTCGCCCCCGCCGCATTCCGCCCAAGAAGGTGCCGCGTAACGCGCGCATTTCCGAGGTGGCACGGACGATGCGTTCTCTTCACGTGAGGTGGGGTCATGCGATTTCGAGATTGCATCGGATCGTGCTCCGGGAGCGAGCTCCACCCGACAACATCTGCACCCGCGATCGAGGCAGGACATCCGCGGCCGCGCGTGCTGCTCGCCGACGACGACCCGGATTGTCTCGCGAACCTCGCGAACCTTCTCGCGAAACTCTATGAGATCGCGACGGCGAGCAACGGGCCTGAGGCGCTCGTTCGCCTGCGCGCCGAGGAGTTCGATCTCGCGATACTCGATCAACACATGCCGGGGCACAGCGGGTTGGAGGTCGCCCAGCGGTTTGCCGTCGACTCCATAGCGCCGCCCGCGTTCATGTTTCTCTCCGGTGAGCCGAGCGCGCAAGTCAGGGTACGCGCCCTCTCGCTGGGCGCAGCCGATTTCGTCACGAAGCCTGTCGACCCCGAGGAGCTCCTCGCCCGGGTGGCGCGCATCATCGCGGCCGTGGGGCGAGAGCGATCGCTCGTCGCCGACGCATTCACTGATCCGTTGACCGGACTGGCCAACTATCGATGCCTTGCGCGCAACTTGGAGCTCGAGCTCGCCCGGGCCCGGAGATACGACCTTCCGCTCAGCCTGCTCACGATCGATCTCGATGATCTCAAAGGCATCAACGACGCGCTCGGCCACGGCGCGGGAAACGACGCAATCCGCCTGGTCGCATCCGTGCTTGAGGGCGCGGTGCGAAGATTCGAGACGGTGGCTCGGCAGGGTGGGGACGAGCTGTCGATCCTCTTGCCTAGCGCAACCAAGGCCGAGGCCCTGCAGTTGGCCGAGCGCCTCCGCCTCGATGTCGCTCGACGAACCATCCGTGGACGCAGTCTCTCGATCAGCATTGGTGTCGCGTCGCGTGAGCCCGGCGACGGGACGATGAGCGTGCAAAGCCTTGTCGATGCGAGCGACGAGGCCCTCTACCGGGCGAAGCGCGCGGGCCGCAACCGGGTGAGCGTTCCCGACGAAGACATCGACCACGTCAGCAAGTAGGCCGCCCCGGGAACTTGCCCTGGCGCGCCGAATGCTCCTGTGGAAACGGCCATGAACTTGGAACCTGGACTGCACATCACGGAGAGCATCCTTCTCCGGCACCGGATCTCTGAGGGCGGAATGGGGCAGATCTGGGCAGCCGACCACCTTGCTCTCCACCGCCGTGTCGCCGTCAAGTGCCCGTCCGATCTCCTTGCCGACAACGCCGCAGCTTTGCGACGCTTCGCCTTCGAGGCGCAGACGCTGGCGCGCTTGCAGACTCACCACGTACCCCAAGTCTTCGACTACGCGACGCTTTCGGACGGCACTCCATGCATCGTGATGGAATTGCTCGATGGCATCGAGCTACAGACACGGCTCGCTGCCAATCTGCCGTCGCTCGACGAAACGGCGCAGCTGATCGAACAAATCTGCGCCGCGCTGTCCTCGGTGCACGCGCTGGGGATCGTTCACCGAGACATCAAGCCGGGAAATATCTTCTTGGTTCGCGGCGAAGCCGGTGCCTTCACGGCGAAGCTCCTCGATTTCGGTATCGCCAAGTCGATCGCAGAGATCGATTCAGACGACGGGATGAGGATGGGTTCGGTCCTCGGCACGCCGAACTACATGAGTCCCGAGCAGCTCGCGGGCGCGAAAGGGATCGACGCGCGGACAGACATTTGGTCTCTCGGGGTCGTCGCATATTGTTGTCTGACCGGCCAGCTGCCGTTTCCTGGGGATACGGTCACTGCGGTATGGCTTTCGATCCACGGCGGCGATTTGACCTGCCCTGGTGCGCTACGCTCCGACCTACCGGCGGAAGTGGACGCGTGGTTTCGCAAGGCCTTGAGCCGCGATCCTGTCGATAGATTTGCTTCGGCGGCGGAAGCAGCAAGGTCGTTCTCGATCGCAGCGGGCGCAGGACTTGCGGCGCGGCAGACCCCGCTCGCCCGGCGATTGCAGTGGCGCCGCGCCGACGCTCGACTCGAGCTGGTTTGGCTGACGACTCGGACAAGAGCACTTCGCCCGCGCCGCAGACGGCCGCCTCGCGCGACCTTGAGATGGCTCTCGGCTGCTGCTGTTGTTGCGGCAGTCGCCGCGTTCGAGCCGGGATGGATGCCGAATGGTTCGCCAGCGAATTACCACGCAGAGGAGATGGCGCGCGACCCTTCACGGTGGATTCCTTCCGCCACGCCCGCGCCACAGGTGCCGTGTACGGGTCCCCACCCCGTTGCGCCCGCACCTCCGATGGTCCACGTGCAAGCCCCGGCGGAGGAGCCGTCATCCAGCGGGCCGCTTCGCCTGAGGCCCTCGCAATCGAAGAAAGCACATTCCGCACAGCCTGAAAGTCCTCCCGGAGCCGATCGAGCCCTCGCTCATTGAGCGAAATCGATTGCGGTCCGAGCTTCGGACCAACTCTTGCATCGTGAGGCTCCGTGGAAGAGCGCATTGCGGTTATCGGTCTCGGATACGTCGGCTTGCCGGTCGCACTCGCATTCGCAGGCAAGTTCAAGAACACGATCGGCTTCGACGTCAACAAGGCGCGTGTGGAAAGCCTGCAGCGGGGCATCGATGCGACACGCGAGGTGAAGCCATCGGCGCTCTCGATCTCGACGCCGGAGATCACCGCGGATCCGCGGGCGCTCAAGGGATGCAGCTTCTTCGTCGCGGCGGTCCCGACGCCGATCGATGGAAAGCATCGGCCAGATCTGGGGCCGGTGCTGCGCGCCAGCGAGACGGTCGGCGCGGCCCTCTCGCCGGGAAGCGTCGGCTTGTCGGTGGTCACTGCATCGGAGTCGACCCGTACTACTTGACCGCACTCGCCGAAAAGGTCGGCTACCACCCACAGGTGATTCTCGCGGGGCGAAGGATCAACGAGGGAATGGGGGCGTTCGTTGCGCAGCGCGTTGTCAAGTGGCGCGCCCGGGCCGATGTCCCCGTCAAGAGCGGTCAAACGCAGAAGGCCCGTCCCGACGTTCAATACTGGAGCCTATGACGTGAGCCGCTTCGCCGAAATTCGCGCCCAGATCCCGGCGAACGGCTGTGGCACGGCCGCTGCGTCTCTGGCTGCACCATGAATCATACAGTCGTACAAGAGACCGGTTCGACGGTGCTTCGTGTGCGCGGCGAACTCGATGCGTTGTCCTGCCCGGATCTCCGCGCAGTCCTGGACACGCTGGCCGCGCAAGAGAAATGCGTCGTCACCGTGGACCTCTCCGAGCTCCGCCTCATCGACAGCTCCGGCGTCGGACTCATCGTCTCGCTCTACAAACGAGTGCGCGCGAACGGTGGACAAGTGAAGTTCGTGGGCGTGACGGCGCAGCCACTCGTCATCTTCAAGCTTCTCCGCCTCGATCGCGCGTTCGACATTTCCTGAAGGCCGACGCCAGGTGGCGTTCTGCAAAGGCGTTCGCATCGGGCCATGTCGCGAAGGAAAGCAACGAACCGAAGGCCCGCGCCGAATGCCTCGAGACGGACGGCAAGCCGCGGCACGCACATTGCGTTTGCTCGCGGCATGCTGCCGTTTTCGTACAACGCGCTTGACTCAATTCACTTGCTGCTAGCCACGAATGCAAACGTGACGATTGGAAGACCGCGGCGCGCCAGGAAGGGGGGTGCCGGGGTCGTGCTCGCGCTCACGCTGCTCGGATGCGGGAGTGCTTCGAAGGGCAAGGCGACGTCCGAGGGGAGCACGCCGGAGGGGGGTGCCCCGACCGTTGACGGAGCGAGCAGCTCCGGCGACGTCAAGGACGACGCAGGTAGCGGCACGGTTTCGAGTTGCACCAGCGACGCGGCCCCGGGGGGTATGGTTCAAGTGCGCGCGGGCGACTTCACGATGGGTTGCAGCGGTATCGACACGCAGTGTGGCGACGACGAAAAGCCCCCGCATGTGGTGACCTTGGTCGCGTTCGAGATCGACCGAACCGAGGTCACTCAGGATCAATACGTCGCGTGCGTCACAGCCAAAGCGTGCGAAACCCCTATGTGTACCTGGGACTGCAGCAAGACGAACTATCCGGCTGGTTGCGTCGAGTGGGCACAGGCCAAGGCCTATTGCGCGTGGGCCGGCAAGCGCCTGCCCACGGAAGCGGAATGGGAGAAGGCGGCCCGCGGTACGGACGGGCGCATCTATCCCTGGGGGAACGACGCTCCCGATTGCACCCACGTGAATATGGCCAGCTGCGGGGCGCATGCGGAGCCTGTCGGTATGCTTCCCGCAGGAGTGAGCCCGTACGGCGCTCTCGATATGGCGGGCAACGTCGTCGAGATGGTGGCCGACTGGTACGACGTGGGGTACTACCAGGTTTCTCCCAAGGACGATCCCACCGGGCCGGCCACGGGCACCCGCTACGGCGGCCGCGGCGGGGGCTACAAGAGCGAGCCCGTGTGGCAGCGCGCCAGCGCCCGCGACTGGTACGACCTTGCGGACGACAGCCAGCCCCTGGGGTTTCGCTGTGCTCGCTGAACCAAGCGGCGGAAGCGATTGAAGCCATGTTGGCCATACCCGGGATCATCTTCCTCGTCGTTTTCATTTACGCACGGCCTCAGGAGTTCTTCGAACAGCTGCGTACGATCCCTCTGCTCTACGTCTTCGTTACGCTGGCCCTCTTCGGGGCAGCGCTGGATATTCGACTGAGAAATATCAAAATTCGGTCCACACCGCTGCTTCCCTGGATCGCACTTTTCGTCGTATGGGGCGCGTTCACGGTGATCATTCGCACTCCGAGCGGCGCGCTCGCTCCCATTACAGGTCTCGCCATCTGCGCATCTCTGTATTTGCTGATTGCTCATGGAGTTCAAACATTTCGGGCGCTTCACGTTGTTGCGGGTGCCGTGCTGGCCATGGTCATTTTCGTGTGTTTCGTAGGAGTCCATCAGGGGTTTGCTCCAATGGGCTGCGTCGTCGTCGATCAGTCCACTCAGGGCGACACGTCGACGGGAACGCCGGATGGCCGCCCATGCGACTCGATCGGCACTTGCTACCTCGGCGACGTGGAGCCAGGCGCGGAGTACGCCTGCGAGCATATCGGTCTCCTCGGCACAACCTCGGTCGGCGGGGGCCGCGTGCGCTACCGGGGCGTCCTCCAGGATCCGAACGAGCTCTCGCTCGCTGGCGGCGTCGGCCTGCCGCTCGCGTTCGCATTCAGCGAGAGTCGCAAGAAGACTCTAGGTCGGCGCGTCGTGTCGGTGATCGCGCTCGCGCTCGTGCTGCTCTGCGCGGTACTGACGGGCTCACGCGGCGGGCAGATCGTCGTCCTCACCGTGCTCGGGGCGTACGGCCTCAAACGCTTTGGGGCCAAAGGCCTGGTCCTCGGCTCCGTCCTCGCGGCTCCCCTTCTGTTGCTCGGCGGGAGAAGCGGCGAGGAGGCCTCCAGTTCCACTCTCGAGCGGCTCGATTGCTGGGCTACGGCGCTCGCGATCTGGCGCTCGCACCCCGTCATCGGCGTGGGACTCGGGCAGTTCACGGAATACAACTACATGACCGCGCACAATTCCTATTTGTTGTCGCTCTCCGAGCTCGGCCCACCGGGAATGGTGATCTTCACCATCGTTGTCTATCTTGCGGCGAAGATCCCGTTCGTGATTCTCCGGGACACGAACGGTGCGCACGCCGGGACTGGCGACGCTCTTGCGGGGGCCTCGGCCGCGCGCCCCTGGGCAATGGGGCTTATCGCAGCGTTTGCCGGCCTTGCCGTCGGGATCTTCTTCCTCTCGTTCACCTACCACTACGTCCTCTGGATTTACATCGGCCTATCGGGTGCGCTGTATTCGGCCGCGCGCCGGCATCACCCGACGGTCAAGGTCCGGTTCGGTCTGCGCGATTTCGCGGCCGTCCTCACGATGGACGCGGCCGTCATTGTTCTCGTTCACGCCTACACGCGATGGGTGCTCGCATGATCACGCGCAAAGCCAGAAGCCGAGTCCTGACTTGCACTCTTCTTGGACTCGCGCTCGCGGTCACGCTCGCGTGCACTCGGTGCGCGATCCATCGGTTCTCCGGCGAGCCAGCCGCGCGAACCCCGGTCCGGCACGCTCCCGTCGTAGAACTCGGTGCGCCCAACGTGGAATTTGTGCCGCCGGCAGGTAGTCGGTACCGGCTCTTGCTCGACGCCCAAGCCACCGCTCGCCTCTCGGATTCTGCGCGACTAAAGACGAGCGCCTGGAATGCAGTCGTGGCCCGCGCGGACGAGGCGCTCGAGGCTCCCATTGCGTCGGGCTACCAGGGTTTCGAGTGGGCAGACGCCATCGCGGACGCGTCTCTGATCTGGCACGGAACGGGCGACACCCGGTATGCCGAGGAAGCGATTCGCTACTTCCGTGCTCTTCTGGACGACCGGTTCATCTTGGGGGACGCGAAGGGCGGCAAAGACGTCGTGACCCACGACTCGGGCTACGGCATTCGCACCTTCGGCGCGTACGTGGCCCTCGGCTACGACTGGCTCCGCGACACGCCCGGAATGGACGCAAGGCTCAAGGCTCACGCGCTCGAACGGCTCGATGAGTGGCTCAATTGGTACGAGGCCAAGGGGTATCTGCGGGACAGGCCGACGGCCAATTACTACTGGGGCTATCTCACGACGCTGAGCTTCGCGGGGCTGGCCGCGTCGGGTGAGTCGCCATTGGCGGACGGATGGCTCGCGCGCGCCAGGGGCGCCTTCGCCGAGAGCGTCTTGCCGACCTTTCGAGACGAGCTCGCGGGTGGAGGATGGCCGGAGGGTTGGCAATACGGGGAGTATACCACCGTGGAGATCGCGCTCGTGTCCCGTGCCTTCAAGACGGGGGCGGGCCTGGACATCGCCAGCAAGCTGCCCTGGCTCTCGCAAATGGTGACATACCACGCGCACGCTCTCCTCCCGGACGAGCACTCCGTCTACGACGGCGGGACGTGGAGTGAGCACCCTGCGCGGCCGTCCGCTGCAGGGCTCGCGGCCGCCATCGTGGCGCTCGAGGGCACCGATGACGCGCGTGTCGCCGAAGCGCGGTGGATGATGGCGCACGCCCTGCCACCACTCCGGCGCGAGCAAGCCTGGGTTGGCCTTCTCGCAGACCGGCCCGGAGCCCTCGAGCGGTCCCCGCGAGAGGGCGCGCCCACGAGCTTGCATCTTCCGGGAGAGGGGCTGACGTTCGTGCGCAGCAACTGGTCGCCTAGCGCCGTTTGGGCGTCCTTCCAAGCGGGCCCGCGACTCGCCGAAGACCATCAGGACGCCGACCAGGGTCACTTCGAGCTCTTTCGCGGCGCCGACGGCCTGCTCGTCGACGGCGGAGACTCGGAAGGCTCGGCAACCATCAACCACAACACGCTGCTCGTCGACGACGGCGGTCGCCATCTCAACTACCCTCCCAATCAAGGGGTCTGGGGAACGAAGGTTCGGACGACGCGATTTGCCGACGACGGCGTCGTGGCCGTCGCGGTGGGTGACATCGGGGAAGCATACGCGCCGTCCTGTGCCGAAGACGGGTGCACGGAGCGCTCCGTGCGGCAGATGGTGCGGACGTTCGCCTTCTTGCGCCCTTCTCTTCTCGTCTTGGACGACAGAGTCGTCCTCGAACGCCCCGAATACGATGTGACCTGGGCCGCTCACGTGACGACGAACCCCAGGGTAGTAGTGGGGCTCGCCAGCGCGGTCGTGGGCCAGTCGCGCGTGGACATTCGGACGCTCGAGCCGGAGAACGCGGGGGCCGTGGCGGTGCGCGAGCCTTCGCCGTCGGGTGAGGGCTCTCACCGAGCCGACCATCCCTGGGGGCCGATGTGGCGCGTCGAGGTTCCAAGCCCGCGCGGCACTCGCGATCGCGGCTTCTTGCATTTCATCACCGTCGATCGGGCCAATGGCGATGCTCCTGCCGCGCGGAGCGTGTCAGGCGAAGGGATGCGCGGCTGTGTGGGCGCCGTCGAAGGGCGAAGGACCGCCGTGCTCTTCACCGACGCGAAGAAAGGAGGGCGCGTTGCACTTGGCGACGGCGCGGACGTCGTCCTCGTCGTCGGGCTCGAGCCGGGGCGCCGTTACAAGGTGTCCGTCGACCCGGCGGCGTCCTGCCTCTTCGAGATCTCACCTACCAACGATGCCTCGGCATCCGCCGCGACGGCCGGCGGCTTTGTTCGCGTGAGCGCCACCGAATGCGGGGCGAGGTGAGCAACCTGCGCGCCCTGGTCGTGTCCTACGCCTTCCCGCCGGTAGGCGGTGCGGGCGTCCAGCGAGTGCTCAAGCTCGTCAAGTACCTTCCGTCTCACCGGGTGACCCCGGCCGTGCTCACGGTCGCGAACGCATCGGTGCCGCTTCATGACGAGTCGCTCGCGCGCGACATCCCCGAGTTCACTGAGATCCTGCGCGCGTCGACCCTCGAACCGAGTTACTCGGCCAAGCGACTGGCATGGAACGCCGCGGCGGGGGCCGCGCCGGGTTTCCTCGCACGGAGCAAGAGGCAGCTCGTGAAGCTCGGACGGCAGCTCCTCGTGCCGGATCCGCAGGTCCTATGGTTGCCGTCCGCCGGCCTCGCGCTCGGAGCGCGGCTCGCTTCGCGGAACGCAGACGACGTAGTCTTCATAAGCGGCCCACCGTTTTCGCAATTCGTGCTCGGAGCCCTCGCGCGCCTGCGCTCTCGAACAGCCGTCGTGCTCGACTACCGCGACGAGTGGATGACGACGCAGGGCCTCTACGAGATGGGCGGCTCGGCGCGAGCCGGCGCGTGGCTCGAACGCGCAATCCTGCGCTCTGCCCACGCCGTGACGACTGCCACGGACGCTTTCCGTTTGGAGCTTCTCGCACGATTCGACTTTCTGGACCCAAGCCGCGTGCACGCCATCCCCAACGGCTACGACCCGGACGACTTCCCGATGCCGCTTCCTCGGCCGAGGACGGATCGTTTCGTCCTTACCTACGTGGGTACGGTCTTTCGCCTCACGAGCGCCCGCGGCCTTCTGGACGCCGTTCGCCTGCTCCACGTTCGAGAGCCTGAGCTCGGCAAGCTGCTGGAGGTGCGCTTCATCGGGCGCATCGTTGAAACCGAGGCCTCGCACTTCGAGGGCACGGCGGCCATTGGCGTGCAGCGCCTTGGATACTTGGAACACGAGCGGGCCCTCGCGGAGCTCGCACGAAGCCACGCCGTGTTGTGCCTGCTCGACGATTTGCCCGGTGCCAGCCGCATCTACCCCGCAAAGATCTTCGAAATCATGTACGCGGGCCGGCCATGCCTGGCGCTTGCGCCAGAAGGCGCGCTAGCGGACCTGGTCCGAGACCATGCCCTCGGCGAGGTCATCCACCCGAGAGATTCGGAGGCAATCTTTGCCACCCTGTCACGCAGGCTCCGGTTGTTTCGCGACGGGAAGACCAGCGCGTTCGACGATGACGTCTCGCGCGCCGTCGACATCGAGCGCTTCCAGCGACAACGACAGGCAGGAGAATTCGCGCGGATTTTCCGCGCGGCAGTCGACTATGCGCGCACCAAGGCAGTTCGGTTTCCGCAATTCGATGCGCCGACCTTCGAAAAATAGCGTTTGGTCATCGTGAGCACGTTCGGCGTGCCGCGCCCGCCGCGCACGTAGGTCACTTCATCCATGCAGGCGAGCATGATCTCGAGACCCATGCGTGACTCCCGCAATGTCTCCAGATTCTGGCCGAGCTCCGCGGAGAGATTGAAGCCTTTGCCCGTGTCCAGCAGCCCGACGGTCAGCCCGTCCAACTCAAACGCTAACTCCAGGTTCGCCTCTCCCCGCGCGTCAGCGTAGGCGTGTATGGCAACATTGTTGAACGCTTCGCCCACTGCGGACACGACCTTGTCGTCGAAGTCCGCGACGCGCCGTTGGCTTGACTCTTGCGCTCCTCTTGCGCCGCTCCGCCCGAGGCGGCACGCGGACGCGACGACCCGCAGCACCACGTCGCGATAGAGGAGTGTTCCGGGGACGGAGAATCGAACGATATCCATGTTGTCCAGCTGCTCTGCACGAATCCGCTTAGACACCTCAGGCCGCACGTTTGCGCGCGCCACCTTCGCACGCAGCCACGAGACTCGCATGCAAGTACTGCGCGCTTTCGCCCCAGTCCGGTGCATTCAGAGCAGCGGAAACGACTGCGGCGTCGCAGGCATTTGACATAGCATCATCGAGGGCGATGGCGAGGGCGGGCGGATCGCCGGGCGGCACGAGGACGCCAAGGATATCCGTCGTGATGACGTCCGGCGTGCCGCCGACACGGGTTGCGACGACGCGTCGACCGCACGCGAGGGCCTCGAGCACGACATTGGGCGTCCCTTCGTTCCAGCTGGGAAGCGCGAACACGTCGCAGGCCGCGATCCATCGCGGGATCTCGTCATGTGGCCTTGCGCCGACGAATGAAACGTCGACGCAGAGGTCCGCCGCCAGCCTTTGGCAATCCGCCAACCCGGTGCCATCCCCAACCATGACGAGAGAGGTATCCTTCCTGCGCTTCGTCAGGGCCGCAAACGCGCGAACGAGATCGAGCACCCCCTTTTGACGCTCGATGTGGCCAATGTAGAGAACGATCGCGCTGTCCTGCGAAAGGCCCAGCACGCGGCGCGCGGCGCACCTGTCCTGTGGACGGAAGCGTGTCCGATCGATGCCGTTGGGAACGATGTCGACACGGTCCGAGAAGGCTCCGAGCTTGATCGCTTCGTCACGAAGCGCGTGGCTCACCGCCACGATGCGCTGGGTTCGCGGGAAAGCCCACTCCAGCGCACGACGTGGGCCCGGAAGTTGCGCCACGACGTTCATGTCGGAGCCGTGCAGCTTGATCGCGGCAGGAGTCCCGAGCATCTCAGCGAGTACCACGGCCGCGAATCCGTCGGGATACGCCCAGGAACCGAGCACGACGTCCACCTTGCCGCGGTACCTGAGCACCGTCGTGGCGAGGGACGCGGCGTAGAGTGGTCCGGAGAGCCCCGGAGCGAGCCTGGGGACGAAGACGAAACGGGGATGCCGAACCGGGATCCCCTCGATGCAGTCTTCCTTGGGAACGTCGAAAACTCGCCCGGCTCGGGACCACCGCGAAAGCGCTTTGGCGCCAGGAAACCATGGAATCGTGGCGAGAATCCGAACCTCACATAGCCGGGCGAGGTGCGCGAACTGCTGCCGGTTGAATGGCGACGAGAGGGGCTCGACACGATTCGGAAAGATCTTCGTCAGGATGAGCACGCGCATCGCTCAACTCGCTCGAGCAAGATCCGCGAAGCTTCCCGAAATCGGCTCGCGCATTCCTTCGACCGCTACGAGCGTCATGTCGTCGACACGCTTTCCCGTCGTACATTCCTCGAACTTCCGCAGAAGGGAAACGTGCACGTTGCCTGCCCCGTCTGCGGCTTCGGCGAGGAACTCCTTCAGCGTGCTCATGTTCAGTAGATCCGACTCGACGGCCTCGAGCACACCATCCGTCATCAACACAACCACGTCGCCCCGATTGAGCTCGTAACGCTCGTTCCGGTACGTCGTGCTTTCCACGATGCCCAGAGGCATTCCCGACGCGCGGCCGACAACCGAGACGAGGCGGTCACGAGCACGGCGCACGATGGCAGGCACGTGCGCGGCATTGGCTATGGTGAGGACGCCAGTCCTCATGTCGAACTCAAATGCCGCAGCCGTCACGAAGCGGTCCGGCGCAAGCTCCGTCGCCACTGTGCGATTCAGCTCCATGAGGAGCTCCGCCGGTGCGACCCCCGAGAGAGCGAGCTGACGGATCATGGGAAGGATCCGGGAAATCTGTGCCTCGCCGTCCGCTCCACGGCCGCAGGCATCGCCGATGACCACTCCGATGTGTCCCGGAGATCGGACGGCAAGCGTGTAAAAGTCGCCGCCGCCAGCCGTTCCACCTGCGCCTCGGTGTTCCGCGGCGACGTGAAAGCCGGCGTGATCCCACCGGGTGAGCACCCCGCTCGGGTTCGAAGCAAGATGACACGACGCGAGTTGGTGCACGCCACGAGGCGGAGCATGCGCTGTGCCGCGGTGTTTGCACCGCAACTTTCGCGGCACGCACATTGCCTCGGCTTTTCGATCCAATGCTGCGAGCCGCGCAAGCCCGAGAAATGGTTCATGCGCAGGCCGCGAAGGGCCGCCGGCCGCAGAGCCGAGCCGATTGGGACAATGCCGCGAGAGGCAGCGCGCGAACGTGATTGGCGCGTTGCCAACCCGACCCCGGCGATGGGATTCCTCGCCACTCCCCGAGACTGTCGGGGAGCGCAGCTCAATGCGAGCGGATGGCGTCGACGACGCGCGCTACGAGTTCTCGGGAGGGGCCTCTGGCGAGGACGAGCGCGCTGAGCACGTATCCCGTGGCGCCGGCGAGGACCTCGACCGAGAGACACTCGAGGGGCTTCCCATTGCCGGACACCAGGAGCGCCTGCCGAGCGACGAGCACCGCCCCCACCATGGGAGCCGAGGCTGCGAGCGCGGGCCACAAAGAGCCGAGGGAGCGCAGGAGCGGCAGTGCATCGATCCGTCGGACGACCCACAGACAGGCGAGCGCATGCGCCGCGAACGCGATCCCCACCGCGCCGCAGATCCAGAGGGGGCTCAATCTTCCGAACGTTGCCATCAGGAGAACCAGCGCGAAGACCTTGAATGCTTCGAGCCCGAGGATGAGGCGAGGCCTCTCGCGCGCCTGAAGGTACGACTCGACGGTCCACCCAATGGGCCGCGCCACCGAGAGCGCCGAGAGGAGCACGAGCATCGGGCCGAGTGGACGCCAGCGGGCATCGAAAACCGCGGCAACCAGGGTCGGAGCCACGGCACCCAAACCGATGGCGAGCGGGAACACGACCAGCGCGAGCATCCCCATCGACCGAACGAGAGCGGCGGGCCGGCGCGCGCTTTCTATCCGGGCGAACGACGGAAGCAGTACATCACCGATCTGCTCGCCCACCTGGATCGCCGGCACGTCCGCGAGATTGTACGCCAGGTTGTACATGCCGGTCGGCCCAGGGCCGAAGAAGCGCGATACGAACAGATTGTCCCAGCGCCGCGAGGCGAAGGCGCAGAGAGAGCCGAGCGACATCGGCACACCGAAGGCGAAGAGGGTCCGCGTGACGTCGAGTGACAAGCGGGAGGGTTCCACCCAGTCCCGGAGCTTGACGGCAGTGACGAACGACGTCGTCCTAACGGCGGACCGAGCGACATTGCCCATGACGATCGCCAGTCCGCCCCAACCGACCGCGGCAAGCCACACGCAAACGAGACTGTGTGCGAGATCTCCGGCCGTTCGCGCCCCGCTTACCGCGCGGAAGCGCAAGTCCCGAACGAGGACCCGCTCAGGAACGTACGAAAGGCGGTCGAGGAACCCGCTCAGGACGAGTCCCGGCAGGAACCTAACCATTTCCGGCGCGTCGAGAGCGGGACCGAAGCGCCCACCGAACGCGAGCACGACGGCCGCGGCGAGAGTCCCGAGGCCGACATGAAAGACGGTCGCGTGGAACGCGACGCTTCGCGGCGCATCCGGCCGTGCGATCAAAAACTGCCCGAAGCCGATGGTCGAGAGCTGATTCGCGGTCATGACGACGACGGCCGCCACTGTTACCTCTCCGTAGTCGGCAGGAGTCACGAATCGAGTCACGAGCAGGGTGCCCGCCAGGCCGATCGCCCGCGAGCCGATGCCGGCCGAGATGGTCCACAGCGCGCCTCGGACGGTGTCACGTACGAGCGTCACGGGTTACGGCACTCGAACCGCGTCACCTGCGAGGACCACGATGTCTTGCTCCGGGCTCTTTCCCGAGAGGACGGCACCGTAGTCGATCGGAATGCGGCGCGAGCCCCGGACGATGACCACGCTGCCAGTGGAAGCGTAGCGGTTTGGACCTGCTGCGAGAGCGATGGCCTCCGAGACGGTGACGTAGTACCTCGACATGAACATACCCGGGTGCTCGACGTTCCCGGCGACCGTGAATCGGTAGCTGTTGACCTCGGTGACGGCCACGGTCACCACGGCGTCCTTCGCGAAGGCCGAGAGCTGCTGCGCGATCTCTCTCTGGAGCTCGACGACGGTCTGACCGGCCGCGACGAGCTCACCGACGAGCGGCAGCGTGATGGTTCCATCGGGACGCACCGCGGCATCCGTCGACAGATTCGGATCCTTCCACACGGTGACGCGCACGACGTCGGAGACGCCGATTACGTAGGGCCGAGTACGGGGATCGTTCCGAGCGGCTTCGGCGTAGACCGCGCTGGCGTCGCGGGATCGGCCGCCACAAGCGAGCACGACGACGAACGAAAGCGCGATCAGAGCGAGACGCAACGAAGCAATGCCCATCGATTGCATGAGTAATCTCTCATTTGGATGTTGGCCATGCCCGAAACCAATTTAGTCGACCGTCGTTCCGGCTTTGCGCATTGCGACCCGCGCACGTCGACTCGCCCAAACGACTGGCGGCTTGCTTCTTGCTTTTGTTGTCCGTCGTGCCACACGGTCACAGTTACTCGGCCGCGATTGCGTAGCGTTCCGAGCACGGAGACGTCCATGTCCATGTCATCCCTGTTGTGCTTCCCGATCGACAAACCAACCGACGAGAGTCGCGTCCGAGCGCTCATTCGCCCGTTGGGCATCCCGCTCGCTGTGCGAGTCGTAAAAAGGGGCATCGATGTCGTCATGGCTATTTTTGGATTGCTCGTCACGGCTATCCTGCTCCCATTCGTCTTGGTCGCGATCCGGCTCGATTCATCCGGTCCCATCTTCTACCGTCAGAAGCGCGCCGCGGGCATCGGCGCGCGAGGCGCGAGCAGACACTGTCAATTCGCCAGTTTTGACATGCTGAAATTTCGCAGCATGCGAGTCGATGCGGAGAAGGAGACGGGGGCGATCCTCGCCGGTGAGAACGACCAGCGCGTGACCAGGGTCGGGCGATTCCTGCGCAAGACTCGGCTCGACGAGCTTCCTCAACTCTGGAACGTGCTCATCGGCGACATGAGCCTCGTAGGACCCCGGCCGGAGCGACCGGAGCTGTTCGAGAACCTTACGCTCGCCATCCCGTTTTTCGAAGAACGCATGCGCGACTGCAAACCGGGGATTACTGGGCTCGCGCAGATCTCTCTCGGCTACAGCGGGCGAGCCCCGCGCGGCAGCGTCATCGCCCAAATGGATAATTGCCTTGTGAACCCCTTCAAGTTGGCGAACGCAGACGGATCGGAGGCCGACGACATGAGGACGAAGTTGTTGTTTGACCTCGCCTACGTCGCCTCTCTCGAGCACTTCCGGTCCTTCATCGGCACCGAGCTCATGATCATCCTCAAGACCCCTTGGGTCATGATGCGTGGGCTCGGACGATGACGACTACCATGGTCATCGCACACGTCCTTTCCTCGTTCGGGCAGGGCGGGCAAGAGCGCGTGGCGGTGGACCTAGCCCGGCTCCAACGGTCAGCGGGCTACGAGGTCCTCGCAATCTCGATCGCTTCCGGACTCGAGGGTCCGACCGCGGCCGCCTTTCACGCCGCAGGTGCGCTGCCCGAAACCATTGCGAAGCGACCGCGGGTCGATCCGTCCTTGCCCTTGCGCCTCGCAGCTCACCTGCGGCGCCACCGAGTCGATGTGGTTCATACGCACAATCCGCACGCCCTCATCTACGGCGCGCCGGCGGCGTGGCTCGCCGGGGCGGTCGTCGTTCACTCCAAGCATGGAGTGAATCCCGATCGACGGCGCCGGATATGGCTCCGGCGGGCCGCCGCGAAGCTCGCCGATGCCTACGTAGCCGTGAGCCCATCGCTGGCGGCGAAAGCGCTCGAGCAGGGCGATTGCGAGCCGTCTCGTCTTCACGTCATCCCGAACGGAGTCGATGTCGTGCGATTCGCCCCCAGCCGCCTTGCACGCTGCGAGCTCCGCAAGGAACTCGAGATTCGCGACGATGCATGGGTCGTCGGAACCGTGGGCCGCCTTGCGGTCGAGAAGAACCAGGGGCTCCTCATAGACGCCATGGCACCGCTCCTGAGCGAAGGCCGGCGGCTCGTCATCGTCGGTGACGGACCAGAGCGCGGCGCTCTCCGGGGACGCATCGCGCGAGTTCCCAATGGCCGCTACGTTCACATGCTGGGCCAGCGCGAGGACGTCGAGGGCATTCTCGCTGCGCTCGACGCTTTTGCGCTCACCTCCCGGACCGAAGGCCTACCTCTGGTGCTCCTCGAAGCGATGGCCACGGGACTGCCGGTCCTCAGCACGGCCGTCGGTGGCATTCCGGACCTTCTGAAGCATCGGGTAACGGGGCTACTCTCGCCAACAGGGGATCGTACCTCGCTCGCGTCTCAGCTCGAGTCCCTTTCCACGGACGGCACGCTCTCGCGCCAACTGGGCGAAGCTGGAAGACAGGAAATTCACCTTCGCTATTCGGTGGATCGAATGGCAAGGGAGTACGGGGCGCTTTATGAGAGCACCCTCCGCCGCTGTCGACGGCTCGGGAGGGCAGGGTGGCCGATCGCAGCCTGACGACAAGCGGCGTGACGCATGCCGTCGATCGGGCGTACGCGGCTCTCTTCGGCTCCATTCTGATGCCTTCGTGGGAGCGCGTCGTTCGCCGTCGGGACACCCTGAAGTACCTCGAGTACCTGGAGGCGAGTCAATGGCTGCCTCGTGAAGAGCGGTCGAAGCGCGAACTCAGCGAACTTCGCCTTCTGCTTCTGCACGCGGCGACGCACATTCCGTACTACCGAGAGCTGTTCCGGAGAGAGCACTTCGATCCGCGTGGAGTAACGTCGCTCCGCGATCTCGAAGCGCTCCCTCTTCTGACGCGCCAGATCGTCCGCGAGCGATACGCGGATCTCGTCGATCCAGCTCATCGCGGAAGGACCCTCAAGAAGGGGACCAGCGGGTCCACGGGCTGCCCGCTCAAGTTCGAGTACTCGATGACGAGCGAATACTGGCGGCAAGCCGTGAAGCTTCGAGGATACGGGTGGGCGGGGTATCGCCCCGGTCTGAAGACCTTCTACTACTGGGCAGCCGTCTCTGCCGCACGACCGAGCCTCAAGATACGTGCTGATCGCGCGCTCCGCCGCGAAACGTTCGTCGATTCGATGAAACAGGACGTCGCGTCCCGACGGGCCGCGCTCGTGCTCCTCCGCAAGATCCGGCCAAGCGTGGTCGTGTGCTACACGCAGTCGTGCGCGCAGTTTGCGCGTTGGGTTCTGGACGAGGGCCTCCGAGATTGGGACGACGTTCCCGTGATCTGCGGGGCTGAGGCGGTGCTTCCGGGAGATCGCGCTGTGCTCGCGAGCGCCTTCGGCCCGGCCATCTTCGAGACATACGGATCTCGCGAGACGATGCTGATCGCCGCCGAGTGCGAGGCGCACGACGGGATGCACATCCAGGAGGAGAACCTTGTCGTCGAGGTCGTGAGCGATCGGCGAGGTGTCCCGCGAGGACAGCCGGGGGATGTCGTCGTTACCGATCTCCACAATTTCGGCATGCCGATGATTCGCTACGTGAACGGCGACGTCGCGATCCTCGCCGAGTCGGGCGTCTGTGCCTGTGGGCGCGACCTGGCGAAGGTAGCGCGCGTGGACGGCCGTCGCGCCGACACGTTGATTGATGGCGATGGGAACACTGTGCCCGGCATCGTGTTCCACGTTCTCTTTAGCGACGCACGGAAAGACATCGTTCGACAATTTCAAGCAATGCAGCGCGGTGACGGAGCCGTGGTGCTCAGGGTCGTCCGGGGCCGGGAGTTCAGCGAGGACGCCTTCGCGGCGATCACACGTCGGTTCGCCGAGTATCTCCGCGGGCTACCCGTCTCCGTCGAGTTTCACGAGACGATCGCGCCTCAGATCCGGAGCGGGAAAATCAAGACCATCATCGTGGAAAGAGCGAGCCGGCGGAAGGACACGAGCGACCGTCCGTGAAAGGAATCCGCGGAGCCGGGGGGTGGTGCGACGCCCTCAAGACCGACCGCCAGCCGGAGAGCCTGGGTCTCACGTGGCTTTGACGGCAGGCATGTTGCTTGCTCATCCGATCGAGGGCGAGAGAGATCGCGTGGCGACCTGCGCGCAGTGACTCTCTTGGAGCGTGAAAACACCATGTGCGGCATCTTCGGTTACCTAGGAAACAGGGAAGCTGCTCCGATTTTGTTGGGGGGTCTCCGGCAGCTCGAATATCGCGGGTACGACAGCGCGGGAGTCGCGCTTCTACACCCATCGGGCGCTGTCGAGGTTACACGCACCACGAGCCGACTTGGGGACCTCGAAATCAAACTGGAGCGGCTGAACGGCCATGCGCAGGCGTCGCGGGTAGGAATCGGTCACACGCGATGGGCAACGCATGGCCGAGCTTCCGAGGAGAACGCTCATCCCCACACAAGTTTGGACGGCAAGATCGCCGTGGTTCACAACGGCATATTCGAAAATTTCATGGCCATCCGTCTCGAATTGCAAAAGGAAAGTGGAGACCTTCCCCGCGGCGAAACGGACACCGAGTGCTTTCCGATGTTGTTGTCGCAAATGATGGCCCGAGGCCGGGACTACAGCGACTCGTTCGCCGCGGCGGTCGGTAGGATGCGCGGGAAGTACGCAATCGCGTGTGTGCACGCGGATCATCCCGACAAAATACTGCTTGCTCGTTCGGGCCCGCCCCTCGTCGTCGGCATCGGAGACGGCGAGTACTTCGTTGCGTCCGACGTGGCTCCGCTTCTTCCGCATACGCGGGACGTGGTCTACCTGGAAGACGGAGACGTCGGAGAGTTGACGAACCGCGGCCTTCGCGTTTTCGATACGGACGGCAATCAGGTCGAGCGCAGCGTGCACCGCGTGGAGTGGGACCGGGGTGCGTCGGAGCTGGGCGGCTACCGGCATTTCATGCACAAAGAGATTTTCGAACAGCCGGCGGCGATCCGCCGGACGGTCGAAGCCCATCTGCGCGGGGCAGAAGTATCGCTAGGGTTGCCTTTTGCGGAGGAGGCTTGGACGAATATCGATAAAATATCGATTCTTGCATGTGGTACCTCCTGGCACGCGGGGCTGATTGCCAAGTGTTGGATCGAGCAGATCGCGCGGATCCCGGTCGAGGTGGACTACGCCTCCGAGTTTCGTTACCGCGATCCCGTCGTCTCGACGAATACGCTCGCTGTCGCCGTCACGCAGAGCGGAGAAACCGCCGACACCGTCGCGGCGCTGAAGGAGGCTCAGCAGCGAGGAGCGCGGACGCTCGGCATCTGCAACTCGATCGGTTCGCAGGTAACCCGGGTTGCCGAGAGCGTCCTCTTCACCCACGCGGGCCTTGAAATGGGGGTTGCCTCGACGAAATCCTTCAGCACCCAACTGGCCCTTCTGATGCTGGTGGCCGTTCATCTCGGTCGGGCGCGCGGCACGGTGTCCGCGTGCGAGAGGGCGGCCATCATCCGTGGTCTGCTTGCGCTGCCGGGGCAAGTCGAGCGCGTCCACTCGCTGGAGCGCGAGCTGGAGGCACTTGCGCTCGAGTGGCAGGCCGCACCGAACGCCCTCTACTTGGGCCGGGGCCCGCTTTATCCGGTCGCTCTCGAGGGCGCCCTCAAACTAAAGGAGATCTCGTATATCCACGCACAGGGCTTCCCGGCGGGCGAGATGAAACACGGCCCGATCGCCCTCATCGATGCGCACATGCCTGTTCTTGCCTTGCTCCCGAACGACGTGCACCGAGATCGCATGCTGAGCAACCTGCAAGAGGCGGCTGCCCGCGGCGCGCCCATCATCGCCTTCGTCAGCGAGGAAGAGCACGCGCTCGACTCCCTCGCTCGCACGGTGATCCGGTTGCCGGCCGTTCACCCGAGCTTGGCGCCGATTCTCTATGCGATTCCTCTCCAGCTCTTCGCCTACCACGTCGCCGTTCTTCGGGGCTGCGACGTGGATCGTCCCCGCAATTTGGCAAAATCCGTCACCGTGGAGTGACCAGCCGCCGGCAAGGAAGGGCTTGCTAGGCGATCGCCGGGTGCTCGCTCTTGGTCGCTTCCGGCAACGAACGTTGGCGCGTGTTTTGCGTCAACCCCAGCGCATTCATGGTGACTCGCGTCTTCTCTGGAGTGGTTGTGATTGCCGCAGCGGGGTGCGCGAGTTCGATCCCGGACCGAACGTCGGGCTACGAGCCGGTGCTGGCCGTGGAGGGTGGCTTGAAGTCGTCGACCGAGGCGGGCCCGGAGACGAGCGCACCCTCCCGCTGGTGGCGGACACACGCGTGGACCAGCGCGAGCGCGCGCGATGCGGCGGTGGACGTGGCGATGGATCCGCGCGGCCGAGCGATTGTGCTCGCGGGCCTCGGGCAACGGGCCTTTGGCGTCCTGGCCTACGAACGCGACGGCACACTCGACTGGGCGAGCGCCTACGGTGATCCCTCCGACGACGCGGACCTCGCCACGAAGCTCGCGATCGACGCCGCGGGCAATGTCTACGCAGCGGGGAGCTGGCAGCGCGGGCCCGCACCGCTTGGTGGCTTTCTCGTCGTGTCGTTCGATGCGAACGGCGCGCTCCGCTGGTCCGCGCGCAGCGACGGCGCCGGAACGCTCTGCGACCTCGCTGTTGGAGGCGGGGGGCACGTCGTCGCCACCGGCGTCGGCTCCGACGGCACCCACACCCTCGCACGCACAGTTGCGTACGACACGGACGGGAACGTCGCGTGGCAAGCGTCTGAGCTGGGGCCTCTCGGTCTAGGCGCTGCCGGTCGCAACGTCGCGCTCGATGCCAACGCTCACGCCTATGTCGCCGGCGAGTCGACCGACGGCGACCAGGACCATCTAACGCTCTTCGCGTACGACGCTCGCGGTGCGCGCCTCTGGGCGACGCGCGTCGACGACGACCCAGAGCATGTCCCTCAGACGACGTCGCGGGGGATTGTGCTCGATGCCTTCGGTGCGCCCCATGTCGCTATCGCCCGGGCTGTCCGGAGCACAATCGACGCGGAGCCAAGCATCCAGCTGGCGGTGAGGAAATACGACGTCGCGGGTCGCGCCTTGTGGACGGCGACTCTGGACGAAGCCGCGCGCAACATCGCGACCGCCATCGCAGTCGATCCCGAGGGGCGCGTCACGGTGACTGGCTTCGCCGGCAGCGCGCTTCCCGACTCGTACCTCACGATGCAACTCGACGCCGCGGGTCGGATCCGGTGGACCGACCGATACCGCTGGGATGCGCCTGGCGAACACGAAGCACGAGCGGTCGCGCTCGATGTGGCCGGCAACGCCTACGTCGCCGGTACGGCATACGGGTCCGACGGCGTCCCGGCCTTCGGCTCGATTGCCTACGACCCGGCCGGGCGCGTCATCTTCCGCGAGCTGGACGACGATCCGTCGGGTGACGGGCGCGTAGCTGCCGCGGGCGCCGTCGATGGCAGCGGCGCGCTCTACGTCGTCGGGAGCGTCCTCTCGCCTTCGCGCACCGTCGTCGGCGTGCTCCGTTCGTCGCGATGACGCGGCCCCGGCCTCAGCAGCCGCCGTCGCCCTGGCCGGGGCCACCCTGCCCGCTGTTTCCGCCCCCACTGTCTCCGAGTCCCCCGCCGTCCACACCGGTGCCAGTCATCCCGCCGTCTCCGGTCGATGCGCCGGCGTCGCCCGAGGGCGTTGGGGAAGGAGGAGGTGACACGACGCTGCCATTCGCTTGCACGGTGAACGAAAGCGTCCCCTGGGATGTCAGGGGCAGCGATCCCCCCCGTGCGACGACGACGGTGAGTTTGCCGTTCGCCAGTGTCGCCGTGGCCGAGTAGCCGCCGGGCGAGGGCGCCATGTCGAAGATCACATGGTCGGCATCGGCGGTCTGCGTGACGACGTAGGTGGCTGCAGAGGTTGTTGCAGCAGCGGCGTGGTCGGCGTTGAAAAGGACGACGGCGTTGCGACTCGTGGAGAGGACGTGGACACCGACGAGGGACCCGCCGATGACATTGCTGTCTGTCGACGACAGCCGCGTTTGTTCCGGCACCGCATTTCCCGCGGTGACGACGGTGAGCCAATCCTGCGCCGTGACCTGCGTCGGGGCGTGCGTCTCCAGACGCCACGCGGCGCCGCTCACCAGATTCACCTTCGCGGTCGTCACACTTCTCGGAAGGAGCGTGCGCACGCTGCCAATGACCGATCCCTGCACGAGCACATCGAAGCGCGACTGCGTCGGGTCGGCCGTCGTGGCCGCCATAGGCTCCGTAGGCGTGTGCCACGCGAGCCACTGGTCGGCGGTGGTGCCCACGGTCGTGCGATCGTAGACGACGAACGTCCCCGGCCGCAGGTACGCGAAGTCGCGCGTGAACTGTGGCACTCCGACGCCGGCCGTGCCGTACATGTCCCCGATGTGGAGGCCACGCGCGTGGACGAAGACCCCCTGCTCTTCGTACTTGTCAACGTGTGTCTGCGAGAGTGCGGGCGTGACTTCGTCCTGGGTGGCGCCGGCGACGTAGAACGTGTTGTTCAGAAGGCGCGTCCTTGTTCCCCATGTGTCATCGTACACGAACGTCTCGCCCGCGCTGCCTCCGGCCTGGGGCAACCACCCAGTCGCATTGACGAGGATCGGCTGGTCACCCTGCACGACGGCGATCGCGCCCTGGTTGAAGAACTGCTCACCGGAATCGGGAGCATCGATATACGGCCCGGCGACGAACGTCCCCCAGACGGCGTCCTTCTGCCAGGTCGAACGCACCGCGACGTGTCCCGGCCCCGTTGCCAGGTACGAGAGAGGGTCCGCCGTGTACGGCTGCGTGGGAAGCGTCGGATCGGCGTAGAGAAACTGCTCCCACAGGTCGCCGTCATCGCCATTGATCGCGATGAGATCCGCGACGTAGCTGCGCGCCGATGCAGCGGACGGCTCGCCGCTATATTCGAGGTTGCCCGCGAGGGCGCGCGCGGCGGGGACCGACGGAGCGAGCCGCGTCTGAGAGTGTACGGTCCCTTGGTCGTCCATGTGCATCAGGGACGGCCACGCGAACGATCGGACGTACCTCGCTTCGTCGTGCGCGAAGGGCACCGTGGCTCCCCAGTTGAGCCCCTTGCCTGTGTTCACCGCCCAGAGAAACTGCGCCATCTCTTCGACCGCGCGCGGGCCGTACTGCCATCCCTCCGGCCACCCGCCGCCTGCCATCGATAACGAGTAGGCGGGCTGCGCGAGCTGCCCCCACATTCTCGTCTGCACGTCGCTCCAGTACGCGGCCGCGTTTGGGTTGTCGCCGTCCGTGGCAATCGCTGTTGTCGTCTTGGCGAGCAGGTAGCCGGCGAAGTAGTTGCCGATCGGTTCGGATTTCGAGAAACCACTGCTATCGAACCAGTCGATCCACGCGTTGAGCGCGGTGATGACCGACTGCTCTTGCGCCGACGAGAGGGCTGGTCTTAGCCAGTCGTAGCCCGTGCCCATGCCGACGCCGTAGTTGCGGATTCCGTAGCCGTCGTCCGTGCTCGGCGGTTGCCCTCCGGAGCCGGCCGGCGTTGCCATCGTCATCAGCAGCCGCGCGCCGGCGGCGCCGTAGCTTGCTTCGGCCTGAGGGTCGCTGCCGTGGACGACGCGGTAGCAGAGCCCGAGGTTCATGATCTCGGGAAGGTAGCCGTCGCCCTCGTATCCTTGGCCCACGTCGGGGAAGTTCGGATATGCGTTGCCCGTGGGTGGGTTGAACATGCCGCCCGCCAGCGCGTCGCAGTGCGACCGAAGGGCGTTCCACGCGGCGTCGCGCGCGGCTGCGCGTTTCTGCAAAAGACCGAGCACCGCGTCCGTGAGATAGAGCCGAATGCCGACGCTCGAATAGGCTTGTCTCGTCGCGCACGTGCGTGGAGAGCATGCGGAGCTCGAGTCGCTGCCGCATGCCGGCATGCTGATCGCCGCGACAAAGCCCAATGGGAGCGGACAGAGCCAACGCAGAAGGCGTACGATCATTGAGCCTCGCCAGATGGGCGTGAAGGTGCACTGCTTCCGGCGGCGTGTTCGTTACCGGCTTCCGCCGAGTTTTCCCCGCAGGTCCGAGCACCGCCAGTTGCCCTTTCTAAGGGGCGCAGCGGCTACTGAATACGAATCCTCCGCGCTCGAGGTCTTTTTCGTCGGGAGAGGGGCACCAACTACCGACACGTCGGTGGGGCGTGCGGAGCGCCGAAACGACCGGTGCCTGGCCTGACGGTCCAAAGCTTGCGTGCGCGACGCGCCCTCGAAGGAGAGAACACATGGGGACGACGGCGATGATCGTGATGGAGGCCGGCAGTCAGTGGCCGGGCCAGATCGGAGACTCGATGGACGTAGTGGCCTTCAGCCACGAAGGGGAGGATCTGCTTCGCAGGACGCAAGAGAAAGTCGGTGCCCTTCGCCGCAGGCAGACAAGCGTTCGCGTGGCGGTCCTCGCGTGCAACTCGGCGACGGACGGGGCGGCCGCGGGTCGCCGCGCGCGGCTTGCCCGTACGCTGCTCGGTGCCGTGACCATGTCTACTTGCGGGCGGCTGATTCTGGGCGCCAGCGGGCATGCGTCCGAGGAGCTTCGCCAGGAGTTGCTTGCGCTCGCAAGGGGCCTTGCCGAGGAGCTTCGCGGATCGACCGCGACCGTTTCACTGCTGTTCACGTAGGAACGCTCCGCCCATATACGCGCGGTTCGTGCACCCGCGTTTCGCAGTCGTCGGTGCTGGAAGGCAAGTCGCCTTCTCATTTTGCTTTGGCAAAACGCCAAGTAGCGGAGCACGCGAGAAGCACGACGAGCATGGCGCTCCGCGAACCGGTCCGAGTGACTGCGTACGGACCCTGGTCCGCGTCTTGCGCCTCGACTGCGCATGGATCGCTTCCTTGTCCTGTCCGACATCCACCTCGGGAGCGACTTGAACGACGTTGGCCGGCCCATTCGTCGCTCGCGCCGCGTCGACGAAGACCTCGTCAAGCTGCTTGAGCACTATCGCGCGGCCGCGCTTCCGAGCGATCGCTGGCGACTCGTCCTCGCGGGCGACTTCATCGATTTCGTCGGAATATCGTTGCACGCAACGGGCGCTGCGTTGACGACGGAGCGCAACGACGAGGAGCGCAAGCACGGCCTTGGCAACGCCGCCGACCACGTTCGCCTGAAACTACGTTTCGTCGTCGAACGCCATCGCGATGTGTTCGACGCGCTCGCCGGCTTCGTGGCTGACGGGCACGCGCTCACGTTCGTCCACGGAAACCACGATGTCGAGTTGCACTGGGACGCCGTGAAGGATGACCTCCGCTCTGTACTCTTCTCTTGTGCGCGCGCCGCGCGGCAGGAGGCGATCGATGACTCGGCCTTCCACGCACGCATCTCCTTCGACCCCTGGTTCTTTTATGTCCCGGGGCTCGTGTACATCGAGCACGGGCATCAATATGACGCCTTCTGTTCGAGCCAGTACGTGATGGCGCCGCTCTCGGCGGCAGATTCACGCCGCATCGCGCGGAGCGTCTCGGACGTCCTCCTGCGATTCGTCGTTCGGCCGACCCGCGGCATGCACGAGTACGGACACGAGTCGCACGGCATCGCTCACTACGTGACGTTCGCCATGAAGCTGGGTGTGGCGGGCCTGGTGCAACTCGCTGCGCGCTACGTGAGGGCCGTCGGCGAGCTTTTCCGACTTCGACAGGAGCAACTCTCGGGGGCCGCGAAACGGCTTCGGTTAGAGCACGACCGCCGGATAGGCCTTCTTGCTCGCGCGACGCGCATCGGCGCGGACCGAATGCGCGAGCTCGCGGCGCTGCAGGTCCCTCCGGTGACGCGCACCATCCGCGGCATCCTAGCCAGTGTCCTGCTCGACCGCCTCGCTCTGGGGTTTGCCGCCGTGCTCACCCTCCTCCTCTTCGTGGTCCTGACGATCCGCGGCGTGCACGCGTGGTGGGTCGTGCCGTGCGTCCTCGTTGCGTGGGGCCTTGTCCACCTCCAGCTCGCCAGACGGCGCGTGGTGGACCCGGAACAGCGCCTGATCGAGCGCGCCGCTCATCTCGCGAGGCTCTTCCCCGCGGCCTTCGTCGTCATGGGTCACACTCATACGCCGGCGAAGATCGCCATCAACGCCGGCGAGGCCACGTACATCAACGTCGGCTCGTGGGCCGAAGAGGAGGGCGACGGTGGCGTGCCAGCGGCAAAGATCTACCGCGCTGCGCGCACGCACCTCGTGATTCACGGCGGCGACCAGGGGCCCGTCGCCGAGTTCCTCGCGTGGGACGTGGGCGGTCCGCGACCGTTCCCCCCTGGGTAATGGCGCCGACCTTCCGTCCTGTCGGCCGTTTGCCTGACGCCAACGAAGGCCCGCTCTCGGGTGCTCGTGCGCGCGCTCATGTGCTCCGCTCGGGAAGACGGCGTTTTCGGTCATCCTCGTTGCGATTTTCTCTCAGCCAGTGGCACCGTACTTGCTCCGTCCCGGTAGCACGGCGCGCTCCTTCCAGCGCCGAAGCGAAAGCGAATCCATCATGATCCGACTCGATACCCGCACGTCCGCGCGCAGCAGCAGCGCTGTCATCGCCGTTGCCGTCCTGGCCCTCGGTGAAGGCTGCGCCGGGCAGGTGTACGCGGGGCCCGCCAACGTTGAAGGGCCGCCGCCCGTAGCCGGACCGGTGGAGGACGACGGCGACGTGGTCTACGTGCAGGGCCCGCCGGTCGTCGAAATCGAAACGTATCCCAGCGTCGTGTACGGGGGCCTCTCCGTCTACTATGTCGACGGACTCTGGTATCAGCGGGGGCCGCGCGGCTGGGCCTACTTTCGGCGGGAGCCGGCCGAGCTCGACCGACAGCGTCAGGAGCATTGGGGACGCGACCACGATCCGCGATGGGGCGACCAGCGAGGAGCGGAGCACCGAGGCCAGGACGTACGCGCCGCGCCGCCGGCGCAACGTCCGGGCGCGGCTGAAGGGCAGTCTCCCGAGCGTAGAGGGCCGCCCGCGCCGATGGCGCAGCCGCGTCGTGAAGAACTGCCGGCGGCGACTGCCCCGGCAGCGCAGATGCGTCGCGGTGAAGAAGCGGCAGCACCACGGTCCGCCCCAAAGCGGACCGTCCCTGTCAAGCGCGCTCCCGTGCCTGCGCGGACGCCGATCGAGCCCGAGCGCCGATAGTCGACTCAGCAAAGAGACCTGCTCCGTCCACGACGGGGATGGAGCGCGCAGTGTTTGGCTTTCGGCGTCGGCGCTCGTGCCGCTTCGCGCACCTCTCGTGAGCGATCGGCTCGTTCACGAAAAGCACGTAAATCGGGCACGCCATGCTGAGGCCTCCGGCCAAAAGGGCTCGCCAGGCCGGCAAGCGGCAACGTCACCTACCATGCGGGGAAAACTCCCGGGAATAGGTGCCAGGACCGGCATCCTGCCAATGCCGCTTGGATCCTGCCAAACGAGACGCGTTTGGCGATCCGATACCGTGTTGCGCAGCGGAAGAGCCAGGGAACGCGGTCGACTCGGTCTGGCTGGTGACTACGCCGACGGAAACGCGGGTTCGACGCGCCGCTCACTCTCCGGGACGGCGCAAAGGGAATGCGGCAACCCGGTTGGAGGATACGTCCTCGCCGGCCATCGCAGCGGCGCACTCGAGCATTCGACAGCCGAGGCGCGCCACCTCTTCTGCGACCTGCCCGACAACACCCAGGTTGACGGCCATGGCTCCGCCGGCCGGGGGCGCGACACGATCTAGCTCGTCGAGGAGCGTGCGAACGAGCGCGGCATGGTTCCGAAGACGCATCAATGTCGGCCGAGGCCCTGTCTCGCCGAATCGAACGAACGCTGTCGACATGAACGCCTCCATTCGGGGGTGAGTCGTTTGCCTTGAGCAAGTCGCGGGCCATGCTCAGCGTGCGCTGGACCGCGGCAGCCGCCGCGCGCTGACGCAGTTCCGGTTAGCGTCCTGCAATGGCCTTTGCATCCGCCCAGATCACAGCGTCATGGCCGAGGGAAGCCCGTCGCACCGCGCATGGCTTCGTCAGCTCTGGCTAGTGCGAAGTCGCGATGCAAGAGCACTGGCTTCAGCTCCTGGCACATGCGGTGCACCTACACAACACGCGAGAGGCACCTTCATGGTCGGCGTTATTACGACTCGTCACTTGCTCACGCACTCGGCCGTGATCGTCCACGAGTTTGGCGCGCGCTGCCTATGTCGCTGCCTTTGGCGCACGCTGACCGCCGACCATGCGGTCACTTTTCTCGAGTGCACGGACCCACTCCGCCTACAGGGCGCCTGCCCGAGAGCCAAATTGTCGGAGAATCGTCCACCGCTTCTATGCCGAACCACCGGGGCGCCCCGCGGAAGCTGAGGGCGTTCGGAACGGCACGAAGGCTCGCCCACCAAGGGTCGCCTTTGGGTGGACGGTACGCGCCACGTGGAAACCTCACGAACGCTGCCAGCACGAGAAGCGCAGCGTACTCGTCAATCCGTATCCATATTTGCGCGACGAGAATGAAGACGATTCTGATGTTCGTGCGATTCCAAACTGACCCGCAATAACGACAAATATTTGTCGCGGCTCCGCGTCCGCGTGACCAAGAGCGGGTCGGAGCGTGCACTGTCCGACCCCCATGACGACCTAGAATATCCACGACTGCATCAAGGGGCGAGCGCCTGTAATTTTCGTCACCGTGGCTCTCGTCGGTGCGCTTCCTTTCGCGTGCCTGTCCTCGCTGCCGGAGAGTACTCGGTCGGAGAGCGCGCACGCTCGGCAGTCGGCGGTCAGCCGCGCCGTCGCTGGGTGTGGCGGCCAGCTTCGGGTCCTGGGTGCCTCGACGGTGACCAACACCGGTTTGTCGACCATTCCTGGAGATCTCGGCGTAGCGCCGGGTCTCGCGCTCACCGGTTTCCCGACCGGCCTCGTGGTCGGGGGCGCCACGCACGCCGGGGATGGGACTGCCCTTCAGGCCGTGTGTCCGCCACTTGACGGGCGGTCGTCCTCGACGCCCAGGGCGATCCGTGTGCGATGTTCGAAACGGTGCCGTGACGATGGATACCAACCACGTCTCCGCCGCAACCTGCGCAGGCGCGGGCGGAGATGCCGGGGCAGACGGTACCGCGGCGGAGGCGGGCGACGACTCGAGCAATGACTCGGGCAGCGGCTCAGGGAATAGCTCTGCCAGCGGTGGTGGCAGCAGCGGCTCGAGCGCTGGTTCTAGCAGTAGTTCGGGTAGCGGTTCCAACAGCGGTTCGGGTAGCCGCTCTAGCGTTCTCGACGCGGAGAGCGTCGATGCCTCGCGATGCGCAACCCGACGCAGTCACATCGATCTCGATGCGGGGACCGCGGACCTGTGCGATGCCCCGCCGAAGTGGCCCCCGTCAGCGTCGACGCGTGTGACGAGCCCGCCGCGGGAGAGTGGCCGCAGGCTGGCGGCGGGGACGGGTCGTGCTGCTTCTGGGCGCGGTCTCAGTCCTGCCGCGCGCGCTGCCAGCGGTAGAGAGTCGACAAGTCGATACCCAAGATCTGGGCGGCGCGCTCCTTGTTACCGCCTGTCTGCGCGAGAACCCAATCGGTGTACGCGCGGCTGAGATTCTTCAGTGTCGACTGGCCCTGACTGCTGAAAGACTGCGAAGAAGTCGGTGGGAGCGGCTCAGCCGCCGGAACGAACGAGAAGTTCTTGGGGCCGATCTTCTCGTCGGTGCCGAAAACGACGGCGCGCTCGATGACGCTTGCGAGCTCGCGGACGTTGCCGGGCCAGAACGCGTCTTCCAGAGTGCGCAGCGCCTCCGGATCAATCGAGCGAACAGGCGAATTCGGGGCCCGCTTGCAGGCTTCGGCGAGCAGGTGCGCCGCGAGTGCCGGGATGTCCTCTCGCCGGTCGCGCAACGGCGGCACGAATACGGGCAAGACGTTGAGCCTAAAGTAGAGATCCTCGCGAAACCGCTCCTCGCGAACGAGCGCGGGTAAGTCGCAATGCGTCGATGCAATGACTCGAACGTCGACCTGATGGGGGCGATCTCCGCCGACCGGACGCACCTCCCCGAACTGGATCACGCGCAAGAGCTTCGCTTGCAGGCCGATCGGCATGTCCCCGATCTCGTCGAGCAGGAGCGTCCCGCCGTCGGCTTCCGTCAGGAGCCCTTTGCGCGCCTGAACGGCGCCGGTGAACCCGCCACGGACATGTCCGAAGATCTCGCTCTCCAGGAGTTCATGCGGGATCGCGGCGGTGTTTACGGCCACGAACGGCCTACCGCGGCGAGCCCCTCGCGCGTGGATGGCCCGAGCGACGAGCTCCTTGCCCACCCCGGTTTCGCCCGTGACGACAACCGGTGCGCTCGAGGCGGCGACCCGATCGATGCCGGCCTGCAATGCACGCATCGCAGCGCCGTTTCCTATGAGCTCGAAGCTCAAAGTCATGGCCGACGGAAAGGAGGTGCGCCCCTCGCCATCTCCGTTCGCGTGCCGGCGTCGGTCTTCGATGGCGCCTGCGACGATGGCACGCAGCTCGTCGAGGTCACACGGCTTCGCCACGTACTGAAACGCGCCGCGCTTGATCGCGTCGACGGCATCGTGAATTCGGCCCATGGCCGTGATAACGACGAAGGGCAGCGCCGGATGGGTGCGCTTC
>CALKVG010000235.1 GCA_937998045.1 uncultured Myxococcales bacterium
CCTCAACGTCCTGCCGCTCGCGATTCCCCCTCTGCGCGCGCGGCGCGAGGACATCCCGCTGCTCGCGCGGCACTTCCTCGAGCTCGCCGCCCGATCGAACGACCGCCGCGACATCCGCCTCGAGTCGGACGCCGTCGCGGTCCTCGCCAGCTACGCGTGGCCCGGCAACGTGCGCGAGCTCAAGAACGTGATCGAGCGGCTGGTCATCCTGACGCCCGACGACGCCATCCGCGCCGAGGACGTACGCAACTGCCTGCCGGGCGGCAGCGGCGCGATGACGGGAGGGCTCTATCGGTCGGGCGTTCCGTTTCGCGTGCTCGTCGAGGAAGCGGAGCGCGTCATCGTGCAGGAGGCCCTCGCCCATCACGGCGGCCAGATGGCGGCGACCGCTCGCGCCCTCGACCTGGAGCGGAGCCACCTTTACAAGAAGGCGCGCGCGCTCGGACTCCGCGGAGAGGCGAAGAGCGAGGGGGACGACGACGCCTGAGCCCCGCGGGGGTTCGACGGACGCTTCCGTTCGGACGCAGCGGTCGCTGCGGTTTGCTGCGATTCTATCGCCTCGCTCTCGGCCTCGCGTGGGTGAGCGCCGCGCCTCGAAGTCCTGCACCGCCGGGCGCGGCGGGTTGATCGCCGCGCGTTGGGTCCCCGGTGCGGGACCCTGCAGGCGCCATCGCGAAGAAACGGGATACCCGGGGACCCGTCAGAACGGGCAGGACCCGTAATTTCCGTGTCCGAATACGCGAGTGTAAGTGCAACTGTCGCCGCAGTAGCCGTAGGGACCGTAGGCGGTACTCGAATCGTACACACGGTACCAACTGGGAGGGGAGACGGTATTCTCAAAATCCTGGAAGTTCCATCCGTTCTGTTGAGTGCAGTGCTCAGGCCCGAAGTAGAATTGCTGGTTGATGCCGCCGTTGCAGTCCCAGTAGTCGAGCGGGGTGCCGTCGGCGTTGTTGAAGCCCGGGTCGTCGACACACTTGCCGCCGTATCCTTCCACGTAGTGGTAGACGGGATCGACCTGCCACCTCTGATTGCTCGCTCCACTGCACCACCAAATCTGGATCGAGCCCGGGGCGCCGTTGGTCGTGTCCCAATTGTTGAGGTCCAGACACTTGGTCCCATCCAGGACCGGACGAATCGTACCGTCCAGCAGGGGGCCGACCCACTCCTGTTCTTTGCTGCCGTTGCAGGTCATCAACTCGATTTTCGTTCCGTTGGCGTCGTCCCCATGGGTTACGTCCAAACATTTCCCCATCAACTCCAAGGTACCCGCAGACGCCGTTCTGGCCGCGAACGCAACTCCGGCCAACGCCAACGCGCTACACAGGAACTGGGTCCGTTTCATGTGGATAGACTCCTTTTCTAATCTGAGCGGTCGCTGAAACCGCACCGACGCCTAGTGGGAGAGCAAGACGAGGGCCGGGGAAAATGGCTGCCGAGCGACGTGCGACGTTCCGTAAGTCCTCGGATTTCCGCGACCACGCCGCAGGGACGGGCGACCGACCTCCGTCGCAAGACGACGACCGGTCGTCGGCGATCGTTGGTACGTCGTGCGTAAGCCCCGACTTAGTCGTCTGGGTGCCACGGATACAGCAGCGGCGCCGTATCGCCGTAGTGGCGGCGCATCCCGAGCAGATACGACTCGAACTTGCACATGTGCTCGAAGCAACGGTCCTTGTCGCGCTCCATGCCGAAGCAAATCGCGATGGACAAGAGACGGCGGGACGCGCGCTCGAGGCACGCCATGGCCTCGCGCACGCACGTACGCCCGCGCTCTGTCAGCTTTACGAACCGCTGGCGCTTGTCCGTATAGGGTCGGCTGCGCGTGACGAGGCCTAGCTTCTCGAGCGACTTGAGCATCCGGCTGACGACCGACTTGCACACGCCGAGCTCACGGCGAACGGTGCTCTGAAGGACGGTGCGCGGGGGCGAGTCCTGGCCGCCGTCGCCGAAGAGCACGTGCATCAGGTCGTAGCGCGCGGCCGTCAACCCGAAGGACTTGAACGGCTTACGCAGGATGCGAAGCACGCCGTAGTGGGCGCGCTTGGTCGAAAAGAAGTGCGCGTTCATGCGAGTCCTGCCGGCGCCGGTCTGAGCAGCCCCCATGCCAGCAACTCTGCGCGTGCCAGAGGACCCGTCCGCGCACCGCCTCGACCCCCGGACACACCCGAGATCGTACGCATGGCAACGATGTCGGCGCCCTTTGGGGGGCCCGTGTCGCCCGGGGGCGGGCAACCACTCGGGCCTGTCGCGCGACAGTTTTCGGCTGTCCCGGGACAGCGCCTAGCCGTAGGGGGCCGCTCCGGCCGGTTCGCCGCGTCGGTACTCCGTCTTACTCGTTCGCATCCACCGAATCCCTGCGCCCGGATCGTATGCCAAGCGCCGCGATACGCCCTGAAAGCGTCGTGCGTGCAATCCCGAGCGATGTCGCCGCACGCGCCACGACGCCGCCCGCGTCCTTCAGCGCCTCTCGGATCACCTGGATCTCGCGCTCGTCGATGCGGGCGCGCTCTGCTTGAAGCTCCTGCCAGGTGGCGCCATGCGGCCGCGCGCTTCCTTCCGCCGGGCTCGCGTCGAGCGCTGTGGCGCCGAGATCACGCGCTTCCATGTGCTCAGGCCCAAGAACGCACGACTCCGGATCTCGCGAAACCGCGCGCTGGCGTGCACGCTCGACGGCATGTTCGAGCTGCCGGACGTTGCCGGGCCATTGGATCGTGGGCGACATCAAGAGTCGTCGCAACGGCACCGACAGCTCCCAGGGTCGCGTCGGTTCCAACCGGCGCAGGGTGCGTTCTGCAAGGCTCGGGATGTCCTCGCGCCGGTCCCGCAAGGGCGGAATCTCCAACGTGACCGCCGCGAGACGGTAGTAGAGGTCTTCTCGGAAGCGCTTTTCGCGAATGGCTGCGCGGAGATCCCCATTCGTCGAGGCGATGATTCGTACTGTCGCGTTCTTCGGCTCCGGGCGGTCGTAGCCGAGCGGGCGATACCTTCCGAACTGGGTAAAATCGAGGAGCAGCTGCTGCGCCCTCAGGGGTAGGTTCAGGATTTCGTCGAGCAAAAGCGTGCCCCCATTTGCGAATTCGACCAGGCCTACGCGCTTCGTGGTCGCGCCGGGAGTAGGCTCCGCGCTCGTGGCCGAAAAGCTCCGAGGTGATCGTGTTCATGTCGTCGCTCGAGCCCAGGACGACGCGTACGATGGGTCGGCGCTCGCTCGCCTCCGCGATGGCTTGTGCAAGCAACGTCTTTCCCGTCCCGGATTCGCCCGTGATGAGGATCGGCGAATCCCCGCGAGGGCCGACTGCAGCTCCAGCCGGACGGGGGCCATACTTGGGCCGTCGAGCAGATCGGCGAGCGGCGCGCACGACCGCGCCTCGACGCAGTGGGTCTCCGCCGCACGCAAGTGGTCCCGGAGGGCGAGCCCCCGCTCGTGCTGCTCGAGGACGGCGCCAAGGACGGTCGAGGCCATCATGAAGAACTCGACATGGCCATCGGAAAAGGACTTGGTGCGCTTTCGAATATCCGCATAGACGACCCCGCGCGGTACGTCGCGGACGGGTCCCATGTCGAGCGGCGCGGCCAGCGATGCGATGATGCCGAGCGAGGCCATGCTCGAAGAAGCGCCCGTGGCGGCGAGCGGGTCCCAGACGACGCATTTTCCAGACTCGACCGCTTGGCGAACGACGGTCTTGCAGATCTCCTCCCGCTCGTAAGCATCGAGCGGCTTTCGCTGCCCTCGTCCGCTCAAGGCGTAGGTAGTCCCGTCGCTGCGCGTCTGAAAGACGACGCCGCGATCTGCGCCGAGCAGTTCCATGACGATGTCGAGGCAATCGTTCCAGATCGAGTCGCGATCGAGCACCCCGTGAACGCGATCGAGGAGCCTTCGCATCGCCTGCCACATCGTCTCGTGGTCGAGGATGGGTCGAGAGGAAAGCGGCGGGTCCACGGGAAGCGGCGCGATGTTAGCGCGAGCTCCGGGCGAGCAGGTAGCGCTGTGAGGACTGCGGAGCGAAGCCAAGTGAATCTCGCCATTGCCGTCCATATCCGCGCCTAGAGCGCGGTTTCGTTTGACGGGTCCTGTCGATTTTCCGTACAGGGGGTGCCTTACGGCGCCGAGAACCGCGCTGCTCCCGAACCCGCCGCGATCCCGACGCGCCCGCCTCCCTCGCGCAGCGAGTCGGAGTCCGCCCGAATGCGCACGAACGGCGATCGGCGCGCCCTGAGCCGCATCGGCCAGGCGTGCCCGTATCCCAAGAACCGGCGCAGGCTCACGTAGACCTGGTACGGCGATTCCACCGCGAGCAAATGCGATCCGCCCCGGACGAAGAACGCATCGACCGCGTCGAGCTCGGACACGATGTGAAACGCCGTCTGGACGGGGAGGAAGCGGTCGTCGTCTCCCCAGAGGAGAAGCGCCGGGCAGGGCAGCTCGCGAACGACGTCGTCGACGAAGTCCTTCTCGGATATCGACCCGATGAGGTCGCGCACTCCCTGGCTCGCCAGCGCGTCGCTCAGGATGCGTGAGGCCACGGCGCGCGCCGCGCGGAACCGCAAGAGGGGCAACGCGCCGACGATCTGCTCGTAAAGCTGGTCGGCGCGGCCCGGGCGGGCCTGCAAGAGGTCGTCGCGAATGCGTTCGAACTCGAAGCTGAATCCGCCGGGGTTGACGAGCGCGACGCTCCGCGCGCGCGTCGGAAACCGCGTCGCGAGGCGCAGTACGCCGGCGCCGCCGATGCTGTGTCCGAAGAGGTCGACGGAGTCGAGGCCGAGCCCGTCGAAGAACTCGTAGAGCGCCTCGAGGTGATCGTCGGGCGAGAAGCGATCCTTCGTCGGCTCGCTGAGTCCGCTGAAGTGCATGACGTCGGGGACGATGACGCGGCAGTGGCGGCGCATGAGCGCCGCGAGCGGCAAGAGCGACACGCTCGACGAACCGAGCCCGTGAAGGAAGAAGAGGGCGCGGCCGTTGCGCTCGTGACCAGTCGGCTTCGAGTCGTAATAGTGCATGCGCCCGAAAGACGTTTGCTTGAAGCAGGAATGCAGGCAAAGAGGGCGCATGAGGGGGCGGAGCGCGCGCTGGGCCGAGCGCGCCGCGCGCGCGAGGATGGGCAAGTTCCCACTCCTGGGGAGGCTGGTGCTTGGATGGCGCATTGCGTTTCTCCGATCGTTTGCCCGCCGACGGTGCAAGGCAAGAAGGCGCGAGAAGGTTGCGGTTCGCCAAGAAGGCAAAAGACCGACCCGGACGCACAAGGGCGGGACTCGCTCGGCGCCGCCAGCGGCCCGCGGCTCAGCGCGCTCGTCCAAACCTCCGCGCGATCGCATAGGCCACGATGCCCGCAGCCTGGACCCCGGCCGCGAACACGAGCGCGTTCACCTGCCCGACGTGCTCGTCCGCGTTCTTCGCCAGCGCGAAGCCGAGGAGCGCGACGGGGCCGACTCCGAGGAGCGCCGCGCCGGCGAGGCCGCCGGGCACACGGAAGGGACGCGGCAGCTGCGGTTCGCGAACGCGAAGGACGACGAGGGCGACGAACTCCAGGACGAGGCTCGTCCCGTAGAGCAGGATGTCCAGGCTGACGAGGCGATCGAACGACAGCCCAAGCGACAGCATCCACGCCGCGGAGCACGTGAGAACGGCGACCCAGGGTGCGCCGTTGCGCGGGAAGCGGCGCGCGAGAACGCGCGGCAGGTAGCCGTCCTCGGCGAGTGCGACGGGCAGGCGCGAAAACGACAGGCAGAGCGCGTTGAACATCCCGAACGCGCTGACCATGCCGCCGACGACGATCGCGATCGCGAGAGGCGAACCCCCGAAGGTCCGACCCGCGTCGACCCAGGCGCCCGTTTCCCATCCCGAGGGGTCGACGCCCGCCGCGCGCATGGCGGCGACGGGAACGACGTACGTGAGCGCGACGAGCCCCACGGCGGCGAGCACGGCGAGCGGATAGGTGCGCTGCGGGCGGTCGACCTCCCCCGCGACCGTCGATGCGTTGTCCCAGCCCATGTAGTTCCACATGGCGACCAGCATCCCGCCGGCGAAGTCGACGTGTGAGCTCAGCCCCGGCGAGACCGACGACGAGGACGGCGGTGCGGGCGCGTGCCCGAACGCGAGGAAGCCAAGCGCCGCGAGCACGCCGAAGGGCGCGAGGAGGAGGACCGTCATCGCGGCCGACCCCTCGCCGACCGCCCACGCGCCGGCCAGGTTGAACGCGGCCCCCGCCGCGATGACCACCGCTCCGACGAGGACCGGATGGGCGGCGACCTGCGGCCAGAGGCGCCCTGCGTAGAGGACGAAGAGCGTCGGATAGATCGCCATGTCGAAGACGCTCGACGCGAGCGACAGCCACGCCTCCTGGTATCCCCAGAAGGGCCCGAGGGCACGACGCACCCACACGTAATAGCCGCCCTCGTGCGGGAGGGCCGACGCGAGCTCGCCCACCATGAGCGCCGTCGGCACGCTCCACACGATCGGAGTGAAAACCAGGATCGCGATCGACGCGCGAAAGCCCACGTCCTTCGCGAGCTCCTCGAGACCGTAAGGACCGCCGGAGACCATGAAATAGAGCGCGCTGATGAGCGCTGCGAGCGTCATCCTCCGGGGCATATTCGCTCTGGGCATCCCTCACGGCTGCGCGAGGGAGCGCAGGGGGGTATAATCTCACAATGGCGAGCTTTGCCCCGGAGTCTCGGCCCGCGACCGATTCGCGGCGACCGGTGCACCGGACACGCGCGCCGAAGGCGCCCCTCGCGAGCACGACCGGACCGCGGACCGGCCCGAGCGATCCGCGCGCCAGCGCCGACGCCGAGGAGCGCCGCCGCTCGCTGCCGCAGATGTTCGCGTTCATGACGGCGGCGTGGCTGCTCTTCGGCCTCGTCGACCTCTACGTGTGGCTCGTCCTGTCGTCCGCCACGTCGCTTGCGTGGCTCGTCCTCCTTCGGGCGATCGGCGCCGTACCGCCGTTCGTCGGCTGGCTCGTGACGCGCAAGGGCCGCCCCCCCGACGCGCTCACCGGCGCGCTCGAGATGGCGACCTTCGTCGGCGCTGCGCTTTGCCTTTCGGAGCGGGCCACGCAATACGGGGGCCTCGACAGCCACTTCGTCCACGGCGTCTCGCTCATCTTGATGGTCCAGACGATGGCGATCCCCGCGCCGTGGCGCCGCACGCTGCCGCTGGCGCTCGTCACCTACAGCGTGTACCCGCTCGTCATGGCCGTCGCGGCGCTCGTCGACCCGGCGATCGCGGCGCAGTGGCACTCGCGCGACGCGCTCGAGTTCGTGCACGACTACGCGATCGTGGCCAGCTGCGCGATCGGCGGCGCGATCGGCGGCCACATGGTCTGGGCGATGCGACGCCAGCTCTATTACGCGCGCCGCCTCGGGCGATACCGCCTGAAGGCGCGCATCGCGCAGGGCGGAATGAGCGAAGTGTGGCTCGCGTGGGACGACGGCGTCAAGCGCGACGTCGCGCTGAAGATCCTCGACCGCAGCGCGTCGGGAGACGCGGTGGCCATCGCGCGCTTCGAGCGCGAGGCGATGGCCGCGAGCAGCCTGCAGAGCCCGCACACGATCCGCGTCTTCGACTTCGGCGCCAGCGACGACGGCGTGTGGTTCATCGCGATGGAGCACCTCGAGGGCATCGACTTGACGACGCTGGTCGACGACGTCGGCCCGTTGCCGAGCGACCACGCGCTCCGCCTGGTCCGCCAGGCGTGCGCCGCGCTGGCGGAGGCCCACGACGCCGGCGTCGTCCACCGGGACGTGAAGCCCGACAACCTTTTTGTCTGCCGCATGGGCGACGAGCCCGACTTTCTCAAGGTGCTCGACTTCGGCATCGCGAGCGTCGAGGGGTCCGAGGCCAGCGCGACCGTGACGCGCGCCGGGTGGGTGCACGGCACGCCCGCATACATGTCGCCCGAGGTCTGCAACGGCCAGCGTGCCGACGCTCGAAGCGACATCTACTCACTCGGCGCCGTCCTCTATTTCCTGCTGACGGCCACCCCGCCGTTCACGGCAAAGAGCGCGGCCGCGGCCATGCTCGCGCACGTGCACGAGGCCCCCCAGAGGCCGAGCGAGCGCGCCCCGGTCCCGCCCGCGCTCGAGCAGGTCGTCATGCGTTGTCTGGCCAAAGACCCGGAAGATCGCTACGCGAGCGCGCGCGAGCTCGACGCGGCGCTCGCCGCCTGCGGACCGGCCGCCGCGAGCTCGGGCCCCATGCGCTCGGGTGGGGCGGGGGCGGGTCCCACACCTCGGGCGATCTGATCGCGGTGGGAGCCCATTCCCGCGAACGCGGCCGCCGTGGCATCATGGCAAGCTGACAATGGGATTGGGCGACGCCATCCGCTTCTACGCAGCGACGGATGTGGGCAAGGTTCGCGACCACAACGAGGACAACTTCCTCGTGGACAAGAAGCTCTCGCTCTTCATCGTGGCCGACGGAATGGGCGGGCACGCGGCGGGCGAGGTCGCGAGCGCGATCGCCGTGCGCACGGTGCACGAGGAGATCAAGCGCGAAAAGGAGCTCATCGACGACTACGTGTCGGGCGCGACCGGCGCCAGCAAGGTGACGACCAAGGACCTCATCGCGCTGCTCGAGCACGCGGTGCAGCGCGCCTGCTCGAAGATCCACGAGGAGGCCGCCGGCGACGCCGCCAAGCGCGGGATGGGCACGACCCTGAGCGCGCTCCTCGTCGTCGGCCACCAGGGATTCATCGCGCACGTCGGCGACAGCCGGATCTACCTCTGGCGGGACGCACGCATCCAGCAGCTGACCGAGGACCACACCGTCTACAATGAGCTCATCAAGCGCGGGAAGCTGACGCGCGAGCAAATCGAGAAGGTCCAGCAGAAGAACGCGATCACCCGCGCGGTCGGGGTCTACGAGCGCGTCGAGGTCGACACGCTCGTCCTCGAGCTCATCGCGGGCGACACGCTCGTCATCGCGACCGACGGGCTCCACGGATATCTCGAGGCGCCCGAGGAGCTTCGCGCGCCGCTCGCGCTCGACGGCGACGGGTCGGTCAAGGCGCTCATCGCGCTCGCGAACGAGCGCGGCGGCAAGGACAACATCACGACGATCGTCGTGAAGGTGGGCGAGGAGGGCGCCGTCGACGCGGCGCGCGCCAAGCGCCTGGCCCTCAAGCGCGACGTCCTCGCGAACATGCCGCTCTTCTCGCGCCTCACCGAGCGCGAGCTCCTGCGCGTGATGCAGGCGGTCGAGGTCCGCGAGTACAAGGACGGCGGCGTCGTGATCCGCGAGGGGGACAAGGGCGACGAGCTCTTCATCGTCCTCGAGGGCAAGGTGCGCGTCGCGCGTGGCGAGCAAGTCCTGGCGCACCTCGGTCAGGGCGAGCACGTGGGAGAAATGGCCCTCATCCGCAGCGTGCCCCGCTCCGCCACGGTCACGGCCGTCGGCGACGCCGAGGTCATCGCCATCCGCCGCGCCGATTTCTTCGAGATCCTGCGCAAGGAGCACGAGATCGCGGTCAAGATGCTCTGGCAATTCCTCGGCGTCCTGGCCGACCGCCTCGACCAGACGAACAGCCAGCTCCACAACGCGAAGCGCGAGCTCGCCGCCGAGGACGTCACGGCCGACATCTTCCCGGTGGACGTCGACGACATACCGCCCTCGCCGCCGAGCCTCTCGCGATGACTCCTTCATGAGCGTGCCCGCGTGGCTCGTCGCCGGCGCCACGTGCGCGCTCGGAGCCTGCGGAGCGTGCGAGCCCGGGCAGAGCACCCGGGACCAGCCGCCACCCCCCTCGAGCGGCATTCCGGCGATCGCGCCCACCCCGCCCGCACACCTGTCTCTTATACACATCTGACGC
>CALKVG010000236.1 GCA_937998045.1 uncultured Myxococcales bacterium
GTCTGGGGCTGAGGCCGATCGCCGTCGGTGCTCGCGTTGAAGCGCTTCTCCGGGGGCGTGCTCGCCGGCGCGGGCTTCGCGGCGGTGCTCGCCGCGCCTCCGGCGTCGGCGGCCGCGGCGTCCGCCGGCGAAGCAGCGGACGGCAGCACCTTCAGAAGGTCCGTCTTGCCCTTCGCCTCGTGGACGTAGGGCTCGATGGCGGCGCGGATGGCGTCGTCGGCGCTCTTTCCGGCGTGCATCGCGTCGTCGATGCGCTTGGCCACGGCCTGCGCCTCGTCGGTCGCCTTCGCCTTCGTGTACATCGACCGCGCGACGTCGCGCTTCACCTTCGCCTCGATGTCGGCCGCCTTCGCGGGGTCGTCCTTCATCAAGAAGTGGTAACCGAACTGCGTCTCGACGGCGCCCGTCGTCGTCTCGCCGGGCTTCAGCGCGTCGGCCGCGGCCTTGAACGGCGGCACGAACCCGTCGGTCTTGTCGCCGACGTCGCCGCCCTTGGCGGCGCTGCCCGTGTCGTCCGACGTGTCGCGCGCCACCTCGGCGAACGACTCGCCCGTCTTGATGCGCGCGACCGCCCACGACAGCTTCGCCAGCGCGACGCCCTTCTCGTCGTCGGTCGCGCCGTACGGCAGCTTCACGAGGATATGGCGGATGTGGCCGGCCTTCGGCGCGTCCTCGCCCTTGCGCTGCTCGAACGTCTTGTCGAAGTCCGCCTGGTGCTCCTTCACCCAGGCGTCCACGTCCGCCTGCTTCACGTCGACCGCCCAGCGAGCCGCCCACGACTCCTTCACCGGGATCCACGTCACGATGCCCGTGCTGTAGCGGCGGTCGTACTCCTGCCACGCCTCGCCGTCGCTCACGCGAATCGGCTCGCGCACGACGTCGCGGACCTTCGCCGCCAGGAGCTCGCGCGACTGCTCCTCGCGGAACTCCGACGTCGAGCGGTTGCTCAGGTTGCGCACCTGCCGCTCGTAGACCTTCATGTCGAACATGCGCGTCTTCGGGTCGCGGAAGTCGACGGGGATGGCGGTGTCCCGGTCGTTGAAGTGCGCCTGCGCGACGTCCTGCGGGATCAGCCCTGCGCGCCCGTACGACTGGAACATCTCGTAGAGGATCGACTGAGCGACCTGCGGGTCGGCCGCGGGCACGCTCACGCGCACGTACCCCGCGTAGAGCTGCTCGGTGACCTCGGAGTCGGTCACGCCGATGCCCAGGCGCTTGGCCTCGTCGTCCAGAAGCTCCCGCTCGACCAGGCCGTCGAGCGCGACCTTCTTCAGGTTCATCCGGCGCGAGAGGCTCTGGCTGCGGGAGGGCATGAGGACGCGGTAGGCCGCCTGGAAGTCCTTCGGCCCGATGCAGCGGCCGCGCACTCTGGCGACGCACGTCTCGCTCAGAGACGCGGTCCGCGACGTGGCGTTGGGGCGGAACGTGATGACGAACGCAAGGATGGTCGCGACGATGACCGCGCCGTAGATGACGTTCGACAGCCCGCGCTGTCGGAAAATGTCGAGCATGGGAGCGGACGCCCGTCTATCACGGGCCATCCTCCCAGTCGACCCAGCGGCGGCGGGCGGAGCCGGCTTTGCAGCCGACGCGACCGGATCGGCTGGCGGCGGAGCTTTCGGGGGGCTTCAGGCGCGCTTCTCCAGCTTGAGGGCGAACTTGAGCTCGACGAGGGCTTCGTCCAGCGCCGGGGCGGGCTTCGCGTACGTGATCTCGTAAAACGTGTCGAGGGTGCGCTCGGCGTCGCCGGGGTCGGCCACGCGAGTCACCGCGGTGGCGATCTCTGCGAAACCGTCGGAGAGAGCCGGCTCGGCCAATCGGCGCACGCGGGCGAAGAGGAGCGACTCGTCCTCGTTCGGGAAATCGGCTTTCTGCGCGCGAAGAACGATGCGTACCTCGAACGGCTGGCCCAGCCGAAGGCGTACTCCCGAGTCCATGATCAGGTTCTCGCGCGGCCGTTCAGCGAGCACGATTTCTTCGCCGCGCGTCCGGAACACCTCGAAACCCGCTTCGGCGAGCATCTTCTTGATGTGCGTCGCGTTGGAGGGCGGGTCGGGCATCGCTCGAGGTCTCGCTCTTTTTCACGCAAGAGCTGGGAAACGCAAGGCAAAGCTTCCTTCGCCCACATGCTCCTCGTCAAGGGGCGTGGCGGGGGACGAAGCAGTCGAGCGCCGTCGAGCCCCCGGGCCGGCCCCGCCGCTGCTACAATCCCGCGCCACTGTCCTTGAAGAAGCGGCGTAGCCTCACCCCCACCAGCGCCCTTACGGGCGCCCCCGATGGCGACTTGCACGCGACGCGGCGCGGTGGCGCCCGCCGGGAAGCCAGCGGGCGGGTCACGCTCACCGGCAAATCAGGCCAGGTGCTCGAGGGATGGGCGCTCAACGTGAGCAAGGGCGGTGTCCGCGTCATCCTGGAGGACAAGGTGGAGTTGGGCGCCGAGTTCCAGGTCACCCTGGAGCGCACGGGCGACGCCTCTGCGCAGGCTCCTTCCGTCGGTCGCATCGTGTGGGTGCAGGAGGAACCCGATGGCGTCGTCGCGGGCATCGAGTTCTGCGTCGGGGCCTGACGTGCTAAGCAATCTCGGTATATCGCATGCCGACGCCCAAGAATCTCTTGCCTGACTGCGGCCTTTATCGCACGACTAAGCCCCTGCCCGAGCACGAGACCGACATCCCCGCCGGGGTGCTCGTCTATTTTCACAACCATTCGGACTCGGGCCTTCCGGTCGTCGTCGCGCCGGAGCACAACGTCCACAACCGGTGGCATTTTCACGGTGGCGGCGTCCCGTTTCGCGGCCTCTCGTGGGCGGACAGCCTGGTGAAGGTCCCGGCGGAGGGCTTCTACATGTTGCGCAAGGCGCTCACCTTCGAAGGGGGAGAGTGGCCGAAAGCGGCGCTCGTGCAGCTCGGGTACACCCGCTCGGCCGATCCCATTCTCTTCATCGGTCAGGTTCGCGCGCAGCTCGAGGAGAACGACCTCTTCTTCAGCGATCGCGGCGTCGGCATCACGCGCGAGCAGATGGCCCTGCTCGAGCCGCTCAACGTCTTCACCGAGCCGGTGCCCGCCGGCGGTCACGCCACGGGGGTTCACTGAGTTGAGGCAGGCTGCGTGAGCGAGACCCGCACCCGGGTGCTGCACTGGTTCGTTTCCGGCGGGGTCGCCAGGACGCCGGAGGGAGGCCAGTTCACCATCGACGTCGACCCTCTCGTCGTGGGTCGCGACCCCGGCGCAAACGTCGTCGTGGCCGATCCCGAGGTGAGCGCCTTTCATTGCGAGCTGCGCGCCGTCGGCGAGGGGATCCTCGTGAAGGACCTCGGCAGCACCAACGGGACGTTCCTCGGGCCGGTGCGCGTGCGCGAGGCGGTCGTCGCGACGGCGAGCGAGCTCACGGTCGGTCGCTCGAAGATCCATATCGAGCCTCAGGCGAAGCACCGGGTGGACGTCGGGTTCGAGGAACGCTTTGGTCCGCTCGTCGGCGGCTCTCCGAAGATGCGGCGCGTCTTCGGGGTCCTCGAGAAGGTGGCGAGCACCCCCCTCAGCGTCCTCATTCTGGGCGAGACCGGGACGGGCAAGGAGCTCGTCGCCAAGGCGATTCACGGCGGAAGCGAGCGCGCCAACGCGCCCTTCGTCGTCGTCGATTGCGGAAGCATCCCGGCGACGCTCGCCGAGAGCATCCTCTTCGGCCACGAGAAGGGCGCCTTCACCGGAGCGACCGAGCGACGCAAGGGGGCGCTCGCCGACGCCGACGGGGGCACGCTCTTTCTCGACGAGCTCGGCGAGCTACCCATCGAGCTCCAGCCGAAGCTTCTGCGCGCGCTCTCCGAGAAGCAAGTGAAGCGCGTGGGAGGGTCGAGCTTCGAGCCCATCGACGTGCGCGTGCTCGCCGCAACGCGGCGCGACCTCGTCGCCGAGATGAACGCCGGGAGGTTCCGGAGCGATCTCTTCTTCCGGATCGCGCAGGTCCGCGTCGAGCTCCCGGCGCTCCGCGAGCGCCTGAGCGACCTGCCCCTCCTCGTCGACGAGGTGTGCCTCCGCGTGGGGCGCCCGCAGCACGCCCAGACCGTGCTCGCGTGGATCGAGCAGCGCATGGCCGCGCACGACTGGCCCGGGAACGTTCGCGAGCTGGTGAACGTGGCCAGCGTCGCGGCCACGCTGGCCGACGAACCCGGCTCGATCGACGACGTCCTGACCCTCGCGCGCGATGAGGCCGCCGGCGAGGGGCCGCGCCAGCCCGGGGCGGGCACGGCCTTCGGCGACGCCAAGCGCAGCGCCATCGCGGCGTTCGAGCGCGACTACTTCACTGGGCTGGCGAAGCGCTGCAAGGGCAACGTCAGCGAGATGGCGCGGCAGAGCGGGATGGAGCGCCACCACGTCCGCGCCTACCTCCGCAAGCACGGGATCGACAAGACGGCGGTCTGAGGCCGGGCTCCCAAGGTTTCGAGCGCGCTCCGGCACCGCCGGAGGCGTGCCGTCACTCCGGCAGATCGCTCTCCGGGGTCCACGCGGCGTCGCGCGTGGCTGCGTGCGGGTCGAGCATCTGCCGCTCGCGACATTTGACTCCCGGCGGCGACGCGTCGATCCAGTGGTAGCTCTGGTCGCGGACGTCCAGATGCACGAACTGCGTGCGCGGATGCGTGTAGATCCCCACGCCGACGCGGGGGAGGCCGCGCAGGTACGCGGCGAGCTGGCCCGGGTAAACGCCCGCGAGCTTGAAGTCGAGCGCCTCGCCGGCCGTGTGCCGCCCGGCGTGCTCCCGCCAGCCGGAGACGATCTCGATGCGTGCGCCGTGGAAGTGGTACGCCGCCTTGAAGACGAGCTGCTCGAGGCGCTCCGAAAGCGCGTGCGGGTCCGATTCCTTCGCAGCGACACGCTCGAAATCGACGCGAGCGTCGTCGTCGACGGCGCCGGTCGTCGCGTAGAGTCGCAGGCTCGCGGTCTCGCGCGTGACGACGTTCTTGATGTCGATGGGCGCGAGGCTCGTGGACCACGAATCGATGCGCGCCACCCGCGCGGCCATACTCAGCGGCGTCGTCGCGCACGAGCCGACGCCGAGTTCGTCGTGCGCCGTCGCGTCTCCCGGACAGAGGAGCGACAGCGCGATCGGAAGCATCGCCGCGCAACGCGCTACCGCGCTCCTGGCCCGGAGTTGACCCACGCTAAAACCTCCCGCTGACGCCCGCGGGCGTGACGATCACTTCGCGCTGCGAAGCCCCGAAGAAATACCACGCGGCGAGGCCGGCCGTCAGCGCGGCCATTCCGAGGGCGGCTCCGACGCCGGCGTACGCCCATGTGCGTGCGTCCGAAAACGACTGGCGTTCGGCGGAAGCGATCGGCGCACCGCGCTGCGCCTCGGCGGCGTAGCGGTCGTGCAGGTCCCAGGCGTGGATTTCGAGCGGAACGGCGGCCACGCCCGCAGCGACCGTCAGCGCGCCGCTGACGGCGAAAAAGGCCGGCGAGAACGGATGCTCCGTCTCTCGCCGGACGCTCACCGGCGTCGTCGACGCGAGCACCGCGTCGGTCGCGGCCGGGGCCGCTCTTGCGCTCGCGGTCGACGGCGGAGGCGATCCGGCCGGCGACGGCGTCGCGGAGGGCTGAGGCGGCGGGGCGGCCGGCGGGCTCTCGCTGCTTGGAACGACGACTCGTCCGGTCGCTGCGAGCCCGGCGATCCGCGCCCGCGCATCCGATTCCTCCTTCCGCACGATGGCGGGGACCGCCTCTCCGCGCCCGCGTCGTGCCTCGACCTCCACGAGGAACGCTTGCAATCGTTCGACCGCGCGCGGTCCGTCGCCGGCCTCGGCGTAAACGACGCCCAGGTCGTAGGCCAAGCGGTAACCTTTCGCCTCGCCGAGCTCGCGCAAGATGGGCTCCCAGCAGGCGATCGCCTCGGCGAGCTGACCCGCCTTGTAGTGGTCCATCCCTTCCTTGAAGCGCCCGCGAAAGCGCTCGAGCGGGTCTTCCTGTTGCGACGGAGCGCCACCCGAGGTTGGAGCGCCTCGCGCCGCCGCCGTCGTGAGGAGGAAGGCGACGGCGAGCGCGCGCGAGCTAGAACGGCGTCGGATCGACATCGGGAAGCTTCGGGCCCGGGGGCTTGCCCTCTCGCGGTCGGGCGCTCGAGGACGGAGGCTGCTTCGTGCGGACCCAGCCGCCCGGTGCGGGTGCGTTCGCCTTCGGAGGGGATCGCGTGACGCCTCCGCCGCGCGGCGTGACGGCGGCTGGCGTCATCGCGCGCTCGCGCGCCGTCTGCGCCTCCGGCGGGGCGGGCACGATCGTCTGCGGCTGCTCCGCATTTGCGGCTGGCGAGGAGGGGGGCGCCGGCGCGACTTCCGCCGTCGCGACGTGGGCTCCGCGCCGCATCGCGCCGGCGGTCACTCCGGCGCCGACCGCGACCGCAGCGCCGAGGGCCACCGCAAGGCCAAGGCGGGAGCGAAGCCGCCCCGGGCGCGTGGACACCGCCCGGACGTGCTCTTCGACCGGCGCCCTGACGACCACCGGCTCCGTCGACGGCGTCCCCTCGGCGTCCGGCTGCACGTCGAACCGCAAGGCGAACGCCTCGCCGAGGGCACGCGCGCGCTGCGGGGCGACGCGCTCCAGCGCGTCTCTCAGCTCGGCGCGACGCGTCGCCTCGTCCGAGGCGAAGAGCCGGCGCATGAGCGAGCGCACGATCGTGGGGTCGGCCGGGCGGTGCGGCGCCTCGAAGGCTCGGAGCTCGCGCGCGACCTCCTGCGCGGTAGCCGGCCGCTGGCTCGGATCGCGCGCGACCAAGCGCTCGTGGAGCGCGACGAGCGCCGCCGGAACGCCGGGCATCGCGGCGTCGAGTCGCGGGGGCGGCTCGAGCGCCAGCTTGCGCATCACTTCGAGGTCGGTCCCCGAGCCCCACATGCGCTCTCCGGTGAGGCACTCGAAGAGGATCGCGCCGACGCTGAAAAGGTCGCTTCGACGGTCGAGCTTTTCGCCGAGCGCCTGCTCCGGCGACATGTACGCCATCTTTCCTTTGACTTCGCCGGTCCGCGTCCAGTGTCCGCCGGCGTCGACCTTGGCGACGCCGAAGTCGAGGATCTTCACGTGGCCGTCGTACGCCACCATGATGTTCTGCGGGCTGACGTCGCGGTGGACGACGTGGAGGGCTTGCCCGCCGGCGTCGCACAGCTCGTGCGCGGCGTGGAGCCCGTCGCAGGCCTCCGCGAGGATCCGCGCGACGATCGCGGGGTCGAGCCCGCGCGAGCCGCCCGCGCCCTGCGCGGAGGCGAGGACGCGCGAGAGCGGCTCGCCCTCGACGTACTCCATCGCGAGGAACAGCTCTCCGAAGAGCTCCCCGAACGAGAACGCGTGCACGACGTTCGGGTGTTGCAAGAGCGCGGCGAGCCGCGCCTCGCGCAAAAACATCTCCTTGTGTCGCGGATCGCGCGCGCCATCGGGCAGGAGCGTCTTCAGGGCGACGACCCGATCGAAGCGGTCGAACGCCGCCCCGCTGCATTCCAGCGCGACTTCGACGCTCCCCATGCCGCCGCGGCCGATGACGAAGAGCGAGCGATACCGGTCCCCCACGCCTCCTCGGCGGCCAGGGGGCGCCGGCAGTCCCGAGAGCGCCGGGGCGGGCGTCGCCATTCCCCGCGATTCTAGCAGCGCTGGCCTGACCAGCGAGGCCGTAGGTAGGCTCGCGACATGTAGGAGCCCGCGTCTTTCCGCGCCAGCCGGAAGAAAAAGCTCTAAGGATCCGCTGGCCCCGCCGTGGGCCTGTCGTGGAGCGTCGGCCCGGTGACCTCGATGGACCCATTCGCGTTGACGACGGCTGCGGACTGCACGGATGCGTACGAGAGCGCCGGCGGCGGGTCGACAGGCGCGCCGGTCGCGTTTCGCCAGACGCCCGGTGCGTACCAGAGTCGCCCGTCGCCCCCACGCTCGAAGACCCACGCGGAGAACGCCGCTCCTTCCGGGGGCTGGCACCAGCGCCCCGTCAGCCACGCCCACCGGCCCCGCCGCCAGATCCATTCGCCGTCGAGCCACACGGCGGCGGGCGCGGGCCGTTCGGGGAGCACCTCCACGCGGGCCGGCGGGGGCGGCTCCCCGACTTCGATGAGGGCGCTGCTCGGTTGGGGCGCGAACGGAGGGCGCTGGATGCGGCCGCCGCACGCGACGGCGAGCGCGCACGGCGCGCAGCTCGCGATCGTGACGCCGATGCGCGCGGCGCGGGCGGCCGCGCGAACGGTGACACGAAGAGGCGCGGCGATGCGCATCGCGGGACGGATTGAAGCACGTACAATCGCGTCGCGACGAGCGCGATGGGCATGAAGTTCCCCTCCCGGCTGACGGCCGCCCTCGCGCTGCCGGGCTGGCTGCTGGCGACGGGAGGATGCGCGTCGATCCCCGCCGGACGCTCCGCCGTGGACTCGGTGCGCGTCGCCGGCGCCCGCGACATGGACACCGGCGACCTCGCGAGCAAGCTCGCGACGGCGGAGTCGCCGAAGTTTCTCGGGCTCCTCCGGGGTATCGTCTTCGACTACGAGGTCTTCGACGCCTCCGTCTTGCAGCGCGACCTCGCGCGTGTCGAGCATTACTGTCGGGCCCACGGTTTCCTCGAGGCGCACGCGCGAGCCGCCCGGGTGGTGCACACGAGCACAGACCACGTGCGCGTCGAGATCGTCGTCGACGAGGGGCCGCCGACGCTCAATGGCCGGGTCGCCGTGCAGGGCCTCGACGGCGTTCCGCCGGACATCGCCGCCGCAGTCCGCACCGCGGCCGACAAGGCCCTGCCCGTGGGGGCGCGCTTCGACGAAGACGCCTACAAGAAAGCGCAGACCGACGTCGGTCGCGCGCTGACCGACCGGGGTTACGCGTACGCGACGGTGCGCGCCGACTCCCAGGCCGACCTCGCGACCCACACCGTCGACTACGCCTTCACGCTCGCTCCGGGACCGCCGGCGGTCTTCGGTGCGGTCACGATCGTCGGTCTCGACCCCGACGCGGCGGGGCCGGCCAAGCAGGAGCTCGACGAGGCGCCGCTGCGGCGGACGATGAACGTCAAGCCGGGCGACACGTACTCCACGGCGACCCTCGAGGCCGCGACCCAGGCGCTGCTCGATCTGGAAGTGATGGGCGCCGTGCAGATCCTTCCGCAGCTGTCGGAGCCGCCGACGGGCGTCGTCCCGCTGATCGTGCGGATCGAGCCGGCGAAGTTGCGCGAGAGTCGCCTCGGCGGCGGCCTCGAGCTCGACCAGATCCTGTCTCTTATACACATCTGACGCTGCCGACGATCTTACGCGTGTA
>CALKVG010000237.1 GCA_937998045.1 uncultured Myxococcales bacterium
GGGGCCTACCTGCAGGGAGGGGCCGCGGTCGAGGCGGCGATGCGCACTGCGCAGAGCGCGACTCGCATCAAGTGGGACTACCTCGGGAGCAGCGGCGTCGGCGTGAACGGGCAGGGCGCGTCGGGCGACGCGAAGCCGCAGGAGGGGGGCGAGTCCGTCGCGTGGAGCGTGGACGCTCTGCGCGGAGCCCGCGCCGTCGCGGCGACGACCGACGTGGACGCCGCGGCGCGCCCGTTCGATCGTGCGGACGCGGAGCTCGCGTGGCGCTCGGAGGGGTGGACGTTTGCCTCGGGGATACGGGCGGTCGCGCTGCGAGGGGACAGCGCGCTCGACGGTGCGGCGTTCGGTCCCGTCGTGGCGGTCCGGCGTGCGGACGGCATCGCCCGGGCGGGGGCGTACGACGCGACGTTCGAAGGGGGCGCCGTTTCCGCTCCCGGGGCGGCCACGACGACGTTTGCGCGAGCCGAGGGAGGTGCCCTGCTGGCGGCGAGGCTCGGCGTCGCGGGCGCCACGCTCGCGTTGCGCGTGGCGGGCGACGTGGCGGACGACGGCAGCCGCGCCGGGGTCGACGGCGGCGCCCAGGCCCGGCTCGCGATCGGCGTACCGGCCGCACGTGCCTTTGCGTCGGACGACGCGAGCGATCCGTGGGTCCACCGGACCGAGCCTCTCGTACAGGCGGCCTTCGTCGAAGAGCACACGAGCGGCGTGCTGCCCGTACCCGCGGCGCGCGGACTGGCGGCGCCGACCGGAGGATCGTGGGTCGCCGCGGCTGGTTGGTCCAACGCCCTGGGGCGCTGGGGGTCCCGCCGGTCGGTAGAGGCCGACGTCGACGGCGGCGCCGTCGGCGACCTGCACACGGCGTGGCCGGCGCTCCGCGCCAGGGCGGCGGCCAGCCTCGCCTGGCTGGGTCTGCGCGGGGATTTTGCGCGTGTCCTCGCCCCCTCGGCAAACGGCGGCGGCGGCGCCTTCGTGGCCTGGGCTCGCCTCGGTGAAGAGCGCGGGCTGCACGTCGCGGCGCACGTGGCCGAGCAAGACGCCGTCGACCCGGTGCTGGCGCGCGCTCTGATGGACGCGCCTCTCGAGCCCTCGAGCGCTTTTCTCGCCGCGCCCGGATGGACGGGCGGCGGTCGCGTGGCTGTCCCGCTCGGTGGTCGCGTGACCGCTCGCGCCGGGGCGGAGGTCGACCTGGGCGCGGGGCAACTGGTGGCCGCGCTCGGCGCCGTGGAGCTTCACGACCCCTGCGGGTGCGTCGTCGTTCGCGCGAGCGCCGCGCACCGGATCGGCCGCGAGGGTGTCGACGCTTGGCTCACCGTCGACGTGGGGCACTGATCGCTTGCCGACCGCGCCGGCTGGTGTTCTCGTGCGGTTCACCATGAAGGGCGATCCCCGCGTCATCGACGCGTTGAACGACGTGCTCACGGGCGAGCTGACCGCCATCAGTCAGTACTTCCTGCATGCCAAGATGTGTCTGAACTGGGGCTATGCCTACCTCGGCAAGAAGATCTACGACGAGTCGATCGACGAGATGAAGCACGCCGACAAGCTGGTCGAGCGGGTGCTCTTTCTCGACGGGCTGCCGAACCTCCAGAAGCTCGGCAAGCTCTCCATTGGGTCGAGCGTGGTCGAGATCCTCAAGAGCGACCTTGCGCTCGAGAGCGGCACGATACCGAGGTTGAACCTCGCCATCGCGCTGTGCCGGGACGCGGGCGACAACGGCAGCGAGAACCTGCTCACCGAAATCCTCGTGGATTCGGAGAGCCACGTTGATTGGCTCGAGCAGCAGGTCGAGCTCCTGAGTCAGGTCGGCGAGCCCCACTATCTGGCTCAGCAGATACGCGAGAAGTAGGATCGTAACCCCGCGTTAGCGTTAGGAGATAGGAATTGCACCGCGATTGGGTGCGCACCCTCTCTTCGGGTGGACGTTGAAAACGGTATTCATTATCTTTACGTGGAGAGGGTCGAGGTCAGGGATGTACGTCTGCATCTGCCGGGCAGTTAAGGAAGAGACGGTGCGCGCGGCCATCGAGGCAGGCGCCGACAGCGTGGAAGCGGTCACCGCCGCGTGTTGCGCAGGAGACGACTGCGGAGCGTGCCACGAGGTCATCGAGGGGATGATCGAAGACCGCCGGTGCCTGCCGGTCGTCCGGGCCGCCTAGGGGACTACGCTGGGCTGGTCGCGAGCGGACCGCAGATCCGTTCGACCAGAAAGGACGCGACGTCCGACGGCTTCGTGCCCGGGCCGAAGCCGGCGTCGAACCCGAGCTCGAGGGCGAGCTGGTGGTCGACGCGCGGGCCGCCGAAGAGCAGGATAGTGTCGCGGCGCCAGCCCTCGCGCTCGAGGAGCTCGACGAGCGCGCGCCCGTTCTCCTTGTGACAGTTGCGCTGGGTGATCACCTGACTCACCAGGATCGCGTCGGCGCGGAGGGCGCGCGCCCTCGCCGCCAGCTGCTCGTTTTCCACCTGCGCCCCGAGGTTGTACACCTCGAAGCCCTTGTAGCTCTCGAGCCCTTTGTCGCCCGCGTACCCCTTGTAGTTCAAGATCGCGTCGATCCCGACCGTGTGCGCGTCGCTGCCCGTGCACCCGCCGACGACGACGATCTTGCGACCGAGCCGCGCCTTGATTCGGTGCTCGATGTCTTCCCGGCCGAGCGCCGCGGTCCGCACCTCGGGGACGTCGATGTTCGCCGCGTCGACGGCGTGCGGCGAGTGGCCGTAGACGACGAAGAACGAAAAGCCCTCGGCGCACGCCTCCATCGTCGCCACGATGGGGTCACCCAGGCCGTGCATCTCGGCGAACCGCTTGGCGGCCTCCCGGGCCCGGGCGCCCGGCGGGAGCTGAAGCGCGAACGAGAGCTGGACCATGCCGTCGCCCTCGCGGTCGCCGTACGCTCGCAAGGGCTTGTTCGGGGTCGTGGGGTGCATCGCCGCCTCTCTTCCGGTGCTCCGGCGAAGCCGGAGACGTGCGTTTCGGGATAGCACGCGCCGAACGCGCGCTCAGCGGCCCTCGAGCGCCGTGAGCAGAGGGTTCGTGTACTCCGGCGCGCGCTCGAGCACGCCCGCGTAGCCCTTGCCGCCGGTGCGGGTGCGCTTCACGTCGGCGAAGGCGCCCCGACCGATGGCCTCCCAGATGGACTCGCGGCGAACCTCCTCGAGAAGAGATGCGGCCTCGTCGAGTACCTGGACGGCGCGCCGCGCCACGATGCCGTCCTTCTTGAACTCGATCTCGTCGCCGAGATGGCGACAGGCGCCGTGAACGTAGCGCGTCGCCTTGAGCGCCAGATACCGGTCCATCAGCAGCGGGTTCTGGATCGCCTCGCTGAACATGCCGAGGAGCTCGATGCTCTGCTTCGTGGCGATCCCCACGAGGTCGAACATGGCGTCGTGGACGTGGGCGAAGAAGATGTCGCCGGTCTTGTGCTTCGTCGGCGGCATCCACTTGATGGGGTGACGGTCGAAAATCTGGCGAATGAGCTGCGCTTGAGCGATCTCGAGGAGAAACGAATCCGGGAGCCACGGGTCGATCTCGTACGCGTGCCCGAGGCCCATCTGCTCCTCGCGCAGCCCCGCGCGGAGGGCGAAGGCCTCGTTGATGAACTGGCTCGCGAGCACGGTGTGCGCCTTCTCCACCGCGTCGGCCGTCGTGAGGTAGTTGTCCTCTCCGGTGTTGATGACGATCCCCGCGCGGGCGATGAACCGGCGCGACACGTACTGATCGATGAACGTCCGACACATGTTGATGTCGCGGAAGAGGATCCCGTACATCGCGTCGTTCAGGAGCATGTCGAGGCGCTCGACCGCGGCCATCCACGCGATCTCCGCCATGCACAGGCCCGACGAGTAGTTCGTCTGCTGGATGTAGCGGCCCTGCTCGGCGACGGCCTCGTCCAGCGCGCGCCGGATGATCCGGAAGTTCTCCTGGGTGGCGAAGGTGCCGCCGTAGCCCTCGGTGGTCGCCCCGTGCGGCACGTAATCGAGCAGCGACTGCGCCGTCGCGCGGATGACCGCCACGATATCGGCTCCGGCCTGGGCGGCCGCTTTCGCCTGGAGGGCGTCGTCGTAGATGTTGCCGGTGGCGACGATGACGTACTTGTGCGGCGTGTCGGCCGCGGGGACGCGAAGCCGCAGGGCGTCGCGCTCCTGGCGGGCGCGGTCGATGCGGCCGAGGGCGGCCTCGGTATGCGGGCGAAGGGCTTCGCGTGCGGCGTGGTGGCCGGGCTCTCCATCGCCTCGGTCGATGTCGGGCGCGTACGCCAGGCGCTCGGCGGCGTCCTGGATGTTCGCGGCGCCCGCGAGGAGAGCGCGGCCGAGAAAGAACGAGATGCCGCGCCCGAGTAGGCCCGCCTCGCGGTAGCGGTCCACCGCGGTGTTCGCCAGAGGAACGCCGGCGTCGTCGACGCCCTCCGCACCGTAGGCGCGCAAGATCGTCCGCTCGACGCCGACGGTCGTGTGCGAGTCGATGTAACGCTGCACGTCGTCCGCGATCTCGGCCGCGATCTCGCGGCATCGCGCCACCTTGCGGACGTCCATAGGAACGCTGGCCATGGTGGCGAGGGTTTGCCATACCGAGCGTCGGCTTGTCACCTCGACAGCAGCAGGAACACGAGGCCGATCATGGCGCAAAGCGCTCCTGCGCTCAGGAGGGCCACGTGCAGCGCCGGCGGCGGTTCGTTGCCACGCAGCGCGTCACGCGTCGCTTCGAACGCGGGCGTCGAACGGTCGGAGTGCACGGCGGCGACCCGCGCGATGCCTTCGTCGGCCTTCAGGCGCCACGCGGAGCTCGACCAGCCGGGCAGTCGCGTCGCCAGCGCTGCGGCCCGTAGCGCGCCGTAGGCGAGCAGGGCGGTGCTCTCGTCCCCTCGCTCTTCGGCTTCGCGTCCGATCGCGTCCAGGCGGGCGCGGCCGCGCTCCGGCCAAGGGCTACCCGGCGCGACGGCTTCGGCCGCGGCGCGCGCATGAAAGACCGCGTCGATCCAGTCCGAAGCGGCGGCCGCGCTGTCCGCCGCTTCCATCTCCGTGCGGCCGATGGAAGTCTGCCGCGCGGCGGCGACGATCGCGACGGCGCAGACCGCGAGGACCGCGACGACGGCGACGACGAGGCGACCTTTCATGCGAAATCGCGGTACCGGAAGACGAAAGCGGCGGCCACGAGCAGCACGGTCGCGTAGCAGCCTGCGTAGGCCGCGGAGACGCCGACGTACGGCCACACCGAATGCTCGGCGACGCGCCCGAGCAGCAGCGCGCGCGCCGGAACGTAGGCGTGCAGATTGGGCACGATATGAGAGAGCAGGGCGAACAGCCGCGACAGCCCCGCCCCGAAGATGCGCGCGGGCAGGTGCGCGAGCGTGTCGGCCGATCGCCCGATCACGAATACGAGCGTCGTGAACATCGCGGTGAGGAACGGCGAGGTGAACGAGGCGCAGAGCGTCGCGAACGCCGCGACGATGACGACCTCGCACACCGACAGCATCGCCGATGCCGCCACGAGCTGTCTCTCGTCGAAGGCGGACGCCGCGACGAACCACATCGCGACGGCAGAGACGGCGGCCCAGGGCAAGAACACGTAAACCCGCCGCGTCCGGGAGCGCGTGACCGCGACGGCGAGGATCCCCAGGAGCGCGAGGGTGACGCCGCCGACTTTCCACGGTGATTCGCCGGTCTCGAGCGCGAGCGCGGCGAGCACGACGGACGCGTCGAGCGCCACGAAAACGACGACCGTGAGCAGAGTGCCGACGTACTTACCGAGGAGATACTCCCATCGCCGAATCGGCCGCGAGAGAATGGGGAAGATCGTCCGGTGTTCGAGCTCGCGGTAGAGCGAGGTCGAGCCCAGCAGAACGGCGATCGCGACCGCGTACAGCGACACCGACGCGGAGCCGAGGTCAGCGACCACGCGGAGCTCGTTATGCAGCGAGAGCGTCGCGACGACGAGCGAGTACGCGCAGGTCGCGAGGGCGAGAGCGAAGACTCCCAGCAGCAGACGCGCGCGAACGGCTTCCCGGTACGTGTTCAGGGCGATGGCGACGACGCGCGTGACCACGGCGCGCAGTTGTACCAGGGAAGCGGCCCGGAGAGTGATTCGGCGGCAGAAGGCCTTCCGCCGCGACCGTCAGCGCGACGCGCGCTGTCCGCGGGCGATCCGTTGAAGCACGACGTCGCGGACGTGGTCGGGCACCTCGAGCGCGAGCTCGCGCACGCGGCCCTCGAACATGTCGCGCAGGAGCCCGCTCCCCATGTCGATCAGAATCCCGTACGTCATGAGGGTACGGCCATTGGGCAGAGGCTCGGCGCGGAAGAAGCCCCAGGCGTCCTCGATGTCGTGGGGCCGCGAGGGATCCATCCAGAAGCGGACGAGGTTGCCGCTGCGATGCACGCGGAGCGTGTAGGCCACTTTGACGAGCGGCGATCCGTGGGTGATCTCCACGAGAGGATCCTCGCCGAGCGCTCCGACCCGCTGCGCATCCCGCGTCTTCGGCAAGAAGCGTCGCCACGATCGGAAGTCGTCGAGCAGGGACGCGAGGTCGTCCACCCCCGCGTCGAGGATCGTGTAGGTGACGCCGCCCACGTAGCGTCGATCGCCACGCTGTATCGCTTGCGCGCGAGCGACCGTATCGCCCCGGAGGAGCCTCCCGGCCTCCCACGCCGTAAGCCCATCGGCGCGCGCTACGCTGCTGCCCAGCACGAGTGCAGCGATGGCGGCCAGCCGCACGAGACGCACGCGTACAAGCCTAGGGAGACCCCAGGCCTCGCGCAACCTTCGGAGGTGGATCGCCGCGGGCTCAGCTCCCAGGTGCGTGCTTCAGGTATGTCGTCCCAGGTCTGGCCTCAGGTTTTGTCTTTCACGTTTTGTCTTTTGGGGCCCCGGCCCCAAAAGGTGGGGCGCGTTTTGTTCTTCACGTTTTGCCTTTTGGGGGCCCGGCCCCAAAAGGGGCGCGGATTGGGGCCCCAAAGGGCGGTCGGCCGCGCGGGTCAGCGGAGAACGATGAGCTTCACGCGCGGTCCAATCGCGATCTCGAGCTCACCCGGGCTCTCGTGCAAATCGCCGTCGATCATGTAGCTGACGGGCCCTCCTGCGCCGCGCACCACCGCTCGGTCGGCGAGAGCCTCGAAGGCCTTGCCTCCGCGCATGGGCTCGGCGCGATGAATCCGCGGGAGCTCCGCGACGACCGACGTGGGTGAGGCGTAAATGCCCAAAATGTGGAACGCCGCGGGGTGCTCGGCGTAACGCCAGAACGGTTTGAAGTTCAAGCCGATGTGCGCGATCGTCCCCGCTGTCACGGTGAGGTAGGCGCGCTCGGGCCAGCGCGCGCCGTCCGCGAGCGCGACCGATCCGACGAACGGTCGCGCCATGCGACGGATCGTCTCGCCGCCAACGAGTGCGCTGCCTACGGCGCGCACGAGCGTCTTGGCCGCGACGAGCGGCGTCGGGTTGCGATCGCGGTAGTACTCGGCGAGAAATCCGGCGACGACGCCTGTGCCGAAGAGAAATCCGTAGTGGGCCTTGCCCCCGCCCAAGGGCGCGATGTGCATCACGTGGCGCTCGACGTCCTCGAGCGGCGCCGAGGCTCGCTGCGCGTAACCGCGGATCAGCCGGCCGAGGAGCCCCTCCGGACGACCGCGCCGGACGCCGACCGAGTTGGCGACGGTGTTCATCGTGCCGCCGCGGAGGAGAGCGACCTGCGGCATCGTCGCGCCTCCGTAGACGTCGAGGAACCCGGTCAGCGTCACGTGGTTGGTACCGTCGCCGCCGCTGATGGCCAGGACGTCGATGGCGTCGCGGCGGAAGTCTTCGGCGATGCGATAGAGCTCGTCGATGCTGCGCGCTTCGCGCACGACACCGTGATCACCCAGCGTTCGGGCCAGGCGGCTGGCCGCGCGGGGATCGCGCAGGTTGTGCCGGCTCTTCGGGTTGAGGACGACGCCGATGCCAGCCACGAGCGCTCCGGGCGCATATATGCACGTCCGAGGCCGGCAACGTCAACGCGAAGACCTCTTCGCAGAGGGGCGAACGGGGGCGGGTCGAGTGTCTTCAGGGCTGCTAAGTAGCGAGGAGGAATCATGGACGCGAAGGCTCAAGTCGAGGCCGCTCACCGCGGGACGCTGGCCCTGAACGAACGCGATCGAGCCACGCTGGTCGTCGGCGGGAACGACCGCATCTCGTGGCTGAACGGGCTTTTCACGTGCGATCTGGTGAAGCGTGCTCCGGACAGCGCGGTATACGGGCTGGCGGTAGCGCGCAGCGGGAAGGTGATGTGCGATGCGACGGTGGTCGTGGACGAGGCGGGCGCGCGAGTCCTCCTCTCGGTACCCGGTAGCGCCGTCGACGCGCTGCGCGCGCATCTCGACCACTACCTGGTGATGGAAGACGCCGAGGTATCACCCGAGATCGGCGGTTTCGAGGCGTGGTCGCTGCACGGCCCGCACTCGACTGAGGCACTCCGCGCCGCCCGCGCCGCGGGCGCGATCGGCGGTCTGATCGATCGCACGGGCCTGGGAGGTGCGTTCGCCCTGGCGCCGCTCGCGGTCGCCTCTACGGTGCGTTCGTCGCTCGAGCCGTTCGCGACCGTCGGCGACGAGGACGGGTGGGAGGCCTTGCGGCTGGAACGGGCCATCCCGCGCTTCGGCGCCGACTTCGACGAGCGGACGTACCCGCAAGAGGCGGCGCTCGAGAAGGTCGCCGTGAGCTTCGACAAGGGGTGCTACCTGGGGCAGGAGGTCGTGTGCATGCTCGAGATGCGCGGCCACGTGAAGCGCAGGCTCGCCGCGCTCGTCTTCGACGAGCCGGCGGAGAGCGCGCTCCCGGCGCGCGGAGCCAGGGTGACCGACGACCAGGGCGGAGACGTCGGCGAGGTGACGAGCGCCTACCGATCGCCGACGCTCGGGAGGCCGATCGCGCTCGCGATGCTCAAGCGCGCCGCCGGCGAGCCGGGAAAGGAGTTGCGCATCGGCTCCGTGCACGCGCGAGTGGTCGAGCGGCCCGCGTGAGGGTAGAAGCTCTGGTGCCGTGACGTTCTCGCGCATCGCCTGGCTCACCATCGCCGCAGCCTCGACAGCCTGTCTCGTTCCGAAGAAGGACTACGACCAGTGTGTGGCCACGGCATCCGCGGCTCGCGCCGCGGCCGACGCGCGCCAGTCGGACGACGCGGCTCGACTCGCCCAGCTGCAGTCATCCGTCACCGCCGCCGAGTCGGCCTCCCAGGATCGCGACGCTCACCTCAGCGAACTCTCGACGACCAACCACAACCTGCAGGCGCAGCTCGACGAAGCAACGGCGATGAACCAGCAGCTTCGCGGGGAGCTCGAGCGACTCGGAAAGGACGTCGACAAGGTCCTCACCGAGCGTGGCACCCTCTCCAAGGCACTCGACGAGGCGAAGGCCCGGCTCGAGGAACTGCGCAAGGCGCAGGCTGCCGCCGAATCGCGAACGATGGTCTTCCGCGGGTTCCAGCGCCGATACAAATCGCTGATCGACGCAGGTCAGCTCCGCGTCGAGTCGCGCCGCGGGCGGCTCGTCATGAACGTCACCGGCGACCTCCTCTTCGACCCCGGTCGCGGCGAGTTGCGCTCGGCGGGCAAGGGCGTCGTGATGGAAATCGCGCGCGGGCTCGAGACCTCGGGCTCGGCGAAACGCTTCCTCGTGACCGCGCACGCGGACGACGAGCCCTTGAAGAGCAAGCACTTCAAGTCGGTATGGGAGCTCACGGCCGCGCGGGCCGTGACCGTCGTCGAGTATCTCGTCTCGCTCGGCGTAAGCCCTGCCTCGCTCACGGCGGCCGGCGCCGGCTCGAGCGACCCTCTGGTCCCCAACGACTCGGCGGCGGCGCGCGCGCAGAACCGCCGGATCGAGATCGCCCTTCAGCCCACGGCGGAGGAGACGCTCCCCGTCGAAGCGATCCGCTGAAGCGTCACTTGTCGCTCACCGGCGGCAGCGACTCCCAGCGAAGCGACTCGCCGACCTCGCTGGAGATCTTCTTGGCGAGCCACGGACGCTGGATCGGCATGATGAAAAGCCCGGCGCCCTGCCCGCGCTTGCCGGTCGAGAAGAACGCGACGAGGCGCCCATCCGGGCTGCACGCGGCGTACGTGTTGGCGCCCTCGTGCTGGGTCAGCCGCCGCAGCGATCCGCCGTTCGTGTCCGTCGAGATGATGTCCGCGCCCGCGCCGACGCCGACCGTGTAGACGAGGAGCAAGCCTTGCGGCGTGTCGCAGAAGACCGGGGCGCTGGCCATGAACCCGGGGGGCGAGATGGCCTTCCCGTCGATGTACACGCGCTGGACCGGCGTGCCGGCCACGTACGCGATCTTGCCCAGCGGGCCGAAGACCGGATGGTTCGCGAAGGGCGGCGAGGCCATCGGCGTGAAGCGGCCGCGGTCGCCGATCCAGAGCTTGCTCTCGCCCTCGGTCATGACGGTGAGCGCCATGTGCGTACGGTCCGAGTTGAAGGCGAGCCCCATGACCGATCCGGGCACCGAGATGGGCACCGGCTTCGCGGTCGGCCCCATCACGACGCGGAAGGGCGCGTAGTCGTCCGAGAGTCCGTAGAAGATGTTCCCGGCAGGTCCGAACGCCGGCGAAATGGCCGTCGCGTTGGTCGGGCCGACGCCGTGGAGGTCGAAGCCGTCCGAGTCGATCGCGAAGACCCGGCGCCAGCGGCCGACCTTCTCGGCGTAGACCATCTCGCTCGCGAAGCCGCCCGGTCGGCCCGTGAGCGCGCCCAGCAGCTGGTCGACGAGGCGGTGCGAGGCGGCGCGCACCTCGGTCGTGGCTGTCGGGACGACGGCTCGGAACGCGGGCTTGCCCTCGGGGATGGGCGCGGTCCCTGCTGCGATGCGCGCCTTGAGCGCAGCCGCCTGTTGCGGCGTTGGGGTGACGTACGCCTCGCCGACGAGCTCCGTACGCGCGGAGTTGGTCGCCGCCGGCTGCGCGAAGACGCGGAGGACGTACTCCGCGCCGCGGTCGCGAAACGCGGAGAGGTCGAGCTGGGTCGTGTGCGTGAACGGGCCTTGCGGCGCCACGGCGTCGTCCAGGACGTCGAACTGTCCGCTGAGCTCCATGTCTCGGCGGACGACCAGATTCACCAGGCTATCCGCCGCGCCCGTGGGCACTATGGGGACGACGGACATCTTGGGCAGCGGAGGAAGGCTGGCGGAGCCGTTGACCTCCACTGTGCCGAGCAGATCCTCGTTGGGCGGAGACGTCGGCGCGTCGGACGGCGGGGCTGCCGAGACGGTACCCGGCCGAGCCAGGGCCAGCGCCAGCAAGACAGGAGCGAGGCGTCTCATTCGCAGTTTCTCCGGTTGGTGCACGCGAAGCCGACTTGGCGCGACTCGCCCAGCATGTCCGGGTACATCGGTGGAGGCGCTGGCAACTCGGTCCCGCCGCCCTGAATCTTCGCCATGGTCGCCTGAACCTCGGCGTCGAAGGTGGGATCCCCGCTCGGCTTCACGATGGAAAAGCTTCCGACTTTGCGATCAGCGGTCACCGTGAAAGAGACGAGAGCGTGAAGGGTCTTCAGTTTCTCGAACGGGACCTTACCGCGGATGTCGAACCGCGCCGTGAACCACGCGGCGAGCTGCGCGCGATACATGTCCGCCGCGCGCGCCTTGAGCGGGTCGGTCTCGGTGCCGTTCGCAGCACCCTGCTCCGACCCCTCCGTCGATGCGGCGGTTGCGACGGCACCGGCGTCGACGGGCGCCGTCAGGTTCGGCTGATCCGGCGTGGCCGAGGGCACGGCGCTCGGCGCGACGGCGGCGTCGGGCAGGTTCGTCTTCGGGATCGCGTCCAGCGTCTTCGCGGCCTGCGGGGAAGGGAGCGCGGCTGGCTCCGACTTGGTCGCGACCGGGCGCCTTCGCTGCCACTGTGACGGAAGCTTGGTCGGTGTCTTCGAGCCGAGCTTGAGCACCGGAGTGATCGCGACCGCGATCGGGCGGGCGTTGTCGTTGGAGATGTCGGCCTCCACGAGCTTCGGCGACGGGAGCGAGAACGAGGCGACGAACCCCAGCTGCACGAGGAGCGCGATGGCCGACGCGATCGTGATGTCTTGCGTGTCGAACGTCCGTCGCGCCTGGACGCTCACGGCTTCGTCTCCTCGGGCTCCACGAGAAGATTGAGCGAAGTAACTCCGGCCGAGCGCGCCGCGGCGACGGCGCGCGCGACGACGCCATAGTGGGCCTGCTTGTCGGCGCGGATGTAGAGCTCGTGCTCCTTCTGCACGCGCGGGCTCTCGAGCAGGGCCCGCTCGACGTTCGTCGTGACGTCGTCCTCGCCGAAGAGGATGCGCTCCTCCTTCGTGATCGACACGACCAGCTTCGCGTCCTTGATCGGCGCGTTCGTGGCTTGCACCTCGGGCAAGTCGATCTGCAGGCCGCTCGTCAGCAGGGGAGCGGTAACCATGAAGACGATGAGGAGCACGAGCATCACGTCGACGAGGGGCGTGACGTTGATGTCGCGGAAGCCCCCGCCTGCGCCGCGGCTTCGCGTCGAGAGGGCCATTGCCTCGTGCCTTCCTACCGGGGACGAGCGCCGCCGACGAGCGGGATCGCCGAGTCGACGGTCATGCGCTGGTTCTCCGCGACGAGCGCGACCCATTCCGAGGCCGCCGCCTCGAGTTCCGCCACGAAGTCGCCGACGCGCTTGTCGATCCAGTTGTAGAAAAAGACCGCGGGGATCGCGGCCGCGAGGCCGATCGCCGTGGTGATCAGCGCCTCGCCGATGGCCGGCGCGACGACCGGCAAGCTGGCCGTCTTGGCTGCGCCGATGCGGATGAACGCATCCATGATTCCGTACACCGTCCCGAACAAGCCGATGAACGGAGCGCCCGCCGCGATGAAAGCGAGGAGCCACATGAGCGCGCGTGCGCTCTGCCCCTCGGCGAGGATCGCCTGGTCGGCCACGGCGCGCAGCCGGTCGATCTGCGCGCCGGGTCCTCGCGAGTAGAGCTCGCCCACGACACGGGCGCCGGGGGAGGAGCCGTGAGCGCCGGCGACCTTGAAGAGCTCGTCGGCCGTGCCGACACGGCGCGCGCGCCGCTGAAAGCCGTACTCCGTCACCTGCATTCGCCCGAGCTGCAACATCTTGAGCACCGCGATGATCCAGACGAGGAGCGAGCAGCCTACGAGCAGGCCGATGGTAATCCTTACCGGCCACGCCGCGTGCACGAAGAGACCGATCAGGTCGAGCTTGACCGTCGGCGCGTCGGCAGCGGAGGGGGCGGTGTCCGCCACGGCCTGGGTGAACGTCATTGCCCGAGCATCATGTCGACGCGCCGGTCTCGTGCCCACGTCGGCTCGTCGCTGCCGGTTGCATCCATGGCACCGCGGGACGTCGACTCGGTCTTCGCCTTGTCCATGCCTTTCTTAACCATATACCCCGCCACCGAGTCCGCGCGCGATTGTCCGAGCGTCATGTTGTAGTCGCTCCCTCCGCGCGGGTCCGCGTGGCCGACGAGCTTGAGGGTGCGGCCCTTGAGCGGACCGCTCGTGAAACACGTGACGACCTGTCCCAGCACGCTGTCGTCTTGCGGGCGCAGGTTGGCCGAATCGAACGCGAAGTAGGCGTCGGGCTCCTTGATGCCGCACTGCTTCACGATCTCGTCGGAGATGCGCACGGCGCTGGCCGTGGGCGAATCGGGCGGCTGCGGCGGCAGGCGCGAGGTCGTCGTCGTGGGTGCGGGCGTGGCCGTGTCGGGGGCCTTCGCAGGTGGCTTGTCGCCGCCACACGCGATCAGCGGAACGGCGGCGAAGGCGAGCACCAATACATGCGGTCTCATCATGAGGTTTCCTCCAGTCGACCTGACAACAGCTCTCGTCGGCTTAATCTTTCTCGCAGCGAAGCGTCAAGCTCGCAGGCGGGGGCAGGCAGGGCAAAAGGGTTACCGTCTCATGTGCTCCCATGCGACTCTTTTCTTTTGGGTTCGGGGCCCCAAAATGGGCTCACCGAATCATATACGACGCTCGAGCTTGAAGC
>CALKVG010000238.1 GCA_937998045.1 uncultured Myxococcales bacterium
TGTCGAGTCGGGTCGACAGCGAGGCGAACGACTCCGTCAGCGTGACGAGCGCGTTCGACAGCGAGACGAGCCGGTCCGACAGCCTCTTCGAGCCAGCCCGACAGCGTGTCGAGCCGGTCCGACAGCGAGACGAACGACTCCCTCACCGTGACGAACCCGTTCAACGACGAGACGAGCGACTCTGTCGGCGCGTGGAGCGAATAGGGCGTGGAAACGGTTCGGCGTCGCAAGGGCTCGGACCGAGCCCGTTCGACGGATCGCGCGTTATACGCCGGCCGCTATGCCGCAAGCGCGGGCCAAACTGGCTTTCATCACGAGCACCGCGCGAAGGCGATGGGGCAGGGCAAGTGCCCCGCGGCCTCGGCTGGCGCTCGACCGCAGCTCGACCAACGCCACCGGCCACGAAGTCTGCTCGGGAACCGATCAGCGCCGGGGGGGCAGCGCGTTGCTCGGCGCCCGGGCAGGCCTCGTGGTCGGTGGTTTCACCGGCGTGTACTCATTAATTCGGGTCGCGGCCGCCAAGAGACGTACGACCTTCGGTCCGGGTTGATAATCCCGCTCTGAATCGCTTTACTCATGCCATGGTGGAACGAATCGCCCTGGAACGGCTGACCGGCCTCATCGCGTTCGCGCGCGCGGCTTCGCTTGGCAGCTATACGGCCGCGGCGCGTTCGCTCTCGGTATCGCCCTCGGCCGTGAGCAAGAGCGTTCAACGGCTGGAGCAGCGTCTCGGCCTGCGGCTGTTCAGCCGAACGACGCGATCCCTCTCTCTCTCTCCCGAAGGGCGCGACCTCCACGAGCGCGCGCTGCGCCTTTTGCGCGAGGCAGAAGAAATCGAGCAAGCCGCCTTCTCCGCGCGGGCAGAACCGTCGGGCACCCTGAAGGTGACCGCACCGTTGCCGATCGGAGTGCACGTGCTCGCCCCCGCGCTGCCCCGCTTCCGGGACCGGTACCCGAAGGTCTCTGTCGATGTACGTCTCGGGGACAAGTTCGTCGACCTCGTCGAAGAGAGCGTCGACGTCGCGATCCGCGTCGGAGACTTCGATTCTCGCCTCCTTTCTCGCAAGCTCGGACCCAACCGGGTCTGCGCCTTCGCTTCGCCTGCGTACCTCCGGAAGCGCGGGATTCCGCGGCACCCGCAGGACCTCGTGCACCACGATTGCGTGAACTTTCGCTTCCAGAGCACAGGAAAGACCCTGCGCTGGCCTTTCCTCCTCGGAGGCCGGACGCTCGAGCTCATCCCCGATGCGCGGATCACCCTGGACGTCAGCGACGCCGTTATCGCCGTTATGGCGGCGGGCGGCGGTATCGGGATCTCGCCGAACTATGTCGCTGCACCCCGCGTCGCCCGCGGTGAATTGATACCGGTCCTCCCGGAGCTCGCGGTCAACAGGTTTGCCATCACGGCATTGTGGCCCGAGAGCCGGCGCGGCAATCCCAACGTGAAGGCGTTCGTTCTATTCCTGCAGGAGATTTTTCCCTCGCCGGCGCCATGGGACGTGCTGGTCGCAGAGGCCGGGCGCAACTCTCACGCGCCGATTCGTCGAAAGGGCACCGCGCTCCAGGAGCGCTCGTCGCCCTTGTGACCCGGCGCTGCTCGGCGAGCGCCCGCATCGCGCGACGCGACCCACGGGAGGCCTCGACGTCGAGGCTGGCGGACCACGCGCTCTCGTTCGGAGCCCTTTTTGCCGCGCAAGTGCGTGCGCAGCCTAGTTCGCGTCCAGGTCGACTTGCCCGGTCGGGTCTCGAGCGCGAGCCGGGGGCCGGAGCTTCCGCCGGGCAGCCCAAGGCTGCCGAGAACCACCCGGACCACGGCCGGCTCCGTGACTTCGCCGAGCATCCGAGCGCGACCGCCGCAACTCCGTGTCAAAGTAGTACTCCCCAGCCCATGCCTCTCCCCAAGCCCGCGACGCGCGCATCGTGGAAGTCACAACCGCTCCCCGCCACTCGCGCCCCCCTCCCTTATTCGCGGACGTTCGATCGCGCGGAGTTCGAGCGCCTCCAGCGCGGGCTCGTCCCCGATCAGAGGGAGGACAAGTGGTTCATCTTCCTCGAGGAGTCGTGGCTGTTCTTTCAACGGAGCTGGACCGGCACGTGTGTCTACGCGGTCAAGCTCCGCGAGGACGGTGATCGTTTCGCCGTCGAAGAAGCCTGGGTGAACCGCGCCCCGGAGGAGTACCGCGAGACGGACGACGACTACGACAAGAAGGTCCTGGCGTTCCTCGTCGACCGCTTGCTGCTCGGGCTATCGGTGCCGTTCCCTCTTCGCGAGCACGTCGATCCCGCCAAGGCGTCCGCGGTCATCCACAACGTCGTGGGATACGGGCGCTCGAACGACGAGGGCACGGGGTCTTAGCCTCACATCCAGTGCCGTCGCTTGAACCATACGAGCGGCAACAGCGCGCTCACGACGATGAGCGCGACGGCCATCGGATAGCCGAACGACCAGCTCAGCTCGGGCATGATGCGAAAGTTCATGCCGTAGATGCCCGCGACGAGCACCGGCGGGATGCCGACGACCGAGGCAATCGTCAGCGTCTTCACGATCTCGTTCTGCTCGATGTTGATGAAGCCGAGGGTCGCGTCGAGGAGAAACTGGATCTTGCCCGACAGGTGCGCCTCGTAGTCCGTCAGGGACGCGACGTCGGTGCGGATCGCCTTCACGCGAGCCGCGTTGACCGCCGGTGCGCCTTCGTGCCCGCTCTCGGTGACGTAGCCCGCGATGCGCCCCAGACCGAGGAGCCCGTCGCGGACGAGAGACGCGTGATCCGCGACCGCGCCGATCCGGGCGAGCGCCGCTCGCAGCTCGGCGGACCGCAGCGCGCGGCCGCTGTTTCGAAAGGCGCCGCGCGAGAGCTCGTCGCACTCGGCTCCCGCGCGTTCCAGCTTGTCGGCGGACCGGTCGACGACGATCTCGAGGATGCGCAGGAACACGTCCTCCGCGGATTGCGCCTGCGCGCGGAAGGCTTCGTGGGCAGCATCGAACGAGAGGAGCGGGCCATAGCGCACGGTCAAAAGGACGCGCTGGGAGAGCACGAAGCCGACCGGAGTGAGCACGAGGGGTCCGCTGTTGCGCGAGGCGACGAGGGGCGTCGAGAGGTAGTAGGCGCCGTTTTCGCATGCCAGCCGGCTCGACGACTCGATTTCGCTGATCTGGCCAAGGTCGGGGATGCGAAGGCCGGTCGCGGCGCGGACGCGCGTCAGCTCTTCGATCGTCGGCTCGCACAGGTCTATCCAGACCGCTCTGGCGAGATCGGCGTCCGGATGCACGAGGATCATGCGCCGATCACGACTGCGCCATGTCCGCAGGCGCCGGCTCGGCCCGCGACTCGCTGGTTCGGCGGCGGTAGGATTCGCTGTATACGGCCGCGCGGATCCGCAGGATGGGATCGTCCGAGAGCTCGATGCCGGGCACGACGCCGGTCGGATCGAAGACGACTGGCTCGTGCGCCTTCTGGTCGCCTTCGACGTGCGTCACCGTGAGCGTGCCCGCGTGCACCGTCCGCCTTTCCTTCGGCCAGGCCCGGGAGGGGTCGTTCAGGGGATCGCCCGGCGCGGCGAGCTGGAAACGCAGGTCCCACTGGGCCGGGCCGCGCGCAAGGCGCTCGCGGATCTCGGCGAGGAGGTATTGCGGAGGAAGCTTCCGCGCCTCGTCCGGTGAGAGGGTCGGCGTGTTCGCGCGCGGCACCCATCGATAGCGCATCGGCCGCCGCTCCCCGCGCGAGTCGACCAGGAAGTACGCGTGAAGGCCGCCGTACTCGACGTTCGCGAAGCTCGGGGCGGGCTTCATGGTCGCGATGGCCTTGATCCCGGGGAACACCGAGGGCCTCGACAGGAGATACGACACGAGGGCCAGGGGGTTCGGCTTTCCGAAGAACGTCGGTCGCTGCGCGAGGGTCAGGCGAACGAAGTCCTCCGGTGTGCGCGCCACGAACGAGGGGAGATTCACCGCCGCCCACGACGCGACTTTCCCCGACGGGAGCTGAAATCGCACGCCCAGGCCAAGCACCTTCCCGACCTTGTCCGACTCGCGGTCGGGCGCGAACGGGCTGCCGGTCCCGTTCGAGAAACGCACCGTCGTCGGGACGGCGACTCCCTGGAAGTGCTCGGCGACCGTCAAGGTGCGCGCTTCGGGCGTGGCTTCGAAGGCGCCGGCGCAGACGAGACCGCGGGGATGGGCACGGCGGTAGCCGGGGTGCGGTCCGACGGCTTTCTCGATGGCTTCGACAGCCGACACGGCGAGGTCTTCTCGCGGCAAGGGGGCGCTCCTTTCGTGAGGCCCCCGCATCCTACTGTCCCTCCAGCTGCCGAGCACCGCCATCCGGCGGGCGGCGCAAAATCACTTACATGCGGTCCGGAGCCTCGATGCCGAGGAGGGACAGGGCGCGCCCCAACGTGCGCGCCGTGAGCTCGCACAGGGCGAGGCGCGAGCGACGCTGCTCGGCGCTGTCCGCCTGCAGCACCGAGCACTGCTCGTAGAAGTTCGAGAACGCCGTCGCGATCGAGAAGACGTATCCGCAGAGGCGGTGCGGCTCGAGCGTCCGCTCGACTTCGGCGACGACGCTCGGGAAGGCGAGGAGATCGAGCGCCAGCGCGTGCTCGGCGGGCGCTGCGATCGATAGGGCGCGCACGTCGGGTGCCGCCCCTGCCTTTCGCAGGATCGAGCGGATGCGCGCGTGGGCGTACATCGCGTACGGAGCGGTGTTCCCCTCGAAGGCGAGCATCCGATCCCAGTCGAAGACGTAGTCCTTGATGCGGTCGCTGGAGAGATCCGCGTATTTGATCGCCCCGATGCCCACGGAATGCGCCACGGCTCTCTGCGTTTCGGCGTCGAGCTCCGGGTTCTTCTCGACCACGACAGCGAGCGCGCGCTCCTCGGCCTCCTTCACGAGCGATAGAAGTTTCACCGTCTCGCCCGCGCGGGTCTTGAACATCTTCTTGTCCGAGCCGAGCACCGAGCCGAACGCGACATGCTCGGCCCGCGCGGGTGGGGCGAGCCAGCCGGCCAGCGTGGCGGTTGCGAAGACCATCGCCAGGTGCTGGCTCTGCGGCGCGCCGACCACGTAGAGGAGGCGCCTCGCGGTGAGCGTCTGCGTGCGGTAGCGGATGCCCGCGAGGTCCGTCGTCGCGTAACCGTAGCCGCCGTCCTGCTTCCGGACGATGAGCGGGAGCGGGCCACCCTCCTTCGAGGTGAAGCCGGGCGGGAAGACGCAGAGGGCGCCGTCGCTTTCGACCAGGAGGCCCTTCCTGTCGAGCTCCGCGATCACGTCCGGGAGCATCGGGTTGTAGAGGCTCTCGCCCGCAACGTCCGAGTCGCGCAGCGTGACCCCGAGGCGGTCGTAGGCTTCTCCGAAGTAGCGGCGGGACTGTTCGACCAGCTCGCGCCATAGCGCGAGCGTGTCGGCGTCGCCTCCCTGCAGGAGCACGACTCGTCTCCGCGATTTGTCGGCGAAGGCGGGATCGGCGTCGAACTTGGCGCGCGCCGCGCGGTAGAACGCGTCCAGATCGTCGATGTGCAGCTCGGCGTTTCCGAGGCCGAGGTCGACCAGGTGCTCGATGAGCATGCCGAACGGCGTGCCCCAGTCGCCGAGGTGATTTTGACGAACGACCGTATGGCCTCGCGCCTCGAGCACACGGGCGAGCGAGTCACCGATGATCGTGCTGCGGAGGTGGCCGACGTGCATCTCCTTGGCGACGTTCGGCGACGAGTAGTCGATGACCACCTTCTCGGGCGAAGCGGCGCGCTCGAGGAACGCCTCCTCGCGCTCACCCGCCTCGACCAGGAGGCGGGTCAGCGCGTCGTCCCGCAGCCAGCCGTTGATGAAACCGGGGCCGGCGATCTCGACCTTGGCGCAGAGGTCGTCGACCCGCAACGCCGCGACGATGGCCGCGGCGAGATCGCGCGGCTTCTGCCCGACCGCTTTCGCGAGCGTCATCGCGCCGTTCGCCTGGAAGTCCGCCCGATCCGAGCGCCGGATGGCGGGGTCCGGTGGCGCATCCTTCGGGGCGGCGGGGCCCAGCGCGGCGGCAATTGCCGCGCGGAACCGCTCGGTCAAGGGGGTGAGCGGGTCGCTCATGGCGTGCGCCACCCTAGCATCCGGGATCGAGTTCGCTATAGACGGCTCCTTCACTTGCGGTGCGAGTCGTCCCGCGCGCCCGCGTCGCCCGCGGCCTCGCCCCTTCTCTTGACCCATTCTTCCCGCGACGCCTCCGCGGTCTTGGCGTCTTCGTGCACGAGGACGCGCGTCCCGGGGTTCGCTTCCGTCGCGCGCACGCCGTGCCAGCCTTCGGGCAGCCTCGGGCCAATCCAGCCGAATACGGCGCGCGCATCCACCGGCGCCATGTTCACGCAACCGTGGCTGCGCTCGTGGCCGAAGCGCGAGTGCCAGAAGGCGCCGTGCAGCGCGGTGCTCCCGTCGAAGTACATGATCCACGGGACGTCTTCGATCGAGTAAGGCCCGTCCGTCGCGGTGTCCGCATCCATCGTGGCGGCGATGTGCTTCTCGAAGATCCGGAACACGCCCGGGCGCGTGCTGTGGTCCTCGCCCGGATCCTCGTCGTCGTGCCGCCCGGTCGAGACGATCGTCGCGAACACCGGCTTGTCTCCCTCGAACGCGACGAGGCTCTGCTGCCCGAGGTTCACGTCGACCCACTTCTCGCCCGGCGCCAGGTCCTTGGGCGGTGGTTGGGGGTTCGTCACCGCGCCGTCCATCTCGCGCATCCACCAGCCCTCCGAGGTCTCCCAGTAGGCCTTCTCCTCGACGAGTCGCCTCGTCCCGGTGAGCTGGACGACCGTGAAGCGGTCGACGTGCTCGTGCCGCCGCATCTTCCCCTCGTCGTCGAGCGTGTACTTCCACTGGTGCGGGTTGGTGATCCAGCCGAGCGGCAGGTGCCGGGTCTCGCCCGGCGCGTCGAGCCACACGCCTTTCACGTCGACCTTGGGCTCGTGCACGAGAAGAAACTCCTTCGGCACGAACAGCCCACGCGCGCTGCGCCAGAAGTGCCCTGCGTGCGACGACACTTCGCCGTCGAGCGAAAGGTAAAAGCCCTTGACCATGCGCTTGTTGATGAGGGACGTCTCGCCCTTGAGGTCGTCCATGGAGACCTTCGATCGATCCGTGTGCGCGACGTACCAGGGCGTGTCCTCGGACGACGGCCCGCTGCTCGCGGGTTGCGGCGCGCGGCCCACCGCCAGGCCCTGCTCGCACTTCCGGCGCTCGCTCCGCGAAGGCAGCCGCTGGTAGAGCGGCGCGCCGTTCACCAGGTTCAGCCCGTAGTCGTACGGTAGCGGGCCTTGCATGTTCGGCGGGCGCGGCGCCGATGCGAGCTCCGGGTCCGCTCCGTCGAGCGTCGCGTACTTGCCGCACACGAATCCGCCCGTCGTCCCCGGCGGGGCGTCCGGCGGAGGGAGGAGCTCGTACCACCCTTCGGGGCAGCTCGACCTCTTCAAGGCCTGCGCCTTCGCGGCGACGCTATCGCCCTCTCGCAGGTAGCCGAGGCGGATGACGCCCTTGCGCTCCTCGCTCGCCTTGGACGGGTCGCGCGCCGCCCACTCGGGCTCGCTCATGACCAGCGTGACGAAGCCCAGCGCGCGCAACGTCGCACCGGCTTCGGGGGCGCCGGAGTCGGGAGCCACCATCTCGGCGGCCGCGCCCGCGTCCGAGTTCAGCGTCGCCGCCTGGAGGGTTCCGGCGGACCGCTTGGAGCACCCCGCGAGCGCTGCGGAGGCCACCGCGACCGTCGCGAGCGCCGCGCGAGCGCGGCAGGACGGCGCAACGATCAGGAAGAACGGGTCTCGGGCATGCATGCTCACCGTAACCGGCGCGCGCCCGAGGGAACGGGGACGAACACCCACGGCGCTCCGCCCGGGATAGTCCGACGCCAGCCCCGTTGCAAAGCGGCCGCGCAAAAAATCCGGGCGCCCGCCCCGCCTACGCGCGAAGCGCGGTCCTCGGATGCCGGGACGAAGCCCGGCCGCCGGCGCCGAGTCATCTCAGGTTCGACGTGTTCTTCCAGCGCTGGTCCTCGAGGCTGAGGGACCCGTTTCCAAAGAGAAACCGCACGGACAGACCGGACTGCACGCCGAACGGCGCCGTGTACCCGCTCTGCACCGCAGCGAGCATGCTCGCTTCGATCTCTTGCCGAGGATCGGTGTAAACGACGTTCGTCGGTTCGGCCTCGTTGATGGCCCTGTTGATCTGTTGCAGGTTGATCCACGGCGAGAAGATGAGGTTGTCGGTGATCCTCCAGGTCGCCGACAGTCCCGCAAAGAGGCTGCGGTATCGGACGTCTTCGAGCACGGTCGTCTCCCCGAGACTCGCCCAGAAGTCGACCGGCACGAAGTGCCAGTTCATGAAGACGTCGCAAAACTGACGGCCCACCGTCTGCTGGCGCAGACCTTGAACGTTCGTCGCGTCGTAGTGCTGGAACTCGGGACCCAGGGCGCAGCGGAATCCCAAGTTCTTCTGGTTGACCGTCTGCCGCGGGACGAGATCGAACTCGATGCCCGCCGATGCATTCGCGCGCATTTCGTAGTTCGCCTGCGGGTTCTTCTCGGCGGACACGAGCAGCCCCGCGCTCCAGCGGTTGTCCCCGGCCAGGGAAAAAGAGAGGACGTTGGTCAGGTTGGCTCCGGCGAAGTCGATGCTGGCCGTCTCGGTGGTGCCAGGCACAGGCTGGCTCTGTTCGCTGTAGGATGCGCCGATGGACTGCTGCAGCCTCCACTTCTCCTCCGAGTAGTTGAAGGACAGCGAGCCGCTTCCCGAGGCGTTGATGCCCACGCCCTGAACGTCGCTGAAATAGGCGCCGAGCGCGGGCGTCACATACCATTTCACGCCGTTCTGCTCGGGCCTACCGGTGAACGGCGCTCCTACCGGATCGACGAGCCGGATGGTGAGCGCGCCCCGGTCGGCCTCGGCCGCCACCTTCTGATCCATGAAGTCGTCCAGGCCTCGCTCGAGCTTCGTGAGAAGGCGTTCGGTCGCCGTCGACGCGTCGATGCTGTCCGGGATCTTGTCGGTCGTGTGCACCTCTGTCGTGTAGCCGTCCAAGCGCTTGCCGACGAAATCGCATACGAAGCGGGTGCTGTTCTCGGCCGGCAGGCTCGTCACCGTCACCGAAACGTCCGCGTCTGCGCGACGGGAGACCACCGTCAAGAAGGGAATCTTGCTGGTGAGGCTGTTCTCGAGGACGCCGCAATCGATCCCCGCGTTCGGCAGGTAGCAGTCCCACTTCATCTTCAGCGTCGCCGACGCACTCGACGAGGCGAGCGCGATCGCGAGTGCGACGGACCACGTGGACGCCGCGCGCACGCGATCTCGCAACACGCGCGAGAGGATACTCGATGGGGCATCGACAAGGAGTCCGGAGGGCGAAGGCGCATCCTGCAGAGCTACGCGCCGTGCGTGTCCGATGCGCGCCGACCGCGCGCATCCCGCGATCGGCCCGAGCGCACGGGCGGGCCCCCCGGCAGAGGGCGGAGCGCGATCAGGCGCGGGAGAAGTCCGGCGGCCGCCGCTCGAGAAACGCGGTGAAGGCCTCTTTCACCTCGGGGTCGCCGAGTCGCTTCGCGAATTCTCGGGCCTCCTCCGAGACGCGCTCGAGGAGGGCGGGGCGCGCGCCGCGAAGCAAGGCCCTGGTGGCAAGAAGGGCCGCGGGCGCCTTCGTCGCGAGTTCCGCCGCACGCTCACGCGCTCGCTCGTGGAGCGCGGAGGGGGAGGCGAGCACCTCGTTGACCAGGCCCAGCTCCCGAGCGCGCTGCGCGCCGACGACGGCGCCGAAGAAGAGCATTTCGCTGGCAACGGCGAGTCCGACGCGCGCGGGCAAGAGCAGGCTCGACCCGGCCTCCGGCACGAGCCCGAGGTTCACGAACGGCATCGAGAGCTTCAGGTCCTCGCTGGCGTACACGAGATCGAAGGAGAGGAGCATGGTCGCCCCGATCCCCACGGCGGCGCCCTGCACGGCGCCAACGATCGGCTTGTTGAAAGTAACGAGCGCGCGGATGAACTGGACCGAAGGCGCGGACTCGAGATCGAGCGTCCCCGCAGCGGCGACGAAGTCCGGGATGTCGTTCCCTGCGCAGAAGGAGTCTCCCGCGCCGCTGACGAGGATCACCTTGACGGCCGGATCCGCCTCCGCATGAGCGAGCGCACTCGTCAGCTCGCCGTACATCGCCAAGGTGAGCGCGTTCTTCTTCCTGGGTCGATCGAGCTGAAGCTCGCAAACCCCGGCGCGCGTCGAGATCAGGATGTCGCTCATGCTTCCCTTCCTTGGATACCACATGGGGTACAGCCACGCGCAGCGCTCGGCGGCCGCATCGCCACCCGCGTCGGCCGCGACGGCGTATACCTCGTCTCGATGCCGGCCAAACCCCACTGCGAGAGCCACGACGAGAAGATGAAACGGACGACGACGGCAGTCGTCCTGGTGGTCCTGGCGACAGCGATAGCGTGCGCGTCGCCCGCGAGGCCGACCGCACCACGGGCCGTTCCCGTGCTCGTCGCCGGGACGAGCGGGAATTACCCGCCGCTCAGCGAATGGAACGACCAGCGCATCGACGGCTTCGCGCCCGCGCTCCTCACCGCCTTCGCGAGAGACGACTCGGTCGAACTCCGGTGGAGGCCTTTCCGCTGGCCGGAGCTCTCGTCCGACCTGCAGGCAGGTCGCTTCACGATCGCGGTCGACGGAATCACGGTGACCCCCGAGCGGTCGATCGCCGGGAGGTTCACCGTGCCGATCGCGCGGGGCGGCGCCGTTCTGCTCCTGCGGCGACCGCCGTGGGCGCGCGCGGCGCAAGACGTCGTCGGGCTCGATCGCCCCGAGCTTCGCGTGGCCGTGAACCGAGGCGGATACCTCGAGCGCGTGGCGCGCACCCGGCTTCCGGCCGCCGACGTTCTCGCCCTCGCCGACAACGCCGGGGTCCGCGACGCGCTCGCGCGCGGCGAGGTCGACGCGGCGATGACCAACACGTTCGAGGCGCCGCGCTGGTCGGCTGGTCTCGCCGACGTGGAAGCGATCGGACCGCTCACGAGCGATGTCACGGCGCTTTGGGTGCGCTCGGACGAGGAGGATCTGGCGGAACGCGTCGAC
>CALKVG010000239.1 GCA_937998045.1 uncultured Myxococcales bacterium
AGGACCGAGGCGCGACGAACGAGGAGCGAGGCGCGACGAACGAGGACCGAGGCGCTGTCTTCGAGCGGTGACTCGTTCCGTTCCAAGAGTCGTGCGTTGATTCCGAGACGTGAGGCTTTTCCTTCGAGACGTGAGGCTTGTCCTTCGAGAAACGACGCTCTTCATGCAGGGAACGACCCTCTGCCAACGAAAGAGCGGCTCCGCAAACGATGAATGAACGACTTCCAACGAGCCGTGATGCGTTTCCAACGAGGAAGCGTGCGCGTCCGGTGAGCCGCGACGCGTCGCACACGAACAAAGGCTCGCGACCGACTGAAAGCGACTCGATTCCGACGCGTCGAGCGCGATTGCCCAATCAAAGTGACTCGTTTGCAATGGTGAAGGATGCGTGTCCAACGACCGAAGGCTCACTGCCGATCGAAAAGCACTCGCGGTACGACGTAAGTGAGGCGTTCCCGATGGAAAACGGGTGTTTCACGATGCGACGTGAGTCGCTTCGCGTTCGCAACGCCTCTTTCGGCGCACGGGCGCACCGGATCGCCGTCGGCGACACGCGCACGGGTCGTGCGCTCTGCAGTTCGAGCCGCGCCTTGTCGGCCAGCTCGGGAGCGGCACGCAATGACGCAATGATTGCGGAGAACGGCCGTCGGCCCTTGCGCTATGACGGGACCCCGCCATGCGCACGGTCCGGCCCCACCCATCTCCTGTCCCTACGTCGTCCTCCCCCTCGTCGGCCACCAACGGTCGCCCCTCTTGCGTGGCTCTGCTGCTCGCAGGTCTCTTCGTCGCGGGCGGCGGGTGCGCGGGCGCCGCGACGCCCCCGCCAGCTCTCGCGCCGTCCGTCGAAGTCGCCGCCGGCTCCGCCGGAGCGGTGTCTCGCAGCGGGCCACGTCACCCCTTCACGGTCGACGACATGCTCTCGTTCGACCGCATCTCCGACGCCGCGGTCTCGCCGGACGGCAAGCTCGTGACCTTCACCGTCGCGACGCCCGACGTGGAGGCGAACAAAATCTCCAAGGACGTCTGGATCGCCGCCACCGACGGCTCCGCGGTTCGTCGCCTGACGAGCAATCCGGACGCCGACTTCGGCGCCCGCTTCGCGCCCGACAGCCGGACCGTCTACTTTCTCTCCTCGCGCAGCGGCAAGTCTCAGGTGTGGCGCATCGCCGTCGACGGCGGCGAGGCGACCCAGGTCACCGCCCTCCCGGTCGACGTGAACGCCGTGGAGCCCTTCCCCGACGGCAAGCGCCTGCTCCTCGCGATCGACGTCTACCCGGATTCGCCCACCCTCGACGACACGGCGAGGCTCGAGGAAGCCGCCGCCAAGTCGAAGCAGAACGTACGGGCTTACGACCAGCTGCCCGTGCGCCACTGGGATGCCTGGGACACGGGCACTCGCTCGCACCTCTTCGTGCTGCGAGAGGGAGGCGCCGGCGAGCCGATCGACCTGATGAAGGGACTTCCGTACGATGCGCCGACGAAGCCGTTCGGTGGGCTCGAGGAAGTCGCCATCGCGCGCGACGGCTCGGAGATCGTGTTCGCCTCGAAGATGGTGGGGCGCGAGGACGCGTGGTCCACGAACCTGGACCTCTGGGCGGTGCCCTCCGACGGATCGGCCAAACCCCGATCGCTGACGAGCGCCAACCCCGCCACGGACACGCACCCCGTCTTCTCGCACGACGGCACGCGCCTCGCGTATCTGGCGATGGCGCGCCCGGGGTTCGAATCCGATCGCCTGCGCGTCGTCGTGCTCGACTGGCGGACGAAAAAGGCCGCGACGATCACCGAGGGCTGGGATCGCTCTCCGAGCGAGATCGCGTGGTCGAAGGACGATCGGACGCTCCTCGCGACCGCCGACGACCTCGGGCGGCATCCGCTCTTCGCGATCGACGTCGCCTCGGGGAGGGCGAGACGCATCTTCGATCGCGGCACGGTGTCCGACGTGGGAGCAGCCGGCGATCGCCTCGTCTTCCTCCGCGACGATCTGCAGCACCCCGCGGAGCTGTGGGTGTCGGACGCGTCGGGCGGTCAGGCGCGGGCGATCACCCACCTCAACGACGCGCGGGTCGCCTCCGTCGCGTGGGGCGCGAGCGAGCAGTTCTTTTTCGATGGCGCGAAGGGAGACAAGGTCTACGCGTGGCTCGTCCGCCCGCCGAACGTCGCTGCGGGCGCGCGCGTGCCGGTCGCCTTCCTCATTCACGGGGGTCCGCAGGGTTCCTTCGGCGATCACTTCCACTACCGATGGAACCCCCAGGCCTTCTCGGGACACGGCTACGCCGCGATCATGGTCGACTTCCACGGATCCACCGGCTACGGCCAGGCGTTCACCGACGCCATTCGCGGCGACTGGGGCGGCGCGCCGTTCGAGGATCTGATGAAGGGGCTCGACGCCGCCCTCGCCAGGTACCCCTTCCTCGACAAGGACCACATGGCGGCCCTGGGCGCCTCGTACGGCGGCTACATGATCAACTGGATCAACGGCAAGACCGATCGCTTCAAGGCGCTCGTCTGCCACGACGGCAACCTCGACGAGACGACCGCGTATTACGAGACGGAGGAGCTCTGGTTCCCCGAGTGGGAGCACGGCGGGGTGCCCTGGGAGAACGCCGGGAGCTATTCGCGGCAAAGCCCGATGTCGCTCGTGGCCCACTGGAAGACGCCGACGCTCGTCATCCACGGCGGGCGCGACTACCGCGTCGTCGACACGCAGGGCATCGCCACGTTCACCGCGCTGCAGCGCCGCGGAGTGCCGTCTCGCCTGCTGTACTTCCCGGAGGAGAACCACTGGGTCCTCAAGCCGGCGCACTCGAAGCGCTGGCACGAGGAGGTACTCGCGTGGATCGATCGCTACGCGCGCGGGTGATGGCGTCGGTCGTGCGCGTGGCGGTGAACGAGATCGAAGCCATCGCCGGAGCCGTCGTCGCCGGAGCCGCTCGAGTCGTCGCCCGTGGAGTCGCCCTCACCGGAACCGTCCCCACTGGAGTCGTCGCCGCCGCTGCTGCTCGAATCGTCGCCTCCTGACGAGCTTCCCGTATCGTCTCCACCGCTGCTGCTGCCGTCCGAGCCGGTATCGGTCGATCCCCCGCTCGATCCCGTGCCCGCCGTGCCGCTGCTCGAACCGTTGTCGGTCGACCCGCCGCTCGACCCTGGCCCGGAAACGTGCGCGAGCTCCTTCACGTGATCGAGCGCGCCGCCGTCATGTGCAGCGCCGACGTCATCGACGTGGCGGACCTACCGCCTGCGCTGTCGAGCGCAGGCGCGCGCGCGGCGGGGCCGTTCGCGAGCTACGAGGACATGCCGCTGCGCGAAGCCGTGGCCGCGCTCGAGAAGCACATGATTGCGCGCGCGCTCGACCGAGCGGGTGGCAACCGCGCCGAGGCGGCGCGCCTGCTCGGCATCGCGCGACCGCAGCTCTACACGAAGATGGACGACCACGGGCTCACCGATCCGAAGCGCGCGCGCGGAGAGCCCGGAGAGGGATGAGGTCGGGCGAGAGCGCGTCAGATGTTTCCATTCGTGCGCTTGCCACGCGCGAGGATCTCGCGTCTCGGGCAGGTGGGCACGTTGACCGCGAGCCCGGACTCGCTGCGAGGGGGGCGGCACCTCACCCGATGATCATCGCCTCGCTCAGGAGCTTTCCTTCCTTGAAGCGTCGCAAGTTCCAATTCTCGAGTATCTCGTTCGCCTTCTCGCGCGCGATGGACTCAGCCAGCAGCTTGCCGACGACCGGCGCCATCATGAACCCGTGGCCCATGAAGCCGCTCGCCTGGTAGAAGTGCTCCACCTCGTCGATCGGGCCGACGATGGGGTTTGCGTCGGGCGTGAGGTCGTAGCAACCCGCCCACTGGCGGAGCACCTTCACGCGGGCGAGCACCGGGCACGCGCGCACGAGCGCGCGCGCGTACTTGCCGAGGAACGCGTGGCTGCTCTCCTGATCGAGTCCGGGCGCGACGTACTCGTTGCCGATGCCGCCGACGATCTCGCCCCGGGTCGACTGGGAGAAGTAAAGCCCGTCGCTCAGATCGGCGACCAGCGGCCGGAGCCACGGCTTGAGAGGCTCGGTGGAGCAGATCTCGTGGCGATGGGGCTTGTTGGGTAGCGCGACGCCGAGCAGCTGCGCCACCTGCGGCGACCACGCCCCGGCGGCGTTCACCACCTTGCTCGTCCGGATCGTCTCGGCCGCGCCCTCCGGCGAACCGGGCGGGCCGCACCGCCGGATTCGCACCGCTTCGATGCGCGGCCCCCGCGTCTCGAAGCCGAGCGCCTCGTGCCACGTGAGCACCTCGACGCCGCGCTTCTGCGCTGCCTGCGCGTACCCCCAGACGAACGGCCAGGGAAAGACGACGCCGTCGTCCGGGTTGTAGCTCGCGCCGTCGACCCCCGTGACCTCGAGCTCGGGTACGATCCGGCGAGCCTCGGCGGGGGAGAGCATGCGCGTGGGCAGACCGCAGTCGTTCTGGAGGGCGACGCTCTTCTCGAGCTGCGCGCGAACGGCCGCCGTGCGCGCGAGGAACAGGTAACCGCCCTGGCGGAACCACACGTTGATCTTCATCTTGGTCGCGAACTCGCGGCACATGCGGATGCTCTCGAGCATCAAGCGCACGTTGTTCTCGCTCGACCACTGCGCACGAACGCCGCCGCCGTTTCGGCCGCTCGCGCCGCCGCACAGGTAACCGCGATCCACGACCGTCACGTTCGTCACGCCCATTTCGGCCAGGTGGTACGCGACCGAAAGGCCCATGATCCCCGCACCGATGACGACGACGTCCGCGACGTGGCGCACGGCGAACACCGTAGCATTGTGCCTCGTGGCAGGATCGGGTCAGGCGTTCCCAGCCCGTGCGGCGCCCGCGGCGGACTCGGGGGCACTACCCTTGCTACTCGAGCTCGTATGACTCTACTGGAGTTCGTCGTCTATCTGGTCATTGCGGGAATCTGCGGGGCGATCGCGCGCGCGATCGGCGGCGGCACGAGCGGCGGGTTCGTGCTGTCGATTCTCCTCGGCTTCCTCGGCGCGTTCGTCGGCACGTGGATCGCCCGCATGCTCCACCTCCCCGAGCTCTTGATCGTCGCCATCGGCGGACATCCGTTCCCGATCGTGTGGTCGATCATCGGCGGCATGCTCCTCGTCGTCGTCGCGCACGCGCTGACGCGTCCCCGCTACGTAGTGCGCTGACGACAAAGTCGGGCTCTTCGCGTCGCGTCGGGCCGCGCGGCCCACTCCGTGGACCGTGGGGGCGGACTGCTGCGCGCCGGCGTTCGACCCGAACGCAGCACCGCGTCGCGGACCTCTGCCGCAGGTGCAGCCTGAGCTGCGCTGGATCAAACCAACGCAAAACCCAATCGCTAAGTCGAATATGGAGTTGAGACAGTCCGCACCATGCGGACGCATCTCTCACTTCTTTTCTTGGGCCTCAGCTGCGCCGTGGCCGGAGCGTGCGGCAGCAACAACCACGGATTCATCGACTCCGGAGACGCCGGTAGCTCTGGCGGATCGAGCGGTGGGTTCGGCTCGGGATCTACCAGCAGCGGCAGCAGCAGCGGGAGCGGCAGCAGCGGCGGTGCGTCGGGCAGCGGCTCCTCGCCGGGAAGCTTCGGTGACGCGGGAGGTCTGCCCGACGCTTCGCAACCGGTGAGCGGCGATCCCGCGACCTGCGGCCAGGCGGCGCAGTCGCACTCGTACATTGGCTGCGATTACTGGCCCACGGTCACCGCCAACACGGCCTGGAGCGTCTTCGACTTCGCCGTCGTGGTCGCCAACGCGGGCACGGACACGGCGAACGTCACGGTGACCGGTCCCGGTGGCGTGAACCAGACGGGATCCGCTCCTCCGGGGCAGCTCACGACGCTCTATCTGCCCTGGGTCTCCGACCTCAAGGGAGCCGACATGGACAACTGCGGCGCCGTGCGGACGCCGCTCTCGGCGAGCGTCCTCTCGCGCGGCGCGGCCTATCACCTCGTGTCGAGCGTACCCGTCACCGTGTACCAGTTCAGCGCGCTCGAATACGTCGGGCAGGGTGGCCCCCCCTCCAAGGACTGGAGCTCGTGCCCCGGCAACACCGTGTGCCAGATGGTCGGCGCCCCGGTCGGTTGCTATTCGTTCACCAACGACGCGTCGCTCCTCCTGCCGAGCACCGCGCTGACCGGGAACGTCCGCGTCACCGGCCACGAGGGGCAGACGTACGCGCCGACCTTCGCGGCCATCACGGCGACCGCCGACAACACGACGGTCAAGGTGACGGTCTCGAGCACCGGGGCGGTCCAGGCATCGTCGAGCGGCGACATCGCCTCGACGAACGCCGGCGGCACCCTCACCTTGACGATGAATTCGGGTGACGTCGCCGAGCTCGTGGGCGCGGCCTCCGACTCGTCGGACCTCAGCGGATCGCTGGTGCAAGCGAACAACCCGGTCCAGGTCATCACCGGTTCGGCATGCCACAACATCCCCGACAACGCGCTGGCCTGCGACCACATCGAGGAGTCGAACTTCCCCGCCGAGACTCTCGGCCAAGACTACTTCGTCGTCCAGCCCGTCGGGCCGAACGGGGACGTCGTCGGGCACCAGGTCCGCATCTACGGCAACTTCGACGGGACGAACCTCACGTACTCGCCTTCGGCGCCGCCCAACTGCCCCTCGACGATCAACGCCGGCCAGGTCGTCGAGTGCGGTGCGACCATGTCGAAGTGCACCGATCCGAACAACCCGTTCGGCGGGTCCAACCAGTCGTGCGGGCAAGGAAACGTCGTCACGCAGGACTTCGAGGTCAAGGGCGACAAGTCGTTCGCCGTGGCCACGTTCTCGCTGGGCGCGATGATCGTCGACCCGGGCACGATGCCGCCCAATCAGCAGGGCGATCCCGACGAGAGCATGGCGACCGCGGTGAAGCAGTACCGCACCAAGTACGTATTCTTGGCCCCCACCGATTACAAAGAAAACTACGCGGTCGTCATCGCGCCCGCGGGGACGACCGTCTCCATCGACGGGACGGCGGCGACCGCGACGGCCACGCCGATCGCTTCGAGCGGATACGGCGCGATGCGCATCCAGCTGGGGGTCGGCAACGCGGGCGCGCACGTCCTCACCGCGTCCAACCCCGTGGGTCTGCAGGTGATGGGATACGGCTCTTACACGAGCTACACGTACCCCGGCGGGAGCGACCTCGCGCTCATCGCGCCGCCGCCACCGGTCGTGCAGTGAGCGTCAGGCCGTCGCGAACGTGAGCCACTCGACGAGCGGTGCGGCCGCGCGCGCGCGGTCGACCGCCCAGTCGAGGAGCGCGCGCTTGGTGATGCTCGCGAGCGGCGCCTCGAACGACACGACGAGGCCCTTCTTCTTGAGGAGCTCCGCGCGGGGGTGCTCCGGGTCGACCCCCCGCGAAACCTTCTTCGTCTCCTCCATCGCGCCGGCGCGAAAACCCTTCTTCTCGAGCTTCGCCACCATGCCCGCGATCTCGCGCCCGCGCTTCTCGTCGAGGACCGCGGCGCGATAGCGCGCGAGCACGTCGGGCATCATCCCGTAGACGCCCGCCGCGCCGAAGCACGTGGGTTTCCCGTCCTCGAGGCCGATGTGCATGTAGAGCGCGGCCGGGGCGTCCGGCAGCTTCGCGGTCCGCGCCACGGAGACGCCGCCGCCGATCCACGTCTTGTACGGCGACTTGTCCTTCGCGAAGCGCACGTCACGGTAGATGCGCATCACCTTGGGCTCGGCGAGCTCGCAATGGCGGTAGACCTTGTCGAGCTTCGCGCGCGCTTCGGTGAGGAGCGCGTGCATCGGCTTCTGCCAGCCCTCTTCGTACTCCGCCTTGTGGGACGCGAACCATTCGCGGTCCTGGTGCTTGTCGAGCGCGCGGAAGAAGGAGAGGCGCGCGTCGGCGAAGCCGTCGAAGCGGGGGGTCGCGGTGTCCGTGGCTCTCGGCATGGGGGCGAGCTTATCAGCGGACGCGAGGGAGAAACGCGCCCAGTGCCTCGACGGATGGCACACGTCCCCGGAGCGTCGCGCGAGGGCAACGATGTGTGGGAGCGGCACCGGCGCTTCGCGGGGTCAGTGGATTGGCGTCGGGTTACGCAGCCACTCCACGACCTTGTGAAAGCCCACGACGCGCACGTCCGGAAACTGGCCGCTGAACAGGAAGTCGATGAAACACTGCAACCCGGCCCTTCTTTCGTCGACGGTGTTGGCGAAGTCCATGTCGAACGAGGGGTCGTCGCCCGAGTAGTACATCGAGTGAATGCCGACGTTGAACGGCGCGCGATTGCCTTTGTACTTCTGGACGAAGGAGTACTTGAGCGTATTGCAAAAATCGAAATGTTGGGTGACCGCGTTGGCCCACAGGTTGTAGTCGAGCCCGGTCACCGGATGAACCACCGTGGGCATCATCGGATCCCCGGACGGATCCGGGGCGTTGAACGTGTGCTCGAAGAACACCCACATACCTGGGTGCGCCATCACCATCTTCGTCTCGGTGGGATCGAACCCGCTATTGGAGTCGCTGGGGAAGCCGCTGTCGAGCGTGAAGGGCCACCAGTAGTGCATGCCGGAGTCCGGCCCTCCGGGGCTGTATCCGCTGGACGGAGCTCCCGCGGGCATCCACCAGTTGTATCCGAACTCGACGCTCGTATCGATGAGGAAGCCCGCCTGCCGATAGGCCGTGAAGCCGTCGTCGTCGAACTCCAGATAGGGGAATCGCAAGGTATCCAGCTCGCAAGCAGGGATCCCGATCTGATTCGTCAGGAAATCTTGCGACGGGGCAATTTCGGCCTGCCATTGCGCGGCCGTGTATGTCAGCCCGCCGTGGTTTGGCAGATGGTCCCACGAGTGATTGCCCATCTGGTGGCCCATGGCATACGCGTGCTTCCAGGCGCTGACCACGTCTTGCGGCATCTGGGCGGCTGCGCCGTTGACGCTGCCGGGCAAGAACATCCCGGGCACCGAAGGATTTCCGTAGTTCTGATCGGTTCCGTAGCCGGCGGTGATGAAGAACGTGATTTGAGCGGGTGACCCGTCCGGGTTCGTCTTGCCGCCGAATGCGGTGTCTACCAGCCAGTTGATCCCTGCGGCATACGGGTTGTCGTCGGATCCGAACATGACGAACTGGGGCACCTGACTCGGCATCAGCCCGCCGGGGGGATTCACCGAGGCCGCGACGTTGTCCGTATGCATCGGCAAGCACGCGTCCATCCCGCCCGAGCTGCTGCCTCCGCCCCCGGACCCGCCACTCGAAGTCCCCGAGCTTCCGCCGCCGGAGGCGCCGCTCGACCCGCCCGACGCACCGCTGCTGCTCGACGCACCGCTGCTGCCCGACGTACCGCTGCCGCCGCCCGACGAGGCACCGCTCGATCCGCCGCTGCCCGACGTACCGCCCGAAGAGGCGCCGCTGCCGGAGCTGCCGCCGGTGGAGCCGCCGCTGGCCCCGGACGACCCCCCACTCGTCGAGCCGCCGCTGGACGAACCTCCCGACGACCCGGTGCCGCCCGACGACGTCGATCCGCTGCCGGAGCTGCTGGACGAGTCGACGTAGACCGTCTTGTCGCTCCCGCAGCCCGCCACGCACGAGAGCCCTACGAGAACCGTCGCGCACAAGCCGAGTCGCTCGATCATGCTTCAGTCGTAGTCGTACAGGGTGCGGGCGACGGCTCAGGCTCGGCCCGGCGTCCGTCCCCGGTGGCGAAATCCGTCGAGCGGTTGCGTGGGTGTGCGTCTTACATTCTCCGCGCGGGCGCCGCGGGGATCGCGTCGATCCACGGATCGATCCGATCACGCGTCCCGACGCCAGCGACGACCAGCATCCGCTCGGAAATTTCAGACGCGCGATCGGGGCACACCTGTTGCCATCCAGCCCGCGAGTGAATCGCTCTTCTCTCGCCGCGCTCGTGTGCACCCTTGTCGTCCTCTTCGTTGGCGCGTGCAGCGGCGCCACGGCGACGCCTGGTGGGGTCGACGCAGGGTCGTCCCCTCCGGCCTCCGACGCGGGGACCTCTCCCGCGTCGGACGCCGCGTCCTCCCCCGATGGCGGCGACTCGGCTTCGGGGCTTCCCGCCGACGGCGGCTCGCTCGCCTCCGTCGTCTTCAGCTATGAGCCGCAGTGGAAGGGCGTTTCGGCCGTCACCGTCATCGGCGGGTTCGGACAGCCGGGCGACTGGACGACGGCGCAGCCGTTCCTCGCGCTCGCCTCGGACGGCGCGGGAGGATTTTCCGGAAGCGCGCAGCTGCCGCCGGGGCAGTACTCCTACGTCTTCGAAGTCACCGGCGACGCCGACGCCGCGACGCCGAAGACGTTCAAGCGCTACGTGATCGATCCCACGAACTCGGCCTATGCAGCGTGCCCCGCCGCTTCTCCGACGTACAGCAAGGTGGACGCGAACCCCTGCTCGGTGCTCACGGTGCCTCAGGCGCCGGCGGCGCCCGTCTTCCACGTGACCGGCACCGTGACGTACGGCGGCGCCCCGGCGGCGGGATACCTCGTCGTGCTCGAGCGCGACGAGGCCAAGTCCCATCACTTCGCGGCGAATCGCACGAACAGCGCCGCGGACGGGAGCTTCGACTTCGCGATGGCGCAAGGCCAGTATCGGGTTCAGGTTCAATACCCGACGTTTCTCTCCGCGACCGACGCGCAGCGCGACCCCACGAAGCTCCAGGCGATGCGCCGGCAGATCTCGTCCGCGGTGGCCGTCGCGGGCCCGGTCTCTCTCGGCGCGGCCGAGATGACCTACGACGCGTACGGCGCCCTGTCGCCGACCGATGGCGGTGCGGCGTTGCCGACGACGTTCACGCTCTCGGTCTTGCCGGGCGCTTCCGCCGCGCGCGTCGCGGTCTACGGACCGGGCAACGAGATTGGCGACCCCTGGTTTGCTTCGCCGTACGGAAAACGCACGGAGGAGGTCTTCGACGGGGGGTTCAACACGGCGCAGGCGACGCAAGCGAACGTGCAGCCGAACACGCGCTACTCCTGGGGCACGTGGCAGGAGTTCGGCGCCAAGGCGGACGGCGGCGTCGTGTGGTCGGGCGAGAGCATGGTGTTTCCGATCGCGTTCCCGTGAACCGAGCCTTGCCCTGACCGAGAGGCCCCCACGAGCTCATCCCCCCACGACCGACGCGCTCTGCGCCTCGCCGGGGACCATGAACTGCGCTCGCGCGAGCTCGGCGAAGCGTCCGCCGCGCGCGACGAGCTCGTCGAAGCTGCCGCTCTCGACGATGCGGCCCTCGTCGAACACGAGGATGCGCGTGGCGCTGCGGACGGTCGCGAGGCGGTGGGCGATGACGAGGGTCGTGCGGCCCTTCATGGCTTCGTCGAGGGCGCGCTTCACGCGCGCCTCGGTCCCGGCGTCGAGCGCCGACGTGGCCTCGTCGAGAATTAGGATGGGGGGGTCCTTGAGGAGAGCGCGCGCGATCGACAGGCGCTGGCACTCGCCGCCGGACAGCGAGCGCCCGCGTTCGGCGACGACGGTGTCGAGGCCCTCGGGGTGACGCATCATGACGTCGGTCGCCTGCGCGCGTGCCAGCGCGGCGATGATCTCGCCGTCGGTCGCGTCGGGCTTGCCGACCAGGATGTTCTCGCGAATCGTGCGCGCGAAGAGCATCGCGTCCTGGAAGACGACGCCGATGTTGCGGCGCAGGCAGCCGACGGTGATGTCGCGAATGTCGACGCCGTCGACCAGGATGCGCCCCGACCGGGGATCGAACGCGCGGTGCAAGAGGCTCAGCGTGGTCGACTTGCCCGATCCGGTCGCGCCCACGAGGGCCAGCGTCTCTCCCGGGCGCGCTTCGAACGACAGCCCCTTCACCGCGGGTCGCACGCCGTCGTACGAGAACGATACGTCCTCGAAGCGGACGGTCCCGCGCGCCCGCCCGACGTCCTGCGCGCCGGGGCGATCGCGCACGCTCGGCCTCGTGTCGATCACCTCGAAGAACTGCCGGATCTTGGGGGCCTGCGTGAAGACGAAGTTCGTGAAATTGACGACCTGCTCCAGGCGGGCGATGAGGATCGTCGCGAAGCTCGTGAACGTGACGATCGCGCCGACGGTGACCTCGCCGCGGGTGGCCAGGCGCATCCCGAGAAAGAAGATCGCGAGCACCGTGAGCGTCGACGCCGTGCGCGTCGCCACCGAGACGGCCGCCCACCACGACAGCACCGGGATCTGCGCCTGAAGGACGCGGACGATGGTGCTTCGCAGCGCGCGCACTTCCGCCTCGATGCGCGTGAAGCTCTGGACGACCGGGATGTTGGCGAGGGCATCGGCGGCGCGCTCGGCGAGCTCGGTGTGAAACTCCTCGACGCGCCTCTGCAGCTCGTCCGTCCGCCGGAGCACCATCAGCGTGAGCGCGCCGAAGAGGACCACGAGGGCGACCAGGAGCAGCCCCATTCGCAGGTTCACGAAGAGTGTGAGCGGCAGGAGGAGGAAGACGGTGACGAAGCCGGCCGCGTGCGTCCGGAAGAGCGAGAGCCAGAGGCTCCACATGGCCTGCGAGCCGTCGAGCATCACTTTGAGGACGCGTCCCGAGTGCGACGCCGTGTGGAACGACAGGGGCAGCCGCAGCGCGTGCTCGAAGTAATTGGCGATGACCGCCTGCTTGCGGCGATGGGCCAGGCGGTCCGCGTGGAGCGCGGTGAAGACGCCGGAGGCGATCGTACACAACCCGAAGGCCGCCCAAGTCAGCGAGAGGGAGAAGATCGTCGCCCCGGCCGAACCGGAGTGGTCCCGCGCCGTGTAGAGCGCATCGATGATCCGGCCGAAGAGCACCGGTTCGGCGAACGCGGCCACCGCCAGGAAGACGTTCGCGATGGCGAGGAGCACGCCGAGACGGCGCTCCGTGCCGAGCTGACCCAGGACCCGAACGTACAGTCGGAGAAATGCCACGGATGCGAGCGCTGCTGGGGCGGACCTGCGCGCGGAGCGAGGAACGCGATGAACCGCATCGTCGCGTTTGTCGCGACGCGTCGCAAGCCCGACGCCTACTGCGGCTTCTCGCGCCGGAGTCGCCGCATGGCCTCTATCGTAGCCGCGTGCACCGTGCCGTTCGTCGCGACGAGCCCGCGCCGGTTCTCGAGATCGGCGCTCGCGTAGTCGATGCGCTCCCCCTCTTCGTCCGTGAGCTCGCCCCCCGCGGCGCGCACGAGCGCCTCCGTCGAGCAGGCGTCCCAGCGCATGCCCGCGCGGCCCGGCTGCGCGTAGACATCGTGGACCCCGGTGGCCACGAGAACACCCTTCAGCCCCGAGCTGCCGTGCTGCACGGCTTCGCGCGCCCCCATCGCCGCGATCAGCGCCGGGATGCGCGACTGCAACCGCGATCGGGAGACCACGAGTCTCGCGCCTGCGAGATCCGATCGCGGCGCGACGCGAACGGA
>CALKVG010000240.1 GCA_937998045.1 uncultured Myxococcales bacterium
GTCTTGCTCAAACGGCCGCTCAAAGGCGGCAAGGAAAGTAGGATCTACCAATGCGTCGCATCTTCCCTATCGAAAGTTCCGCCGTCGTCGGCGTCGCCTTCTCGGTTCTGTCCCTGCATTGCTCGGGGGGCGGCGCGTCCGAAGCCGCCGACGCGTCAGGGATCGGCGATGCGAGCGCTCCTGACGGCTCGGCCGCAAGCGACGGAGCGGCCCCCGGTGACGAGACCGGCACTCGGCCGCCTTCCGACGGCGGCTCGCAGCTTTGGGAGGCGGGCGCGGAAGCAGCGGCGCAGGCGGACGCCCCATCCGCCGCGGAACCCGACGGCGCAGCGCCCGAAGCCTCGCAGCCACCGACGGCGGCCGGCAGCATCACCCTCGACCTCGCCAATCCTCTCGGCTCGATCGGGGCGAATCAGCTCGGGGCCAACCTGGCGGCCTGGTACGACATCACGCAGCCGGGTGTCGAAGCGAACGTCGCGAGCCTAGGCGTGCACCTGATCCGCTGGCCGGGAGGATCGACGTCGGACCAGTACCACTGGGAGACACAAAAAACGTGCGGTGCCTACGTCAACCCGAACAGCACGTGGGAAAACTTCATGAAGGATGTGGTCGGTCCCGGCCAATTCGAGGTCGTCGTCACGGCCAACTACGGCTCGAACGCGGCCTGCAACGGCGGCGGCGATCCGAGCGAGGCGGCCGCCTGGGTCGCCAACGCCAAGACCAACGGGTACAGCGCGCACCACTTCACGGTCGGCAACGAGGTGTACGGATCGTGGGAGTACGATCTCCACGCGAAGAAGAACGACGCGACCACGTACGCCAACGCGATCGCGGGCTCGAGCGGGTATTACGCGCTCATGAAGGCCGCAGATCCGACCGCGCAGGTCGGTGTCGTCGTCGATGGCGCGGCGGCGTGGGACCAGGCTGTCCTTTCGACGGCGCCGTTCGACTACGTCGAGCTCCACGACTATACGGGGCAGCAGCCGGGCTCCGAGTCGGACAGCTATCTCTTGCAGCAGGCAGCGCCGGGGATCACGTCGGCGATCCAGAATCTGAAGACCGAGCTCGCCGCGGTCGGCAAGGCGGACACGCCGATCCTGCTGGGCGAGTACAACTCCGTCCCGTTCAACCCTGGCAAGCAGTCCGTATCCATCGTCAATGGCTTGTTCGCCGGGATGGCGTTCGGCGAGCTCCTGAACGGCGGCGCGCAGATGCTCACGTGGTTCATCGGAATCGGTGGCGGCTGCTCGACGAACAGCAACGCTGCGTCGCTGTACGGTTTCCAGATGTTCGGCTCGTACAATGAGCTCTCCGATGGCTGCAACAATGTCCCGACCGGCACGCCCTTCCCGACCGGCCGCGCGGCCCAGCTTCTGTCCAAGTTCGCCGTCCCCGGCAACTCGATGCTCCGGACCACGGTCGGCTCGTCACTCGTGAACGTGCGGGCCTACGCCGCGACCCAGGGCACCGGATATGCCTTCTTCCTCTTCAATCTCGACGAGAGCGCGAGCACGACGGTGAGCCTGGATCTCACGAATGCACCGCGCACGTCCTTCGTCGCATCGACCACGACCTACGGCAAGGCGCAGTACGACGACTCGCAGCAGAACGTATGGACCGCGCCGGTGAGCGAGTCGCTCGGCAGCGTCTCGTCGATGCCGAGTGTCACCTTGCCGCCGTGGAGCATGACGGTCGCGGTCTTGCAGTAGCGCGGGCGCCGGATACTCCCACTTCACCGTGAGCAGCTTGCGCCACATCCGGAGTCCCACCCTCGGAGCGCGAGCGCGATGGAGCTCGTACACATCTGGTGCGACGCGAGCCTCCCGCACGGGCGCACCAATCGACTACCCTTCGTCGGCACGATGACCCGCCGTACCCCTCTCGCCGCCGCGGTAGCTCTTGCCACGCTCGTGGGCTGCGGCTCCGGGCCGACCCCGCTTCCCCACGAACCCATTGCGCCCGCCGTCGCCTCCAGCGCCTCCCAGCTCGCCTTGCCGCCGGCGACTCACCACGCGCCGGAGGAGCTGGACCCCTCGCTCGCTATCGCGCGGGCGCCGGAGGTCTTCTTCGCGGACTTCACGACGAGCAAGGGCGACTTCGTCGTCGAAGTGCACCGCGCCTGGGCACCCAACGGCGCGGACCGCTTCTACAATCTCGTGAAGCTCGGGTTCTACGACGACAACCGCTTCTTCCGTGCCATCCCCGACTTCATGGCGCAGTTCGGCATTCCCGGCGATCCGCAGGTCACCGCCAAGTGGCGACACGCCTCGTTCGCGGACGATCCGCCGGTGCAATCGAACCTCCGCGGGTTCGTCTCGTTCGCCCGAACCGGGGAGCCCAATTCGAGCGCGACGCAGATCTTCGTTTCGTTCGAGAACCACCCGGGACTCGATGCATCCGGCTTCGCACCTTTCGGCAAAGTCGCCCGCGGCATGGAGGTCGTCGACGACCTGTACAAGGGCTACGGCGAGGGCGCCCCGAACGGCGCGGGACCCGACCAGCATCGCATCGAGACCGAGGGAAACGCGTACCTCGACCGCGAGTTCCCGAAGCTGGATCGGATTCTCAGCGCGCGAATCGTCCCGCAGTGACTCGCGGCGCCTCGGCCGGCCCGGGCGCGGCGCGCTCACGGCGCGCGTGTCGGTCGCGGCGGCTGGCTAGACCCCATGCCGTGATCCACAATCGCCCCATGGAGAAACCGAGGATCGCGTCGGCCGAGGAGTGGCAGCAGGCCCGCGACGAGCTGCTCAGCGTCGAGAAGGAGGCGACCCGCGCGCTCGACGCGCTCGCGGCGCGGCGTCGCCGCCTCCCGATGGTGAAGTTCGGGACGTACTCGTTTGACACACCGGCCGGTAAGAAGACGCTCGTCGACCTGTTCGAGGGAAGGGGACAGCTCGTCGCTTACCAGTTCATGGACAACGGCGCGGACCGTTACTGTCCGAGCTGCACGAAGTTCACGAACAACGTCCCCCCCGCGGCGCTGGCTGCGCTGGCCGAGCGCGGCGTGAGCTGGGCGACCGTCTCGAACATGCCGCTTGCCCAGATCGAGGCGTACAAGGCTCGGATGGGCTGGACATTGCCGTTCGTTTCGTCGCGCGGCACGTCGTTCTCGGAGGACTGCGGCGCCGGCCGCGGCTTCGCCCTGAACGTGTTCCTGCGCGATGGAGAGGACGTGTACCGCACCTACTCGACGAAGGCGCGAGGGGTGGACCGGCTGGTCTTCGTCCACAGCATCCTCGATCTCACGCCTTACGGGCGCCAGGAGGACTGGGAGGATTCGCCGGCCGGCTGGCCGCAGCGGCCGACGTACGGCTGACGGCCCGAATCGTCCGGACGGCCGTTCGTCGAGAGAGGCGGAGCCGCGGACGTCACCCGCGGCGCGAGCCCTTCTGTAGCGCTTCCTCCATTTCGGCGTCGGCCTCGTCGTGTGCGTCGTAAGTCTCACCGGTCGCCGTAGCCTCGACGCCCGGCCGGACGCGCATGCGCCCACCGCTCGGCTCGCGTTCCGACGCCTCTGCGTCCACGCGCAGCGCTGCGGTGCGCCCGCGCTCGCGCTCTTGGAGTCGCGCGACCCGCCGCCTCAGTTTTTCCTCGTCGGGTAGGGCGACGGCCAGCAGGTGGGAGGCGAGGCCGATGCCCCAGCCGAGCATCGGGATGACCGCCCACGGGAAGCCGCCCGTCGCGACGTTGATGAACCCGAGCAGCATCCCCACGCAGACGTAGGGCACCAGATGCACGAAGAACCCGCGCCATTGCCTGGCGCGGAGGGCGCGCAGCGCGTGGTCGTCCCGCCGGCGCCCGAGCACCTCCGCGGCGGCCTTCTCGATCGCTTCGGGCGCGACGCCGATCTCGCGTGCGGTCGCCACGAGCTCCGCGTGGGGCGTCGCTTCGCCGTGGCCCTGCAGCTCGATGGCGCGTGCGAGGATCGCGTCTGCCTCTTCTTTCTTGTACACGCGGTCGGCCATGGCTGGGCATCGAGAGTAGCTCCATCCCGACAGCCTGGAGGTGCAGCACGGTCGCGCGCCGGACGCGTCTCGAGGCGCGGGCGGGCGTCAGCGCTCGAGGCCATCCGCGAGCGCGAGCTCGGAGTGGAAGTCTTGCAGCCGCGCCAGCGCGCTCGGACGAGGGATGACGCGCAAGGGGCTCAGAATCGTCCGACGCCGGAAAGCCCGTACCCGTCGTGACCCATCCGGGTCGGCACGAGCGAGACGGAGGCGCCTCTTGCCGTGGCCATCGCGGGGATGCCGACGGTCTCCGGCCACGCGAACGCGCCGACGATCTGGAAGGCGCCGAAGGTCTGGAGGATGCCGTCGGCGACGAGCAGGACCCGGTTGCCGTTCTCCGTCCCGCAGTCGGTGATGCTCGGGCAGCTCGGGCGCGCGCCCAGGTCGAGCCATGGCCCGAGCACGGGAATCCACAGGTTCGCGTCGCCTAGATGGGCGCTGGTCGCCGCGATGCCGATCGATGCGACGTACGCCTGACCGAACGCTAGGACGCCGGTCATGAG
>CALKVG010000241.1 GCA_937998045.1 uncultured Myxococcales bacterium
AGATTTCTGCCTGTCTCGTGGGCTCGGAGATGTGTATAAGAGACAGCCTGAAGGTTGCCATTGCGGTGCACGACAACCTGTCTACCGGCGGCTTCCGCCGTGATCACCGTCTAGGCTTGCGTGCGCCCCGGGGGAGGACTCTCATTTAGGAGCAGCCAGTAAAGGCCCAGCGTCTTGACGGCTTGAATGAATTCCTCGAACTCGACTGGTTTGCGGACGAAACTGTTCGCCCCGAGCGAGTAGCTTCGGATGATGTCCTCTTCTTCTTTCGAAGAGGTGAGGACGACCACTGAGAGGAGTTTCGTGCGGTCCTCGGCGCGGATGCGCCGGAGTACGTCCAGGCCGCCGACTCTCGGCAGATTCAAATCGAGGAGGATGACCTGCGGCATGACGTTTACGTCCCTGCCGGCGTGCGCGCCTGTGCCGAAGAGGTAATCGAGCGCCTCGACGCCGTCGCGAGCGACGATCACCTCGTTGAGGATGTTGTTCTTCTTGAGGGCGCGCAGAGTGAGGATTTCGTCGTCGCGATTGTCCTCCACCAGCAAAATCGGCCGATTGCTCATGACGTCGGTCCTTCCCCGAGCGATGGTATCGTGAACTGAAACGTCGCCCCCTCACCGATCGCACCGTCTGCCCAGATGCGGCCACCGTGGCGGTGCACGATGCGCTGGACGGTGGCGAGGCCGATTCCGGTGCCGGCGAACTCCGTGGCGCTGTGCAGTCGCTGGAACGGCTTGTAGAGCTTCTGAGCGTAGTCCATGTCGAAACCAGCGCCGTTGTCCCCAACGGAGTAGACGAGCTCACCGTCCTTGGTCGCCGCTCCGAACGCGATGCGGGCGCCCTCGCGGTTGGCGGTGAACTTCCACGCGTTCCCGAGCAGGTTCTCCAGGACCGCGCGCAACAGCGTTGGATCGCCGTGAGCGGATACCCCGGGTTGGTTGACGAAGTCGACGACGCGGTCCGGTTGGACGTGGCGAAGCTGCGACACGACAGCCTCGGCGAGGCGCGTCAGATCGACCGTCTCTCGGCGCAGCTCGGTACGGGTAACGCGGGACAACGTGAGGAGAGCGTCGATGAGCTCGCCCATACGCTGCGCGCCCGCGGCGATTCGCTGCAGATAATCCCTGGCTTCCGCGTCCAGCTGGTCGCCCCAATCCTCGAGGAGCGCATGGCTGAAGCCGTTGATGCCCCGGAGCGGCGCCCTGAGGTCGTGCGCCACCGAGTAGCTGAGGGCCTCCAGCTCCCTGTTGGAGAGGTGAAGGGCCGCCTCGGCGCGTGCGCGCTCACGCTCGACGCGCTCCAGGCTCGCGGCCATGCGGTTGGCCTCGCGGGCTACCTCCCCCAGCTCGTCGCGCGTCTCTACCCGGATGGGGTGACCGAACTGCCCTTTGCCGAACCGCTCGAAGCCTCGCGAAAGCTCGCTCATCGACCGGAGAACGCCCCGGCTCAACGCCATCGAGATCGCGATCACGGAGACCAGGCACGCGACGCTGATCGCGAACTGGTACCACCGGGCGAGCCTTTCGGCCCGGGCGGCCGCCGCGAAGGCACCGGCCAACTCGCTCCGATCGAGCGCCGCGGCCCGTGCGATGGCCTCCGCGACGCGCGTCTGCTTTGCCTGCATCGCACTCACGGCAGTCACCACCGCCTCACCGGTTTCGCCCACGATCAGCCGTCGCGAGACGTCACGCGCGGAGGATAGGTAGTCCTCCAGCGCTGAGCGCAGCGCCGCGGCGTCCGCGGGGTCGACCGCGTCGCCGGCACCTTGGAGTTGCCCCAGAAAGCGCTCCTTCAGGGCGACGACCGCCGCCAGCTCGTCGGTATCGCGCATGGCGACGGCGTCCTGAAATTCGCGGCGAATCCGGTCGAACTGCGCGTCCAGCTGCGGCTTGAGCTCCACCTTCGGCAGGTGGCGGCTCTGGATCGTCCGGAGCTGCAGCTCCACCCCCGCCCCGATGAACGTCCCGGCGGCGATCAGGAGGAGGAAGGCGAGCGCCGCCAGCCCTACGATGGCCATCAGTTTGGCGCGAAAGGTCAGATGCATCGTGCAGCCTCACCGCACGCCGAGCACCTTCGCACCATTGAGCTTCGCGTCACGCGACACATATCCGATCGCTCCGTCGTGCTTGAGGACGTAAGTCACGACCTCGTCGTCGGTGTCGAGTTCGGGCGGCGGCACCTCGCGACCGGCGAAGATTCGCTGCTGCCAGTAGCTCTTCACTTCCTCGACGGAGCGATGGAGCACCTCCTCGCAGAATTGACGGCGAACCGGCGAGCTTGAAGGCAGATCCACGGGATGTATTGCCGCGCCGGTCGGCCACGTCGTGATCTTTTTGAGGAACGCGTCGGCGAGAAACTCCCGGTCGGCCGTGGTCTCCGGGTTGTTGGGATTGACGATGATCGAATATGCGGGCTGACCCGAGTCGGCGCGCGCGCCGGCGCCACCTGTCAGCGGCATCAGCGTCAGCGTGACGGCGAGCACGGTTGACGGGCGCATCGGTCGCCTCAGAAGTAAGCGGTCGTCTTCGCGAAGAAGGCGCCCCAGTTTGGATCCGCGCTGCTCGGCAAGGGGCCGACGCGCAGCGGATTGGCCAGGCCCGCGGTGCCGGACATGAAATGCCCCTCGAGCTTAACGAGCCAGTGTACGTTGATATCGAATCGCAGCGTCAGAGCCACGTCGTGTTGCACGTTGGCGCGGCCGTCGCGGTTGTGAACGTCGGGGAAGAGGAGCGAGTAATACGACCCTGGTACGAACCACGGCGCCACGCGGTACGTGACCATCGCGTATCCCCCCTCGCTCGTCGTCGAGATCGGTGGCTGGATCATCGCGTTGCTCGTCCCCTGCGACGAGTGTCCGCGCCCGTATTCGGCGGTGAGAGTCAGGTTGTCGGCGACGTATTCGGTGGAAGCGAGCCACGCCAGAGTGTCGTTCGGCAAGGTGACGGACGTCGATGTCCCGATGAACGCGGTCGCGTCGAGATGGAGCGCCTCCATCGTGCCGCCGACACGCAATGTGGGTCGTCAGGATGAACCCCTGGCTCACGAACGCGTGAACATCGACCGACAGGGGATTGTCCGGCGAGTCGCCCCCCGCGGCTTCGCCGTACGACGAGACGAGAGACACCAAGACCATCGCAGCGCCCGAGGCGAACCGAATGTTCGCAGGCCGGCCATGAACGCTTCTTCTCAACCCGTTCTCCCGTTCGACCCCGACTGCGCGCTCCCCCAACCGGAGAAAGCCCCACGAGAGTACGGCCGAACGCGCCACTCTGTCATGCACTTACAGGCGGGGCCCGGAGGGCGACTCGCCGGCTCGCCCCGCTCATGCGGGAACCACGTTGGGCGCCCTCCGCCTCGGCCCCCCAGGTGTGATAGCGGTAGGCCCGTGGTCTCCGTCGCCTTCGCGTCCGGCACGCTGGAGCTCCGCAGGTGGCCCGAGGCCGTCGCGTTGCCGCCGGGATGCGTATGGGACGACCGCACGCGCTGCCACCGCGCACCCGGCGTCGCTTACGCCGAGGTCGTCCGCGCGCTCGTCGCCTCCAAGACGCCCTACGAGGACACGGCGCGCGCCTACTCCGAGCTCGCATGCGCCACGCGCGTGCACCGGGAGACGCGCTTTTACCAGAGCGAGGCGCTCGCGGCGTGGATCGGGCATCGCGGCCGCGGCGTGGTCGTCCTGCCGACGGGCTCCGGCAAGAGCCACGTGGCGCTCCTCGCCATCGACGCCAAGAAGCGCAGTACGATCGTCGTCGCCCCCACGCTGGACCTCGTGCGCCAGTGGTACGACCTGCTCGCAGCGACGTTCGGCGGGCCGATCGGCCTCGTCGGCGGCGGGGCTGTCTCTTATACACATCTCCGAGCCCACGAGACAGGCAGAAAT
>CALKVG010000242.1 GCA_937998045.1 uncultured Myxococcales bacterium
CTTGCCGCGGCCGGCGCCAAGAACGCGCTCGCGTACCTTCTCGGACGAGAACTAGTTTAGCCCCAGGACCCGGGCGCCGCAGGCAACACGGGAAGAAGTCTCGTTCTTACGGGGTGCTACCGCCGGGGCCCTACTTCGCGCACGCAGCCTTGCCGGGCGCCAGGCAGAACCCGCCCTGGCAATGCGCTCCGCCGCCGCAATCGGGGTCCTTGCTGCATTGCAGGCGGCACATCGCTCCGCACGGGCCGTAGCCCGCCGGACACTGGCCCTTCTCGGGCCTCCAGTCGAGCGGCTTCCCGGGCGTGACGGGCGACGGCGCGCCGCCGGCGTGGGGTCCGCAAAACTTCGTCGCCGCGCCGGCCGAGCCGTTCACAGAGAGGACGCCCGAGCCGTTGCACACCTCGCCCTTCGGGCACGTCGAATCCTGGGTGCACGTCGTGACGCACGTCTCCTCCCCGGCCGGCAGAAGGATCGCGACCTGCCCGCCACCGCAGTGCGCGGGCACCCGCTTGTGCGCAGGCTCGGGAGCGAAGACGGCATCGCTCACCCACCCCATGTCCTTCCGCGACGAGTCGGTCGGGTCCGCGAACACGACGAGCGAATAGGCCTGGTGCTCGGCGATCTTCTGCACCTCGGTGCCGGACTTGATCGCGGCGACGAGATCCCCGCCCGCGGCGCTGGCTTGTGTGCGGACATTGGCGACCGGCCAGCGCACCGTCTGGGAAGTGCCGTTGACCGCCGACTCGTCGGGGTAGCGGGTCACCGCGGCTTCGTTCGCTGCGAGGGGGGCGGCGGCGGCGGCTTCGACGGCAGCCGTGGCGCCGCTGTCCTCGGGGCCTGCGTCCGCCGTCGCGGCCTGCTTGTGAGGGCAACCCGACAGAACGCACGTCATCGACGATACAGCGAACCATCGCCATCCTCGCACCATGCTCTCCTCCTCGTCCCCGACGGGTCGGTAGGCCGGAAACAGCCCGTGAGCATAGACGCTATGCGTCGAGCAGGGCCAGATAGTGTCCCGAATCGCGGTCGCCGTGGGCCCGTCATGACCTCCGGCCGCCGACTTGCTTGTTTGTTTCCTCCAACCCGTCGCGATACGATCTCGATTCGATGGGGGCGAGCCCGTTGCGCGAAGAGCAACTCGAGAGCGAGATGAAGGGCATCTCGCTGCGCAATTACCCCCTCGTGCTTGCTTCGATCCGGGGCGACGACGCGGCAAGCAAGATGCTCTCGCTGCTCAGCCCGGGCCTTCGGGATTCCTTGGCGGGCGGCCGGATCACCGCGTCGCAATGGTGCCCCGTGTCCTGGAAGCGCGAATTGCATCGAGCCGGCGCCCGCGCAACGGGCGAACCGTCCCTGGCGCGAATCATGGGGCAGGAGATGACCCGGCGCGATCTCAGGGGGATCTATCGAGCCTTCGCGCGCTTCGTCTCGCCAGGCCAGGTGCTCCGCGCGGGAGCGCGCATCTTCGGGACCTATCTCCGGCCCGGAAAGTACCACGCGACCGAGGTCCGTAGCGGCTACGCGCGCGTGGAGTTCAGCGAGTGCTACGGCTTCGATCAGAACATGTGGCTCGACGTGAGCGGGGGATGCGAGGCCGCCCTCGAAGCGGCGGGGTGCAAGTCGGTTCGCTTCCGGATCGAGTCGGGTGGCGGCGACGCGCCGACCTGCATCGTCGCCGCGTGGTGGGCCGACGACGCGCACTCGTCCGCAGCCGCAGACGGCTCCGACCCTTCCTGAGCTGTGCGCGTCCTACGGTGGATTGCTCAGGTTCAGGAAGCGATGGGCGCAGACGTGAGCGTCGTCGGCGCTCGTCGCGCGCAGCATGCACTTGTACCAGGCGACGTTGCCGATGTTCAGGCACACCGACAGTCGCGTCAAAGCCTGCGGGTCGGTCTCGGGTCGACCCTCCAGGCGGTTCAAGATGCGCGCGCCCTCTTCGCATTGCTCGTGGGCCAGGTGGATATGGAAGTCCCGCCACTCGACGGCGCTCATCTCGCCGGCGTCGCGAGCGGCGTCCGGCTCGGCCGCGGGGGGCCTCCGCCTCGGCCCATCTACGGGCTGGGGCTGCCCCGACGGTTCGGGCGGAGGGGAGGGCGTGCTGCGTACGACCGTGAACGCCGCCACGACGGCGCCCCCGAGCAGCGCCCATGGCAAGAGACGGCCGACGGTCATGGGCGCGTGCCGAGCGACGCAAGCCAGCGCGCCACGATGGCGAAGCCGTCGTGTACGAGCGAAAGAGACGTCGACTCGTTCTTCTGGTGCGCCTGCGCGTTCTCGCCGGGCCCGAAATTGACCGCGGCCACCGCCGGGTTCAGGTGCGCGAAGCGCGCCACGTCGGTCCACGCCTGCTTCGGCTCGACGGTGCGGACGCCGGCGGCGACGAGCGCGCGAACGAGCGGGTGGCTGGCGCCGGGCTGCGCGGCAGGAGAGAGGTCGGTGAGCTCGATCGTGGGCGGCGCCTGCACCCCCCGAGCTCGAGCGAGTTCGCGGACGAAGGCGCTCGCCCCCTCGAGCGAGCGATCAGGCGCGAAGCGGTGGTTCACGTTGAGGACGAAGCGGTCGGGCACGACGTTGCGCCCGCGACCGCCGTCGCGCGCCTGGGTGACGGTCGTCACGGTCCGGTAGGTCAGGCCGTCGATGACGCTCTCGACGGGACCCATCGCCCCCACCTCGGCGAGGAAGGCGGCGGCGGCCGTGATGGCGTTCTCGCCCTCCCACGGGCGTGCGCTGTGTGCGGTGCGCCCCTGGAAGGTCACGGTCGCGTGGATCGAGCCGACGCATCCCAGGTGCAGCTTGTTGTCCGACGGCTCCATGCACACGGCGAGGTCGACCCGCGCCAGGTCGGGATCGCGCTCGAGCACCGGACCCAGCTCGTTCTCGGCGAACGGCCCCTCCTCGCGCGCGTAGAAGACGAGCGTCAGGCTGCACGCCAGGCGGGAGAGCTCGAGCGTCTCCGCGGCGGCGATCATGACGGCGAGGCCGCTCTTCATATCGCTCGCCCCCGCGCCATAACAGCGCCCGCCCTCGATGCGGGCGGGACCGTTCTCGGTGCGCACGGTGTCGAGGTGACCGACGAGAGCCACGTGTGGTCCCCCGGCCACGCGCGTGACGGGGACCACGATGGAGTCGCCGTAACGGCGGACGGGCTCCGCCAGCGGCAACTTCCCGAGCCGAGCCTCCACGGCGTCGCACAGGGCACGCTCTTCGCCGATGGGCGACGGAATGGAACAGAGCCAGAGGAGCGTCTCGTCGAGCATCGCTTCAGACCGCGACGCCGAAATCGCGCAGCGCCGAGTTCAGGCTCACCTTCCGGTCCGTATTCTCGGTGCGCTTGCCGATGATGAGCGCGCAGGGCACGCCCATCTCGCCCGCGGGGAACTTCTTCTGACGGACGCCGGGGATGATCACGCTGCGCGGCGGTACGTAGCCGCGGTGCTCGACGACCTGCGGACCGGTGACGTCCAGGATGGCGGTCGACGAGGTCAAGACGACGCCCGCGCCGATGACCGCCTCGCGACCGATGCGCATCCCCTCGACCACCACGACGCGCGAGCCGATGAACGCGCCGTCTTCCACGATGACCGGCTGGGCCCCCGGCGGCTCGAGAACGCCACCGATGCCCACGCCGCCCGCCAGGTGACAGTCGCGCCCGATCTGCGCGCACGAGCCCACGGTGGCCCAGGTATCGACCATCGTCCCGGCGCCGACGCGCGCGCCGATGTTGACGTAACCGGGCATCACGATGGCGCCGGGCTCGAGGTATGCGCCGTAGCGAACCACGCCGGGCGGCACGACACGCACCCCCTCGAGGTCGCGCTTGACGGGAATCTTGTCCTGAAAGAGCAGCGCGCCCGCTTCGATGCGCTCGACCTTCCGGAGCGCGAAAAAGAGCAAAATCGCCTCTTTGACCCACGCGTGCGTGGTCCATTCGCCGCCCTCGGCCTCCGGGGGCGAAGCGACGCGCAGCTCCCCTCGATCGAGGGCCGTGATCGCGCCCTCGACCGCGTACTGATGGTCGGGATCCGCGAGGAGCTTGCGGTCGGCGAAGGCCTTTTCGATGCGAGGGCGGAGATTGTCGTGGAGGCTCATTTCGGGCGCTCCCACACCTTTTCCAACGCCCGGTGCCGCCTGTCAACCTGCGGCGGCGAGCGGGAGCGCCAGCGATCCGCTCGCCTCGTGCCATTCGAGCGATGCGCCGAGCTGCTCGGCCACGCGCCGCGCGGCCTGCGCGGTGGGCGGAATGCTGGGCATGACGCGCATCGCGATGGCCGGGCGGACCGCGTCGGAGGAATCGCCCGGCCCCACATGAAACGTGACCTGCGTGGACGTACAACGCGCTCGCACGACGACGACGCGCGCCCCCGCCGCATGCACCCGCGCGACGAGGAGCGCAAGCAGCGGACCGGCGACGTACGGGTCGGTCGTCACGGCTCCATCGGGCGGGGGCGCGTCGAGGCGCACGGACACCTCGCGGCCCCTCCCGCTTCCCCAGAGACGCCCGGTCTCGCGCACGAGCAGCTCGGCGCTCACCTCTGTCGGTGACGGCACCGACGCGCGTTCGAGCACGGCGAGCAAGTCGGCCGCCGCTTCCAGCTCCTCCTCGAGCGCGCGGGCGCGACCCGCCAGCTGGTCGCGCGGATCGGACAGAGACGCCGCGCGGTCGAGCAGCTGCTCGAGCGCGACGACCTTCTCCGAGCCGTACGCGCCTACCGACGCCGCAGCATCGCCCGCCGCGCGGGCCTTTTCGAACGCGTCGCGCAGCACCCCGGCGCCCGCGCGAAGCTCGGGGACGAGGTCGCGGATGGTCCGCGGCTCCACGCGTTCGCTGCGAAGAAGGGCCTCGAGGTTGTGAATCGCGGCGAGAGCGTCTCGCGCGGCTCCCCACGCCGAGGGCGCGCGGGAGCTGATGCGCTCCGTGGAGCGCGAAGCCGGGACGCTCGACTCGCCCGGCTCGTCTTTTCGATCGTGGCTCTCCGACGACATTGGGGGACCCTCATGGCTGCTGTGCAGCCTGGCACGAAGTCCGGCGGGACGCCGTGCTCGGCCGACGCGCCATCCCCCGCGTCGTCTTCGAATGACCGCCGGTGCGCTCTGGCACCGGCCACGGCGATATCAAGGCGCGGGAGAAACCTCCGCCCCCGGAAAGAAGTACGCGATCTCCCGCTTCGCGTTGTCCACCGAGTCCGACCCGTGCGTCGCGTTCTCCCCGACGTTCGAGCCGAACAGCTTGCGGATGGTGTTGGCCGCAGCCTTAGTGGGGTCGGTAGCCCCCATGAGATCTCGCCAACCGACGACGGCATTCTCTCGCTCGAGCACGGCGACGGCGACCGGGGATCGGGTCATGAACTGCACGAGCTCCCCGAAGAACGGCCGTTGCCGGTGCACCTCGTAGAACCCCTCCGCCTCGCGACGGGAAAGATGTGTCATTCGAAGCGCGAGGATGCGGAAACCGCCCTCCTCGATGCGTTGCAAGATGGCGCCGACTTTGCGCTTCTCAACGGCGTCGGGCTTGATGATGCAGAGGGTGCGTTCGACCGTCATGAGCCTGCCCTTCGTGATCGCAAAAGCGCGCGGACTCTTACGGGAAAACTCGCCCGCGCGCAACTGTCCTACCGAGATCGCCCGGCCTTGCCCCGGCAGACCGAGGCAGCGACGCGTGCTTCATCATCGATGCGGCCTACTTCATCATCGATGCTAGCGTGCCGGCCATGTCGCTCGGGGTCGGGGCGACGCGTGCTCCGGCTGCTTCGAGCGCGCGAATCTTCTCGGCGGCGGTCCCCTTGCCGCCCGCGATGATGGCGCCGGCGTGCCCCATGCGCTTGCCGGGCGGGGCGGTCGTCCCTGCGATGAAGGCGGCGACCGGCTTCTTCATCTTCTCGCGGAGGAACAGGGCGGCTCGCTCCTCGGCGCCGCCGCCGATCTCGCCGATGAGGATCACTCCGTGCGTGTTCGGATCCGCCTGGAAAAGTTCGAGGACATCGACGAAGTCCATTCCCCCAACCGGATCGCCGCCGATGCCGATGCACGTCGACTGACCGATCCCGAGCGTCGTGAGCTGACCGACGGCTTCGTACGTGAGCGTCCCCGAACGCGAGACGACGCCGATGTGTCCCGGCTTGTGGATGTGGCCGGGCATGATCCCGATCTTGCAGCCGCCCGGCGTGATGATGCCCGGGCAGTTCGGGCCGATGAGGCGCGTCTTGCCCTGCAACCCCTCGAGCACGCGGCGGACCCGCAGCATGTCGACGACGGGGATCCCCTCGGTGATGCAGACGACGAGCGGGAGCCCGGCGTCGAAGGCCTCGAGAATGGCGTCGGCCGCGCCGGGCGGCGGAACGAAGATGCAGCTCGCGTTGGCCCCGGTGGCCTTCACGGCCTGCGCGACCGTGTCGAACACGGGGACGGCGCCGCCGGATGCCTCGAACTTCTCGCCGCCTCGTCCCGGGGTGACACCCGCGACGATTTGCGTGCCGTACTCGATCATCTGCTTCGCGTGGAACGCGCCGGCGCTGCCGGTGATGCCCTGCACCAGGAGCCGCGTGTCCTTTCCTACGAGGACGCTCACTTTCCACCTCCACGGACCGCCGCCACGACCTTCTGGGCGCCGTCGGCCATGCTCGCTGCGGCCTGAATCGCCAGCCCGCTCTCGCTCAGGATCTTTCGCCCCAGCTCGACGTTCGTGCCCTCGAGGCGCACGACGAGCGGCACCTTGAGCCCCAGCTGTCGCGCCGCGGCGACGACGCCGTTCGCGATGACGTCGCACTTCATGATGCCGCCGAAGATGTTCACGAAGATCGCCCGGACTTTGGGGCTCTTGAGGATCATCGTGAAGGCCTTGGTGACCTGCTCCTGGTTGGCTCCGCCCCCCACGTCGAGGAAGTTCGCGGGAGCGACGCCGTGGCCGGCGCCGAAGTGCTTGATGATGTCCATGGTCGCCATGGCGAGGCCTGCGCCGTTCACCAGACAACCGACGTTGCCGTCGAGTGAGACGTAGTTCAGGCCCGCGGCTTTCGCTTCGAGCTCGACGGGATCTTCCTCGTCCTTGTCTTCGAGCTCTCTCCACTCCGGGTGGCGGAACTCGGCGTTGTCGTCGAGGTTGATCTTGGCGTCGAGAGCGACGATGTCGTTCTGCTTCGTCACGACGAGGGGGTTGATCTCGCAGAGCGAGCAGTCCTCACGCACCACGACCTCGTACAGCGCGGACATCAACTTCGCGAACTTGGGGAGCGTCTCCTTGGAGCCGAGCCCCAGGGCGAACGCGAGCTGGCGCGCCTCGTAGGCGGCCAGCCCGATCGCCGGATCGACGTGGATCGTGTGGATCTTTTCGGGCGCCTCGGCGGCGACCTTCTCGATCTCGACGCCACCCTCGGTCGAAGCCATGAACGCGACGCGGCGACGGTCGCGGTCGATGACCACGCCGAGGTAAAGCTCGCGGGCGATGTCGAGGCCCTGCTCGACGTAGAGACGGCGCACCTTCTGGCCCTCGGGACCCGTCTGGTGGGTGACGAGCTGCATCCCGAGGATGCGCTGCGCGAGCTCGCGCGCCTCGGCGGCGCCGGACTTCGCGACCTTCACGCCGCCGCCCTTGCCGCGACCGCCGGCGTGGATCTGCGCCTTGACGACGACGATCGGACTTCCCGTCTCCTGGGTCAGCTTCTTCGCGGCCGCTTCCGCTTCTTCGACGCTCGACGCGGCGTAGCCGCGTGGAATCGGCAGGCCGTATCGCGCGAAGATCTGCTTCGCCTGGTACTCGTGGATCTTCATGCGGGCGGAAACCTAGCACATGCACTCGCGGCCGCGGCCGGCCTTCGCCCGGTCGAGCCGCACGTTGCCCAGGTTTCCGTCCGCAACTCTTCAACGACGGCTCGAAGAGGCTACGCAAACAAGCACGCGTCTTGCGACGAGCACGCGTCTTGCGACGAGCATCGTCGAGAGGTGGAGAATGGCGAGCAAGACGAGCACGGACCACGACGAGATCCGGCGATGGGCCGAGGAGCACGGTGGCAAGCCCGCGTGCGTCGTCGGGACGGGCGGCAAGAGCGACCCCGGGATGATCCGCCTGATGTTCCCGGAAGCACCCCAGGCGCACGACGAGCACCTGCGCGACATCGGCTGGGACGACTGGTTCAACGCGTTCGACGAGAACGGGCTCGCGCTCGTGTACGACCCGTCGACCCGGTTCAACAAGATCGTCTCGCGCGAGACCGCCGAGGCCCGGGCCCGCGGGGAGAGCGGCGCGTCCGTGCATCACCCGCACGGCCGCTGAGGTCACCTATCGCCTGCGCTCGATCGGGCGCGCACCGGTCTTGCGGGCGAACCAGGAGCTCGACACGTGCCGTGGGAGCGCGGACGCATACAGGACATCGCGTAGCGCGTTGGTCTCCCACGTCACGGCCGAGTGGAAAAGGCCCGTGCGAACGAAGACCGCCTCCGCGTGCGAGAGGTCGTGGCGCGAGAGATCGCCCTCGCTCAGCTCCTGCGCGACGAGCACCCCCGCGTGTTCGAGCTGAGCGCGAAGGGCCGCGTTGTTCGCCTCGGTCGTGCCGCCCTCGGTGAAATAGCTGACGAGCTTGTGCCGCCGGTGCAGCGGCTCCCCGCGGCGAGCGATCACCCAATCGTGGAACGCGTCGAGGTCCGCGTAGAGGGCGTCGAAGAGGTAGGTCTCGCGGACGTCGACGCCGCCGGCGCGCAGGCAACACGCCGCGGCGTGGTAGCCGCCGGAGTGTGCCGACAGGCAGACGGTCCCGAGCGGCGAGCCGACGGGAAAGGCGGTGTCGCCCAGCGTCATCCCGCCCTCGCGGGCTGCGGTGGGGACGGCCTCGGCGAGCAGCCGCGCCAGCCCCCCCGGCGACTCCAGCCGGCCGCACGACGAATCCGCCGCGAGCACCGCCAGCTGCGGGACCACCAGGAGCGCATTCTGCTTGCTGTCCGCGAGCTGTTCGCGAAGCTCGTGGGTCGCCAGCGCCCGCTCTGCCGTGGTGTTGTGACCGTGGAAGTGGACGAGCGTGGCGACGCCCTCGTCGTCGTCCCGGTAGCGGTAGTGCGCAGGGACGAAGACGATGACGGTGTCGTCTCGATAGCCGCCGCCCGCGAACGGCGCGTGCTCGAGCGCGAGCCAGAGCGTCGTTCCGCGAGCGTCGCGGGCGATGCTCTTCAGGCGCGACGCGCTCTGCGCTCGGGCGGAACGAGCGACAACGACCGGAAGGAATGGTGCGGCGGCGAGGGCCGCGAGGAACGCGCGGCGGTGCATGCGGGGATGCACTCCCTATCGCGCGTGCCGCACATCCCGGGCAAATTTTTCGACGTCATCCGAGCAGACCGGGCAGGGCATCGACGGCGACGTGGGCGATGGCCCCGGGAAGCAGGCTGGCTCTGCGATCCGCCGCGACGCCGAGGATGGCTCCGTACGCAGCTACGCGCGACGCCGCGGCCACTCCCTGATCAACGTGAGCGACGCCGAAGAGCACCGCCTGCAGCGCGATCCCGATCCATGTCCGACGCGTGAAGAACGCGAGCTGCGTCCGCAGGTACCCCCGGTAGGTCACCTCCTCGCAGAAGGCCGTACTGGCGGCGACGAACATCCACGCCGCGCGTTCCGCGGCGGTCCTGGGCAGAAGCGCCGCCGCGGCCTCCGCGCGTCCCGATCCGGTCGCACGTGCCCAGCCCCATTCGAGCGCCTCGATGATCGCGAAGATCGCCAGCGCGACCACAAGGTCGCCACACGCGCGCCTCACGCTGCCCCAGCGTTTGCCCAGCAGCAGCGCAAGGGTGCCCGGGGGTCGGCCGACGCGAGATACGTACGCGAGAAGTCCCCATTCGACGACGAGCAGCGGGGCGTACGCCCCGAAGCGCGACCCCGGACGGGACGGAGTCGATGCGGGCGCCGCGTGCTCGAGCAGCGTACCGGCGAGAGCCACCGCGACGATCAGCGCGACGAGCAACGCGGTGTGCCAGACAGGCGCGTGGGGGCGGGACCGCCCGGCGTCGACCGCGGTCCCGGCAGGCTCCTTGCTTGACGCATCGGACATGAACGAACTCGCGATGCACTCCCCCGTCCTCGCTGCCGGCTGGGCTCTTCTCTACCTCCTGTTCGGCGGAGGCATCTTCGGCGCCCTCGTCATCTTCTTCGGACTGAAGGCACTGGGCCGGTAGCGGGTCCGCCCCGTCGGGGTCGTCTCCTCTACCCCTTCTTGCAGATGTCGACGACGGCCTGAACGCTGGTGGCGCTCTTGGAGAGCATCGCCTTCTCCTCGGCGGTCAGCGGGATCTCGTGGATCTTCTCGACCCCCTTGCCGCCGATGACGACCGGCACGCCCATGAACAGATCCTTGTACCCGTACTCGCCGTCCAGGTACGCGGCGCAGGCGAGCAGGCGCTTCTCGTCGCGCAGGTAGGCCTTCGCCATCGCGACCGCGCTCGACGCCGGCGCGTAGTACGCGCTCGTGCCCATCAGGTTGACGATCTCGCCGCCGCCCTTGCGCGTGCGCTCGACGATCTTGTCCAGCTTGTCCTTCGCGATCAGCGAGGACACGGGGACGCCGTTGATCGTCGTCATCGACAGGACGGGAACCATGTCGTCGCCGTGGCCGCCGAGGACCATCGCGCGGACGTCCTTCACGCTCACGCCGGCCTCGCGCGCGAGGAACAGCTGGAACCGGGCGCTGTCGAGCACGCCCGCCATCCCGACGACGAGGCCCTTGGGCGCGCCGACGACGCGCTTGTACTCGTAGACCATCGCGTCGAGCGGGTTGCTGATGACGATGACGAACGCGCTCGGGCACACCTTCTTCGCGTTGCTGGCGACGTCGCGGATGATGGGGAGGTTGGTCGCCACGAGGTCGTCGCGCGACTGCCCGGGCTTGCGCGGGATGCCCGCGGTGATGACGAGGACGTCGGATCCTTCTAGGTCAGCCCAGTTGGCCGTGCCGCGGATGTGTGAGTCGTAGCCGAGGACCGCGCCGTTCTGCTCGAGGTCGAGCGCCTTGCCCTTGGCGAAGTTCTCTTTCGGCGCGATGTCGAAGAGGAACACGTCGCCGAGCTCCTCGTTGGCGCAGAGGCGAGCGAGCTCGCCGCCGATGTTGCCGGCTCCGATGAGACCAATCTTCTTGCGGGTGGGCATGGGGAAGTTTCCTCTTTTTGACCACGCTCCGGCAAAGCCGGTGACGTGCCGTCAGGTTTTGACCACGCTCGGCAAAGCCGGTGACGAGCCGTCCTTACATATGCTCGATGACGTTGTCGCCGAACTGCGAGCACTTCACTTCGGTCGCCCCTTCCATAAGGCGGGCGAAGTCGTACGTCACGCGCTTGCTCGCGATCGCTCCGTCCATTCCCTTGATCACCCGGTCAGCGGCCTCTTTCCAGCCCATGTGACGGAGCATCATCTCACCGCTCAGGAGGACCGAGCCGGGGTTCACCTTGTCGAGGTCGGCGTACTTCGGCGCCGTGCCGTGCGTCGCCTCGAAGATCGCGTGGCCCGTCATGTAGTTGATGTTGCCGCCGGGCGCGATGCCGATGCCGCCCACCTGCGCCGCGAGCGCGTCGCTGAGGTAGTCGCCGTTCAGGTTGAGCGTCGCGATGACGTCGAACTCCTTCGCGCGCGTCAGCACCTGCTGCAGCGTGATGTCCGCGATCGCGTCCTTGACGAGGACCTTGCCCTTCGCAAGGTTCGCCTTCTGCTCGGCGTTCGCGGCGTCCTCGCCCTCGGCGGCCTTGGTCTTCTCCCACTGGTCCCAGGTGTACGTCGCGTCGGCGAACTCGCGCTGCGCAAGCGCGTAGCCCCACCGCATGAAGGCCCCCTCGGTGAACTTCATGATGTTGCCCTTGTGGACGAACGTGACGCTCTTGCGCTTGTTCTCGACCGCGTACTTGATCGCGGCGCGCACGAGGCGCTCGGTGCCCTCGCGGCTCACCGGCTTGATGCCGACGCCCGCGGTGGCCGGAAAGCGGACCTTCTTGAAGTCCTTGGGGAAATCCTTCTCGAGGAACGCGAGCACCTTCTTCGCCGCTTCGGACTCCGCCTCGAACTCGATGCCGGCGTAGATGTCCTCCGTGTTCTCGCGGAAGATCACCATGTCGACGTCCTGCGGGCGCTTCACCGGGCTGGGCACGCCCTGGAACCATCGCACCGGCCGCAGGCACACGTAGAGATCGAGCAGCTGGCGCAGCGCCACGTTCAGCGAGCGGATGCCGCCGCCGATCGGCGTCGTCAGCGGCCCCTTGATGCCGACCAGGTACTTGCGAAACGCTTCGACCGAGTCGTCGGGCAGCCAGTCGTTGAAGAGGTTGTACGCCTTCTCGCCAGCGTAGACCTCGTACCAGGCGATCTTGCGCTTGCCCTCGTACGCCTTCTGCACCGCCGCGTCGAGTACGCGAACGCTGGCGCGCCAGATGTCGCGCCCCGTGCCGTCGCCCTCGATGAACGGGACGATGGGGTTGGCGGGCACGATGAGTTTTTGGCCGGGGCCCATCGTGATGGGCTGGCCTTCGGCGGGCGGCGTGAAGGGCTTCGTCATGGTCGTGCCCGGCGAAGTAACATGCCGCCGCGACGACCGACAACGGGACGCGCCTTTGACGCAGCGCATCGAAGCGCTCGGGCTCAGGCCCGGAGGCGGCGCGCCGCCCGGCTTTGCCGGAGCGTGGTCGCTATTTGGAGAGGTCAGTCGCTCCAGATCTCGAGGGCGAACTTCCCGCCACCGTTTCCCGCGGCCACGTTGACCTTCACGTCGTCGGCCTGGGTAAAGCACAGCTCGCCGTCCTCGAGGACGACGGCGTCCGGGCTATCGCTGCCGTCCTCCCCCGCGGACTTGCCCGCCGAGTCGATGACCGCGATGTCGAGGTCCTGCAGCGAGTCCTCCGAGAGGCCGTAGATGCGGTAGCAGTGGTTGGCCTCGACGTGCAGCGGGATCGTCTGCGCGGGGTCGAGGTTCTGCCGGCTGCCCTGTACCGTCTTCCCCACCTGGTGCATCTTCATGAGCGAAGCGCAGCCCTGCGCCATCGCGGTGACGCCCGCCGAGAGGTCCTTCCCCGTCTGCACGTCGTTGTGGCACTTGGCGAACGTCGCGTCTTTCTTCCACGTCACCTTGTCGGAATCGGGCTTGGAGGGAAGCGAGGGGCTCGCCGCCTTGTCGGAGGGCGTGGACGCCTTGGGCGTGGTCGGCGCGGTCGTGTCCGCAGCGCCGCCGCCGCAGCCGAGAAGCGAAACGAGCGCGATCACCGCGAGCGCAGGAGCAGAAAGGGAGGTCGTTCGCATGGCGCGGGAGAGTACGACAGTCCGCGGCGAGAGGGGTAGTGTCCCGAGTCGGGGACCTGGTCGGGACGCGAGCGTGTGCTTGCGACGAGCAGCAGCGCAGGACGTTCAGTGCGCGGAGCTCGACGGGGGCGGCGAGTCGTCGGGCGCTGGTTTGTCGGCGCCGGTCTTGTCCCCTCCGCCTGCGCCGCCTCCGGCCCCGAGCTCCCGCCCCAGGCAAGTCCAGAACTTGTCGGCGTAATCGGGTCCTCCCGTGACCCGAGGCTTCGTCTGCGGCGGATAGATGTAGACGTCCGTCTGCTCCTTGGCCTTGTACGCCGTGACGACGTCGGCGCCGCCGGAGAGGCCGGCGATGGGATCGACCTTCCAGCCGGCCTTCTGGAGGCACGCGCGCGCTGCCTGCTCGACGGCGGGCGTTTCGGCGCCGGCGAGCTGCTCGCGCAGCGGGCTGCGTGCGGCGGGCGCGGTCGAGCACGCGGCGAAGACGACGGCACCGAGGACCGGCAGGGCCTGGAGAACGCGCATCATGAGGGCGATGCTACCGCACCCTGTCCCGCCGGCACCGACCATCTGCAGGGCGCGGGCGCTTCCCGCCCGGGGAGGGCCGCGACCGGTGGTAAGCTGGCGATCGTGCGTTCCCCAGTACCCGGTCTCGTCGCCGCCACCGCGGCGGCGCTGCTCGTAGGATGCTTCGTGCCGCAGGCCAAGTACGACGCGGCGCTGAAGGACGCCAACGACGCCAAGGCCGCGGCGGCCGACAAGCAGAAGAAAGCGGACGCCGACGAACTGCAGATCGCGCAGCTGCAGCGCGATCTCGCGGCGTGCACGGGGAAGCCCGTCCCGCCCGACCGCTCCGCCGAGCTGAGCGCGCAGCTCGACGAGCTGCGAAAGCAGAAGGCCGCCGCCGACGCTCGCGCCGCGCTCTTCAACGAGTTCGTCGCCAAGTTCAAGAAGATGATCGACGCGGGGCGCGTGCGCATCGGCGTGCGGCGCGGGCGCATCGTCCTCTCCTTGCACAACGACGTGCTCTTCGACGAAGGGAAGACCGACCTCAAGCCCGAAGGAAAGCAGGCGCTCACCGAGATCGGGCAGACGCTCCGCACCGTGCCGGGGCGCCTCTTCCAGGTCGCCGGCCACACCGACAACCTGCCCATCAAGAGCAAGGGCGAGTTCGCGTCGAACTGGGAGCTATCGACCGCGCGAGCGGTCGTCGTCGTGAAGTTCCTCGCGCAGCAGGGCGTGAACTCCGCCGTCCTCAGCGCGGCCGGCTACGGCGAGTTCGACCCCGTCGCGTCGAACGCCGACGCGGCGAATCGCTCGAAGAACCGCCGCATCGAGATCTCGCTCGTCCCCAACATCGAGGAACTCATTTCGATCCCCGAGCTGAAGGCCGAAACCGCGGCGACGCCGGCGGCCTCCGGCGGAGGGAGCGCTCCTCCGGCCAAGTAGAATCGGGGGCCGCGCGCTCGCGGCGCGCCGAGACTACCTGCGACCGGACGCGCGCTTGCGCTTCGCGGGCCCGGCCTCCGCCGGCCGCTCCTTGCCGTGGTGAATCATCTCCCACACGCTGGAGAGCCCGAACGAGCGCCCGCGCCGGTTCACGATGCCCATACCGTCGAGCCGCTGCACGATCTCCCGCATGGGCACGCGCTGGGCGAAATACATGTGACGGACGACGGCCAGGACTCGCTGCTCGTCGCCGTTCATCACGAGGCGGGAGCGGTCGCGCGAGAGACGCCAGCCGTACGGTGTCTCACCATAAAGGACTTCGGGGGAGGAGGCGGAAACGGTTGCACGGCGCATTTTCGGGCCGTGAGCCTACGTTCAAAATCGCAGCTCGGCAAGGGTTCCGGAGCCCGAGTTTTCCGGGCGAACACGCGGCCTAAGGGGCGACGTCGACGGTGAAGTACATCACGCCGTCCGGATTCACGATTCCGACACCGAGGCGGTGCCACGCCCCTCCGAGGAGCACATCGCGGCTCGCCCCGCCGGTCCCGCCGGCGCCCCCGCTCAGCATCGCCGCGAGTGCGCCGTCCAGCTGGTCGTGCACATGCGCCACGGCGAGGCCGACGGGATCGGCCTGGACCTCCGCGCAGGTCGGGCACGACGCGACGTCGCCCTCGAGGTGCTGGTGCGGCCGGTGATCGCGCGCGAGCTCCTTACTGCCCATCTGCGCGAAGTCGTTCAGGCGGAAGTCGAGGCTCAATGGAGCGAGGTTCACGTCCGACCGCGCATGATTGATGTATGCGAGCGCGTAGCCGCGAGCCTCGTCGAGCGTCATGTCCTTGCCGGCGTAGCACTCCCAGCCTTCGCGCAGTTCGCACGCGTCCGGGTGCTCGCGCGTATCCTCCGCGTCCTTCGCAGCGCGCCGGCGCGCAATCTCGTCGGCGGCCGTCACGGCGCCGGCCATCGTCGCGCTCGCGACCGCGTCGAGCGTCTTCGAGCCGGTGCCCTCGACGAGGCAACCGGCGAGCGAAACGGGGGCGGCAAGAGCGCCTGCGAATCGGAAGAATGGGAAGAAGGCGCGGAGAAAGGAGTGCCCCTGACCGAGCATTGGTAGATCCTACTTTCCTTGCCGCCTTTGAGCGGCCGTTTGAGCAAGAC
>CALKVG010000243.1 GCA_937998045.1 uncultured Myxococcales bacterium
CGCGACCGGCGTCATCTACGAGGCGGTGCGCATCTCGGACGGCGTGCCGGTCGCGATCAAGCTGCTGCGCGCGGCGGCGGCGCACGAGGCGGTGGCGAGCGATAGGCTGCGGCGCGAGGCGGAGGCGCTGGGACTGTCGTGGCACCCGAACGTCGTCGAGGTGATCGATCACGGACACCTGGCGGACGGCACGGCCTACCTCGTGATGGAACTTTTGCACGGCGAGTCGCTGGCGACGCGGCTGCGCAGCAAGGGGCGGCTCTCGCCGCGCGAGCTCCTGCCGGTGGCGATGCAGGTTTGCGACGCGCTGGCGGCGGTGCACGCGGCGGGCGTCGTGCACCGCGACCTGAAGCCGTCGAACATCTATCTCGCCGTCGACCGCGACGATCCGGCGGGACCCGAGCGCGTGAAGCTGCTCGACTTCGGCATTGCGCGCGTCGAATGGGAGGAGACGCGCATCACGAACACGGGCGGTCCGCTCGGTACTCCGGGGTACATGTCGCCGGAGCAGGAGACGGGCAGCGGCGAGATCGACGCGCGGAGCGACGTCTTCGCGCTCGGCGCGGTGCTCTACGAGTGCCTGGTGGGCGAGCCGCCGCCGCCGCGCTCGCCGAGCGGCCTCGTTCGCATGGGCGAGACCGCTGCGGTCCGGTTCGACTCGGGGACGCAGAAGTCGGTGTCGCTGGTGCCGAGTGTGTGGCGCGCGATCATCGAGAAGGCGATGGCTCTTCAGCCCGCCGACCGCTACCAGGACGCGCGCACGTTCGCGCAGGCGCTGCGCGGGGCGCGCGAAGAGATCGCGAAGGCCGAAGGTTCGACCTAAGTACACCGGTGCGATGTCGACGAGAAAGACTTCGAATCACGTGGTCGCGGCGCTGGCGGTGCTCGCGTCGCAGGCGTGCCAGGGGACCCAGCAGGGGGCGGTGAGCGCGCCGCCGGCGCAGCCCGGCGCGCCGTACGCGTATCCACAGGGACCGTACGCTCCGCAGCCTCCCTATGGGCAGCAGCCGCCGTACGGGCAGCCACCGTACGGGCAGCCGCCGCCGATGCAGCCGCCGTACGCGCAGCCGACGTACCCGCCGGCCCCGGCGCCCGCGCCGAGTCCCGCTCCTGCGCCGGCGCCCGCCCCCGCGCCTGCGGCGGGCAACCGACCGCTCCTCGGTCCTCTCGTCGGGCCGCCCATGTGGCAGGCGGAGGCTCGCGCCGTCGCTCGGGAGCTCGTCGCGAACCTCTCGGTGCAGAACCAGGCGCTCGTCTCGACGATCCCGCTGATCTTCGACCCGAGCAGCGACGTGAACGCCTTTGCGGGATGCGACGACAGCGGCGCGCCGTTCGTCGCCGGCACCGAAGGGCTGCTCGAGGCGATCGACGGCATCTCGCAGACGAGGGCGACCGACCAGCTCTTCGGGACGCACACCTACGACGCATACGCGAACGCGGTGGCGCCCGCGCTCGTGTCGGCGAACGGCGGCAACGCGATGCTGCCGGTGGGCATCGTCTCCGCGGTGCAGTGGGTGGACCCGCGCCGCATCTCGCGGGCGCACGAGATCTTCGACGAGATCGTGGCGTTCACGTTCGGTCACGAGCTGTCGCATCACTACCTCGGGCACACCGGGTGCGCTCACGGGCAGCCGCAGGGAGTCCCGCCGGCGGTCTCCGACCTCGGGCGCCTGCTCTCGTCAGCGGTGCCGCTGTTCAACCAGCCGAACGAGATCGCGGCGGACTCGCAGGGGTGCGTCAACGTGCTCGATACGGGGCGGGCGCGCGCGTCGCAGGCGTACCGCTGGAATGAGGAGGGGGGCCTGTGGCTGCTCGACTTCTTCGCGCGCCTCGATCGCGCGTCGGGGGCGAGTCCGCTCCTCGGGTTTCTGCGGACGCATCCGAACCCCGGGCTTCGCATCCCCATCGTGCAGGGAGTCGCGACGACCTGGCACCTGCAGCACCCGGGGTAGCGTCCCGAGAATTCGGGCCACCGACGTCCGCGACTCGGAGCGCTACACGACCCGCAGCGATCGTCCGACGAGGACCTCGTTGTGGCTGCCGGTCCGGTAGCCTTGGAGGTCGAGCGTCACGTACGCGAACCCGAAGCGCTTGCCCGCGTCGACGATCGCGTCGCGCAGGTCGAAGGCTCGCACCATCTCGTCGCGCGCCACTTCGATCCGCGCAAGCGCCACATCGCGGGTGGCGGCGCCTTCTTTCGGTGCCGCGCCGGACGCCAAGCCTTGCGCATGCCACCGCACTCGCAGCTGCCGCAGGCCCAGGCGGCGCAGCTCGGCCTCGAGCCCTCCGATCTGCGCGAGCCTCTCGCGCGTCACCACCGTGCCGTATGGAATGCGGCTCGACAGGCACGCGCTCGCCGGTTTGTCCCACACGGTCAGACCCACCGCGTGCGCGCTCCGCCGCACGTCCTCTTTGCCGAAGCCGAGCTCGACGAGCACGCTGCGCACGTTCGCGTTCTTGGCTGCCTCGAGGCCCGGGCGGTGGTCGCCGAGATCGTCGACGTTCGTCCCGTTGAGGACGTGCGCGAGCCCCCACTCGCGTCGCTTGGCCTCCGCGATGTCGTAGAGCTCGCTCTTGCAGTGGAAGCACCGGTCCGGCGCGTTGGCGATGTATCCTTGCCGCTCGATCTCGTGCGAGTCGACGAGCTCGAGGCGCGCGCCGATCTGCGCCGCGACCGCGATGGCCGCTTCTTTCTCGAACGGGGCCAGGCTGGGCGATACCGCCGTCATGCCCACGGCCCGGGGGCCGAGGACCTCGTGCGCCACGGCGAGAACGAGCGCGCTGTCGACGCCTCCCGAGTAGCAGACGAGCGCGCTGCCGAGGCTGCGCAGAAGCTCCCGCAATTGCGTGAGTTTTGAATCGCGGTGCCGCTCGACTTGGCGCTCGGCCTCAGTCTGGCGCTCGACTTGGTGCTCGACTTGGTCGTCAGGAGATATGTCCCTCTGCACGAGAGTCCTTTAGCACTGCTTGCGCCCCCTCTCTCCTGGCTGCTACTTTGTTCAGTCCCGGAGGCAAGCAATGGCTGCAGCGCAGGAAATCGAGGCTCTGCTGGCGCAGTTGGGCCCCAGCAAGCTTCGGCTCGTTCGGGCGCCGGTCGAGGCTTCCCCCGCGCTGTCGCTGGACTGGCCCGAGCTCGAGGCGGTGTTGCCCGACGGGGGTCTTCCGCGCGGCGTCGTGGAGCTGGCGGCGCCGTGCGCGCTCGGTGGGTCGACGAGCGTCGCGCTCGCAGCCGTGCGAGCGGGACAGGCGCGGAACGAGCGGGCGTTTTGCGTGTGGGTCGACCCCGAAGCGACGCTGTACGCGCCAGGTGTGGTCGCCGCAGGGGTCGACCTCGGGCGGATGCTCGTCGTTGTACCCCCGCGGGCGCAGCTCGGGCGCATGGCATTGAAGGTCGTGTCGTCCGGGGCGTTCGAGGTCGTGGTGGTGGACGTCGACCCGGTGATGGGTTCTAGGAAACGCCAGGCGCCTTCGGCGCAGTCGAAGAGTAGGGGGTGGTCGCCGGAGCTGCTCGTCCGCAAGCTGGCGCTGGCCGCGGAGCCGAGTGGGACGACGGTGCTGCTGCTCACGGATTCGTCGCGTCCGAGGGCGGCGGCGTGGCCGGTGGCGCTGCGCCTCGAGCTGTCGCGTCCCGAGGTGGAGAGCCTGACCGTGCGCGTGGCGAAGGACAGGCGCGGGCGCGTAGGGCTCGCCAAGACGGTTCCGTTCCGCCCGGTCCTGCGCGTGGCCGGGTGGAGCTCCAGCGAGTGATCGATGCGCCGCGTAGCGTGCGTCGCGTTGCCGGAGATCCGCCTGGAAGTGGCGAGCGCGGACGGCACGTCTCCGGCGTTCGCGACGAGTGCGTTGCTGGCCGTCGTCGTCGCGCGGCCCGGCGGGGCTGTGCAGATCGAGCGCGACGTGCTTGGAAATACGCGACTCGACGTGGTGTCGCGCGAGGCGCGGCGGCTCGGCGTACGCGTCGGGCAGACGGTCGCGGCGGCGCGGGCCAAGTGCAGCGAGCTCCTCGTGCGCGTCGTCGCCGAAGCGGCGGTGCAGACGGCGCTCGCGCGAATCGCAGAGGTGGCGCTCGCGTTCGGACCGACGGCGGCGTTCGACGTCTCGCGCGACGTCGTCTGGGTCGAGATCGGCGGATGCGCGCACCTGCACGGCGGGGAGGCGGGGCTCGCGCGCGAGCTCGATGCGCGCGTTCGGTCGCTGGGGCACACATGCCGTGTGGCGGTGGCGAGCGGGCCGCGCGTCGCGTCGGCGGTGGCGCGGTACGCGCCGGCGCGGCACAGGTCACCGTGCGTCGTTCCGGAGGGCAAAGGACGCGCTGCGATGGGCGTGCTGCCGATCGCGGCGCTCGAGCTCGCGGACGACGCGAACGTGTGGCTGCGCGACCTCGGGCTGTCGACGTGCAGGGACTTGCAGCTGTTGCCGCGGCGAGCGCTGGGCGTACGGCTGGGCGCGCGGGCTCATGACGTGATGCAGCTGCTCGACGGCGAGGACGGCGCGCCGCTCGTCGCGTGGCGCCCGCCGGAGGTTCCCGAGGAGCGTGTGGAGCTCGAGTGGGGCGCTTCGTCGACGGAGGCCCTAGCCTTCGTGATCAAGACGCTATGCGATCGCCTCGCGGCACGACTCGAGGGGCGGGCGATGTCGGCCGCTCGAATCGAGCTTCTCCTCACGCTTGATCGCGCGCTCTGCCACGGGTTTTCGCACGTGTCGACGCTGGCGGTGGCGCTTCCGTCGCCGCTCGCTGGCGCGAGCGATTTGCTGGCCGTTCTGCGAGCCAGGCTCGAGAACGTGTCGCTGCCTGCGCCGGTGCTCGCTGCGACGCTACGTGCACCGGAGCTTGCCCGCGCGCACCCCCGCAACCTCGACCTCCTGTCGTCGGAACCGAAAGCCGAGCGGGCGCTCCCGCGGCTGGTCGCCGAGATCGGCGCGGAGCTTGGTCCCGCGAGCGTCGGCACACTGGCGCTCGTAGACACGTGGTTGCCCGAGCAGCGCACGAGTCTCGTCCCGTTCGGTCAAACCGGCTCCCCGAAGGAGGCGAAGAAGGGGGCCTCGTCCCATGCGCGAGTCACGTCGGCGCTCGAGCCGTCGCGCATCGTGAGCCCCGTCCGCGTCGAGCGCGAAGAGCTCGCCAGTCCGCGCCGCTTGCTGCGCACCCAAGGAACGCAGTGGTGGCGCGGCGGCGCCGCGTCGGAACGGCGCGATTGGGTAGCCGCCTGGATGGACCTTCGGCAGGGCGGCGGACATGTCTGGGCAGAGCTTCGCAAGGACGACGCGCTGCTTCGCGGTTGGATCGACTAGCCGAAACGACCCAAGAGACGCTTCGAGACCGAGAGACCGATAGACCGAGAGACCCGAGGGAGAGTCCCGAGGGACCGAGGGACCGAGGGACCGAGACCGCGTCCGACGCCCGAGCCCCGCAAGAGGCAAGGCTACGGCCTCGCATGACGTGAAACTGTCATCCATGCCCATCCGCTTAAGCCATCACGACGAACAACTCCCATGAGTCGCTGCTCGCCAGGACGAGGCAATTTGCCACGCTCGCTTCGCTTCGACAGGCCTGTCTCCTAAGCCACAATGCCCTGATGCGAACGCAGGGTTTCGAGCAACGAGCGACCGGACGAACGCTCCTCGTGATCGAGGACGACGCCGATATCCGCGAGGCGCTCGACGGCTTGCTGTCGATGGAGGGCTTTTGCGTCGCGGGCTGCTCGAACGGCCGCGAGGCCCTGGAATGGCTACGCGACTCGCCGAAGCCCGATGTCATCCTCCTGGACCTGATGATGCCGGTCATGGACGGCTGGCAGTTTCGTGTCGCGCAGAAGGAAGACCCCGAGCTCTCGACGATCCCGGTCCTCGCGCTCAGCGCCGACGCGACAGCCAAGGCCGCGGCGATCGACGCGGACGCCTATCTCCGCAAGCCGGTCGATTACGAGACGCTCGTCGACACGATCGACCGCCTGCTCGTGGCCCGCGAACACCGCGAGCTGCAGGCGCGCCTCGCGCAGACCGACAGGCTGACGTCGCTCGGAACGCTCGCCGCCGGGGTGGCCCACGAGATCAACAACCCGCTCGCCTACGTGCTGCTCAACCTCGGTTACATCAACGAGGAGCTCGCGAAGGTCCTGCCGGACAGCGGGGACGAGCGCGCTGCGGAGATACGCCGTGCCCTCGATCACGCGCGCGACGGCGCGGAAAGAATCCGCGACATCGTCCGCGGGCTGAAGACGTTCTCGCGACCCGAGAACGAGACGCTCATACCCCTCGACGTGACCCCCGTGCTCGAGGCAACGCTCGCGATGGTCGCGAACGAGATCCGCCATCGCGGGACGCTGGTGAAGGACTACTCGAAGGCGCCCGAGGTCGTCGCCAACGAGGCGAGGCTCGGACAAGTTTTTCTCAACCTGCTCTTGAACGCAGTCCAGGCCCTCCCCGAGGGTCGCGTCGAGCAGAACGAGATCCGCGTCGTCGTGCGGGGCGCGGCGGGTGGGGACCGCGTGGTCATCGAGGTGCGCGACAACGGCGTGGGCATTCCGCCTCAGGTGCGTGGGCGCATATTCGAGCCGTTCTTCACGACGAAGCCGGTAGGCATCGGTACGGGGCTCGGCCTCGCGATCTGCCACGGCATCGTGACCGGCCTCGGGGGGACGCTGACGGTCGACAGCGACGTCGGAAAGGGGAGCACGTTCCGTGTGGAGCTGCCCGCAGCGCGACAGACGATCGGCGCGACGGCGGCGAACGCCGCGGCTCTTCCGCCGACGCGAACGGCGACCAAGCGCGGTCGCATCCTGGTCGTCGATGACGAGCCGATCGTGTGCTTCTCGCTCGAGCGCCTGCTGGCGAGCGAAGGAGAGGTGGTCGCCCTGACGAGCGCGCGCGAGGCGCTCGCGCGCGTCCGCGGCGGGGAGCGCTTCGACGTCATTCTGTGCGATTTGCTCATGCCGGAGATGGACGCCCCTGCGCTGCATGCGGAGCTCTCGTCGATCGCTCCGGAACAGGCCGAACGGATGGTGTTCGTGACGGGCGGCGCGTTCACGATGCGCGCGCGCGACTTTCTCGACCGCGTGCCGAACGATCGCCTCGCGAAGCCGTTCGACGTCGACGCGCTCATCTCTCTTGTCCGCCGCCGGATATCCTGAGCGAAAGCCTGGCGAAGCCCGGGGAGTGTCCCTACACTGCACATGAGCGCAGTGTTCGTCGAGCTGGCCTCCCGCACCCACTTCTCGTTCCTTCGAGGCGGCTCCTCCCCGCGGGATCTGCTCGAGCGCGCCTCCCGGCTCGGCTACGACACCGTCGGCGTCGCCGACTGCGACGGCCTGTACGGCATGGTGCGGGCGCTCGAGGCCGCCGAGGCGCTCGGAGTCCGGGTCGTGGTCGGCTGCGAGGTCGCGCTCGACGGGGACCTCGCCCCTGCACTCTGGCTGCACGTCGCAAATGGCGAGGGGTACGCAAATCTCTGCCGAATCCTGACCGAGAGCCACGCGCGCCACCCCAAGGGCGCTCCGCGTAAGGCCGAGGAGGGGGTCGCGCGCAACCAGTTCGCGGGACTGCCGCTCGAGCGCATATGCGAGCTTGCGGACGGCCTCTGGTGCATGTCGATGCCCGAGAGCGAGGCGAGCAACACGCTGCTGCGAGACGCGTTCGGCGAGCGACTGTCGGTCGCCGTATGGAGGCACCTCGACGGCGAGGACGACGCGCGGATCGCGCGCGCCGAGTCGATCGCGCGCGCTCTACGTATCCCGGTGTGCGCGATCAACCGCGTCTTGTTCGCGTGCCCCGAGGACAAGCCCATCTTCGACGTCCTTCACTGCATCCGCGAGGGGACGACGCTCGACGACGCCGGTCGCGCGCTCTTGCCGAACGCCGAGCCGCACCTGAAGGCGCCGGACGAAATGACGCGGCTCTTCGCGGAGCATCCGTCATGGGTCGCGCGCTCGCGCGACGTAGCCGACGCCTGCCGGTTCTCCTTGCGCGAGCTGAAATACCGCTTCCCCTGCGAGCTCGATGCGCCAGCGTTTCCGGGCGAATCGTCGGACCAGGCGCTGCACCGGCTTACGATGCTGGGCGCACGGCGCCACTGGCCCGGCGGCGTCCCTCCCGCGGTTTCCGCGCAGATCGAGCGGGAGCTGGCGCTCGTCGCGGAGCTCGAGGTTGCGCCGTATTTTCTGAGCGTTCAGACGATCGTCGAGATGGCGCGTGCCCGTGACATCCTCTGCCAGGGGCGCGGCAGCGCAGCCAACAGCGCCGTGTGCTTCTGCCTCGGGGTCACGGCGGTAGATCCGTCGCGCAGCAACCTTCTGTTCGAGCGCTTTCTGTCCGCCGAGCGGCGTGAGCCTCCGGACATCGACGTCGACTTCGAGCACGAGCGCCGAGAAGAGGTCATCCAGGCGATCTACGAGAAGTACGGCCGCGAGCGAGCGGCGATGGTGAGCGAGATCATCTCGTACCGAGGCAAGAGCGCTCTTCGCGAGGTGGGCAAGGCCTTCGGGCTCTCGCTGGAGCAGGTCGATCGCATGGCGGCGCTCGTCTCGTGGTGGGACAAGCTCGACGGCGTTGCTCCGGAGCGCATCGAGGCCTGCGGGTTCGACTCCGGAGACGTGCGCGTGCGGCAAGTGCTGGCGATGGCCCACGCGATCCAGGGTTACCCAAGGCACCTTTCCATTCACGTGGGAGGTTTCGTCCTGAGCGCCGAACCGCTCGAGAACGTCGCGCCGGTCGAGCCTGCGACCATGCCCAATCGCACGGTGATTCCCTGGGACAAGGACGACCTCGATACGCTCGGATTCTTCAAGGTGGACGTGCTCGGGCTCGGCATGCTCACCGCCGTCCGCAAGGCCCTCGCCATGTCGGGGGATCCCATCGTGGCGGCACCGAGCGCGATCGAGCAGCTCGCGCGCATACCGCCGGAAGATCCGCGCGTCTACGACGCGCTCTGCGCAGCCGATACCGTGGGCGTCTTTCAGATCGAGAGCCGCGCACAGATGGCGATGCTTCCGAGGCTCCGGCCACGGCGGTTTTACGATCTCGTCGTCGAGGTCGCGATTGTCCGTCCGGGACCCATCCAGGGGGGCATGGTCCACCCGTACCTGCGCCGGCGAAACGGCGAGGAGCCGATCGATCTGCCGCACGCAATGCTCGGGCCCATCCTCGAACGAACGCTGGGGGTGCCGCTCTTTCAGGAGCAGGTCATGCAGCTCGCCATCGTGGGCGCCGGTTATACCGGGGGCGAAGCGGACCAGCTGCGTCGCGACATGGCCGCGTGGCGCAGGAACGGCAAGCTCGAACGCCATCGAGCGAAGCTCCTCGCGGGCTTCGAGAAAAATGGGATCTCGCGTGAATTCGGAGAACGCCTGTACCAGTCGATCGAGGGCTTCGGCGAGTATGGGTTCCCGGAGAGCCACGCCGCGAGCTTCGCCCTCATCGTGTATGCGAGCGCGTGGCTGAAGGTGCACCACCCAGCGGCCTTCGCGGCGGCGCTCATCAACAGCCAGCCGATGGGCTTCTATTCGCCGGGGACGATCGTCAAGGACGCCGAGCGTCACGACGTCGAGGTGCTCCCCGCCCGCGTCGACGCGAGCGACTGGGACTGCTCCCTGGAAAGGGAGACCTCGCTCGAGAATTGGGAGGGGCAGGAGGACAGCGACGACCCCTCGCAGATCTTCCGGCCGTCTTGCGAGTCCTCTCCCGTCGCGCTCCGTTTGGGGTTGCGTCTCGTACGAGGGTTGGGCGAGGAGGCCGGGCGTCGCATCGAGAAGGCACGAAGAGAGCAGTCGTTCACGAGCATCGAGGACCTGGTGGCGCGGGCGGGGCTCGACAAACGCGAGGTCGAGGCGCTCGCGCACGCGGGCGCGCTCACGGGGTTCGGCCTCGGACGACGCGAAGCGATGTGGAAGGTTCGCGCCCCGCGCGATCACGGGCTCCTCGCCGGCCGGGAGCTAGGCGATGCGGCGCCGGAGCTCCCGCCCCTCACCCGCGCAGAGCAGCTCGTGCTCGACTACGAGACGACGGGTGTCGCCGTCGGCGATCACGCGATGCAGGTGGTGCGACCACGGCTGCCGCGTCATTACAAGAGCGCGCGCGATCTCGTGGAAACGCCGAACGGTGCCCGCGTGAGCACGGCGGGCCTGGTTATTTGCCGTCAGCGGCCAGGGACCGCGAGCGGAGTCGTTTTCGTGACGCTCGAGGACGAGACCGGGTTCGTGAACTTGATTCTATGGGCGAAGACGTTCGAGCGCTGGCGACACGTCGCCACGACGAGCTCGTTGCTCGCGGCGCACGGCAAGGTCGAGCGTCAGGGCGACGTCGTCTACGTCGTGCCCGATCGACTGGAGAGGCTGGCACTTTACGACGTGCCCGCGATGAGCCGAGACTTCCACTGAATCGTCGAACGTCATTCTCGAACGAGAATCACGCTCGCTGATTTGGCTCGGTCGCGGCGCGAAAGTGCAGAAAGACGCTCTGCGCGATCGACATCGCGGGGACGGCGAGCAGCGCGCCCGGTGCGTGGAAGAAATGCTCGCCGACGAGCAGCGAGAAGATGACGAGCACCGGGTGAATCTTGGCTGAGTCTCCCATGATCTTCGGATTGAGGACGTTCGCCTCCAACTGGTGGATGCCCACGATCCACGCGAGCACGAAGGCGGCGGTCCCCAGACCCTGCGTCAACCCGATCGCGACCGCCGGGATGGCGCTCGCGATCGATCCGAAGATGGGTACGAGCGAAAAAACGGCGGCGACGAGCGCCATGACCGGCCAGTACTTCAGTCCGATCACCGCGAAGCCGATGGCGCTGAGGACGCCGTTGATCCCGCAGATCACGAGCTGCCCCCGCACGACTCCCGACAGTCCGTGGTCGATCCGGTAGACGAGCGCGTCGAAGCTCTCGCGCCCATCTTCGCGCACCAGCGAGCGAAAGAAGCCGACGATCCGCTCGCGCGTGAGCATCAGGTACGCCGCGAGCATCAGCGTTATGAAGAAAACGAAGATGACTCGGCTCACCCCGGCAACGAGATCCCGGACGGCGCGCGCCACCTCCAGCGAGTTCTGCTCGGCGTAGGTGAAGGTCTTCCCGATCGCCTCCGCAATCGCGCGGTTCGGATCGAACGGTTCGTCCCTCCGTTCGCGAACGGGCTCGATCAAGAACCCTCGTCGAGTCTCGGTGATCGCCACGCCCGCGCCCACGTCGATCGCGGTCGTGCCGTCGGGCAGGGGTCTGGCCACGAACGCGTTCGTCGGCGCGGGCTCCGGGGTCTCCTCGGTGGGCTGTGCGGGCGCCAGCCCCGCCGAACGGAGACGCGCGGTGATGGTCGGCACCCACTTCTCGCGCGCCTCGCGAGCCATCGCCGGCAGCTCTCCTCGCAGGTTGCCCAGTTCGAGGACGATCCGCGGCGCGACACCTCTGGCGAACCCGCCCATCGACCCGAGCACCACCGCGTAAACGAGCAGCACCGCGGCCGGTCGCGGAACCCTGCGCGCTTCGACCCACGCGACGAGCGGCGTGAGCACGTACCCGATGACGGTCGCCATCACGAACGGCAGCATCACCTGGTGCGCCGCGACGACGATGAACACCGCGACGGCCGCGCTCAACGCGAGGAACACCGGCCGCCCCCAGCGCATCTACGGCGTCTCCGGGTGCTCACCTGCGAGATCGGCGAAGAAGGGCGCCAGGCGTAGCCACGAGTCGTCGAGGTGCTCGGGCATGACGCGCACGTCCGTGAGGACCGGCATGAAGTTCGTATCGCCGTTCCAGCGCGGAACGACGTGACCGTGGAGGTGTTCTGCGATCCCCGCGCCGGCCGCCTTCCCCAGGTTGAAGCCGACGTTCACTCCCTCCGCGCCGACCGCCCGCCGAAGCCGGTCCGTGGCGTCGCGGACCAGGCGCAACGTCGCCTCGTACTCCGGCAACGGGAGGTCGCCGAAGTCCGAGACGTGCCGCCGCGGCGCAACGAGCAGGTGCGACGACGCGAAGGGAAATCGATTCAAACAGACGAGTGCGTGCTCCTGGACGAGAAGCACGAGCTTTTCGCGGTAGTCGCGCCGAGGCGCCGACGCGAAGCCGCAAAAAATGCACGGACCATCCTTTGGGCCAAGGATGTATTCCATCCGCCAGGGGGCCCAGAGGCGATCCGGCATACCTGCTTACTCGTCCCTCTCGCCCTCGTCGCCCTCCTCCTTGGACTCCGGGGAGGAAGCCGCGTCTTTCTCTTTTTCGTTGCCGATGCCGGCGAGCCTGTCTCTTATACACATCTCCGAGCCCACGAGACAGGCAGAAATC
>CALKVG010000244.1 GCA_937998045.1 uncultured Myxococcales bacterium
GGCCACCGATGACCTGTTGGATGGGGGGCGCGGGGTTCGACGCCGGCAAGAGCAAGAGGGGGGCTTGGGTCGGCACCGTCGCCGGCTTTCCCCAGGTCCACGGTTTGTACCAGGGGTTGTGCACCAAAACGGGAGTCGACCCGACGAAATAGGTATGCGTCGGTTCGACCTCGAAATTGAAAACGACGGCCATCGCCGCAACGGGCTCGGAGGCCAGGACTCTACGCTCACGCCCGTCCGCATCGAGGAGGGGCTCGTCGGGGCGGAGATCCCCGGCGCCCCGCCAGCCTTCATCGAGCGTCCAAAAGCGATGCTCTGGCGTGGAGTGCAGAGTCTCCTCGCCGCCGCCGTCCGCGTCGATCCGAACGGCGGTGAGAGCCGGAGCGAGGCGCGCGTAGGTCCGTGCGACCGTGGCGATGCGAACCTCTCCGCTCTCGACGTCGCGCGAGACGACGGGATCGCCCTCACGGATCTCTTCGATCGGAACGAGCCCCCCCGGAGTCAGCACCGGCGTGCCGGCGACGAAGCAGTTGCCGGATCCCGGCGGGCACGAACCGCCCGTGCAGCCGTTGTTCGGCGTGCCGTTCGCCGTCGGGGAGTCGGGCCCGCCGGTCATGCCCTCCAGAGCCTGGACGCGTTGCCCCTCGTCCTTCGCTTTTTGCTGAACGGCCGAGCCAAACGTGACAAACGCGCCGATGGCCGCGAGCGCGATGCAACCGACGACGATGACGTACTGAACGAAGCCGGACCCGCGGGTCGATCGATGCAGCGCACGAAGACGGGTCACGCCGGCGCCACCAAGCAGCGCGCGTGCCAGCCTGCTCGATCGAGCAGTCTTGCGGTCACGGCCAGTGTCCGGGCGCGGCGAGTCGCGATTGGACGAAGGGCCGCTGCGCGGGTGCGACGGGTTCGGTCGCAGGCGCGATCAATCGGGTCTGGGTGCTTCGTCCCGTGGAGCCATCGGGCCCGTCGATCCGTCTCGGCGTGATCCAGCGCCGAGCCCGAAGCGAACCAAGTAGGATCCGGTTCTAGGTCGTTTCGAGGTCGCCCTCTGTAACAACCGGGGCGCTTCGTGCACCCATCGACCGGTTCGCGTGGAGCGAGGTGCCGGGCACGCTCGCACGGCCGCGGCCTACCTCACACGCAAGGAGACGATCATGCGAACGCAGCTCCCCTCCGTCCGTCGTGCACGAGCATCACTCGCTGCCGTCGCCGTGACTCGCGTCGATCGGAACGGAGGGCTCGTGTCGAAACATCAGGCCGCGTTTCTACGCATCGCGCGGGTCTGGGTGCGCGAGCCGGCGGCGGCCGAAGCGCGCACGCTCGAAGGTACGGGCCGTCCTGGAGCGGGAGCTCTCGCGGGGAGGAGGTTTCGTGACGATTCGCGATCCGGCCGTGCTCGAGTGCATGGAGTCGTGGAGATCGTCAGCGATTTCCTCGACGGCGCCCGCGCTTCTCTTTCAGGGCGCGACGAGGCGCCCCGGTCGCGGATCTATTGAACTCGGTATACCGAGTTCGCCCAGGTGCCGCCGCAGGTTTCCCCGGGATCGTACGTGCATGGCATGTTGCAATTGGTTGCCGGACCGTAATGATCGAAGGTGTTCCCGCAGAAGCACTGGTCACCGTACTGCAGGCCGGCGAAGAACTGGCCTTGTCCCCGGCAAAAGTCGACGCATCTCTCCAGAACGTCCCCTGCGGTATCGAGACGCTCGGAAGGCCCGGAGAGGTCGCGATTCGGCTGGTCCGTGAAGCACCCCACGTACGAGTAGCCGGGGCCGCAGTAGAGCACCGTCGTGTCGCCGTTCGCTTCGGCGGGGAGGTTGACGCTGTTGACGCTGCCATCGCCGCACCGGTAGGACGCCGTGTACGTCTTCGCGCAGTTCGGCGCCGGGTTACCGATCACCCGAGAGTCGACCTGGTACCAGCAAGACTCGAATCCATCGCACGTGTCGGCGAGCGTGTTCGTCTCGTTGCCGTTGGGAGCCCCGCAGTTGCCTCCGTACGTCGCGTCGGAGACCGCGACGCCGTAGCAAGAGAGGTGGGCCACCTTGCCGGTCGCCTCGGCGGGGAGGCTGACGTTGCGCATGATGCCGTCGCCGCACCGGTAGGACGCCGTGTACGTCTTCGCGCAGTTGGGTGCAGGATCGCCGATAAATAGATAGTCGACGAAGTAGTCGCAAGCGCCGAGTCCATCGCACGCGGCGGCGAGCGTGTCCGTCTCGTTGCCGCCCGCGACCCCGCAGTTGAGCCCGTAGGTCGCGTCGAGGACCGTGATCCCGAGGCACGAGAGGTGGAGCACGCTGCCGGTCGCCTCGGCGGGGAGACTCGCCTCGCGTACGATGCCGTCGCTGCACGTGTAGTACGCGGTGTAGTTCTTTGCGCAATTCGGAGCCGGGTCGCCGATGATCCGGTAGTCGACTCTGTAGTCGCAAGCCCCGAGTCCGTCGCACGCGGAGGAGAGCGCTCCCGTCTCGTTACCGCCGGGAGCCCCGCAGTTGAATCCGTACGTCGCGCCCATGATCTGAATGCCCTGCCCCACCGTGAGCTTGGCGTCAGTCGACTTCGTGCGCTCCGCCCCGCGCTGCTGCGGTGGTGCGGGCGAGTCGAGAGACTCATCGGGTCGATCGACGCGGGCAGCGCCGTCGTCGTTTCGAGGTGCGGTGCCGCACGCCATGAGCAGTGCGCCAAGGGCGGATGGCACGAACAGACTGGACCTGAATAGCATTATACCGGTTCTCCTTTGGGGGGAAGGAAGGCTGGCCGCCGTCCCTTTCCCCTTCAGACAGGAGCGTCCGGCCTTTGTCTCACGGGCCCGCGCGTCGACTGCGGCACTCTCTTGCGCCGCTCGCTCGACGTCGACGTGTTCGCCTGCGCGCGCTGCGGCGGCCCGCCTCGACGGGTTCATCCCATCCACACGCCGCCGATATGGCGCTGTGCCCAGATCGCCCACTCTCCGTACTTTATGGTCGCGCGGGCCGGACGGTCACGTTGTTCGTGTTCACGACGATCGCGTCTGCGCTGCCGTCGCCGTCGACGTCGGCGAAGAACGTGCCGAGCGTGCCGTAATAGGGGCCGCCCGTGAAGTCCAGGGGGCTCCCAAATGCCACGAACGGAGTGCTCGTCGAAACGGCGCCCGCGTAGCGCGACTGGCCCGCTGCATTGATCGTGGGAAAGACGTTCACGGTCTGATTCGAGACATAGATCATCGCCGAAGACCCTCCAAACCAATAGAACTGCGCGAAGGCGACGTCCATTAACCCGGGCGTTTGCGCGGGGAACCAAGCGTTCCCGGTCCAGTCCGTCGCCGGGCCGAAGGCGGATCCCGAGGACGCCCGAACGATGATGCTTCCCCGATTGACGGCGATGAGGTCGGCGCTGCCATCGTAGTCGACGTCGAAGAAGTACGTGCCGACCTCGCCCGGTGTGAATCCGGTGGCCCATGTTTCGTTGGCGAGAAAGCGCTGGCCGTCCGAGCGCCGCACGGTGACGATGCTTCCGTTGATGACGACGGCGTCCGCTCGCCCGTCGCCGGTGACGTCTGCGAACGTCGTGAGCGTGCTGCCGTAGTACGGGCCGGAGGTCCAGTCCTCATTGGCACGGAATCCGTAGTTCCAACATCCGATGAAGCAGTCGGCACCGGCGCGGCGCACGGTCACGGTATCGTCGTTGACCACGATGGCGTCCGCCCAGTGGTCACCGGTAACGTCCGCGAAGAACGTGCCCCGCGTGCCGGAGTAGGGGCCGTGTGTCCAATCCTCGCTCCGGGAAAAGCTCGTTCCGTTCGAACGCCGAACGGTCACTGTACTAGGGTTCAGAGCGATCGCGTCGGAGCGCCCGTCGCCGTCTACGTCGGCGAAGAAGGTGCCCATGCTCCCGTAGTAAGGCCCGCTCGTCCAGCTCTCATTCGGCGCGAAGCTCACGGCATGTGGAGGCGTTTGCGCCATCGCGATCGTCTCCGCGTTCAGCCCGACGACGAACGCACAGATCACCTCGGTCACCCATCTCTCTCGCCTGCTCATGCGCATACTCCTCCGATGTCGAGAAGACACGCGCTGCACGAAAGTGTCTCACGCAAAGCGGTGATGCACCGGTTCAACCAGTCGGCGCGGCTCCGCCGCGTCGCGGCAAACGTGTGTGCGTCGCGCTGGCGCTGGGGGTCTGGGGGTGAAGTGCGGCGGCGTCTGGTCAACCGGCGGAAGACCCTGAATGCGCAAGGTCCGGCCAGGAATACGCGCAAGGTCACACGGCGGCCGGCAACTGCTGGGCGCAGGCATGCGCTCGCCGGCGCGGCTCCCATGCGGCGCAGCCCGCCGCGGCTCGCCCGCCCGCGTGCGCGTCACGGCGCCGTCCGGCGTGGACTCGGACGCGCTGCGCAAAGTCCCCGAAGAGCTCTCTCGTAAGTACGGTGCGCCGGATCCCGGTCGTGCGGTGCAATGCACGAACGACGTCACACGAAGGGTCGTCGCCTCGGATGGAACCTGGGCCGATGTTCCCACCGGCACCCAGACGCATTCCGGGACAGCACTCTCCTGGTCGAAGCTGCCGGGCCTCTACGTGTATTACGTACCGTTCGCGATCCAGGGCAAAACTGCCGCGGCGGATCTATCATGGTCGAACTTGCCGGTTACCATCGGGCAGGCGCTGATCGAGCCGCGCGCGCCCTTCGGCCGCTTGACGAGGGTTGTCACGATACGCTGTCGGCGTGCAGGACCTGTGGCCGCTTCTACTCCTCCTCCTGTTCGCGGCGGCCGTCGTCATCGTCGTTCAATCGTGGCGCCTGAGGCGCCAGCAGGAGATCGCGCGGGCGAACCACGCCGCTGCGACACGCGAGGAGGATCGCAAGGTCGCCGCGTACGCGCGAAGCCTTCGCGCCGCTGACGGCGAGCACGGCGCCTTCGCTCTCCTTGGGCGTGCTGGGTACGCAGTGCTCGAGCGGCAAGTTCCGGGTTCGTGGACGGTGCGCGCCAATGGTCAACCGCTGACGTTCGGTTTGCGCGCTGATTATCTGGTCGCACGTGACGGCCGACGCTACATCGCGGAGGTGAAAACGGGACGCCTCGCTCCGCGACTGTCGCACGGTCCAACGCGAAGACAGCTTCTGGAGTACAGCGCAGCATTCGACGTTCACGGAGTGATTCTCGTTGACGCCGACGCGGAGACCATAATGCACGTCGAGATCGATCTCTTCGCGCGCAACACGCCAACTGGTGAGGTCGACCTCCACGCCGACCTCGCTGTCCCCAACCGTGCGCCCAGCATGGCGGGCAGAGGGACCCCGTGGGGAGTCATCGTCGTCGTTGTCGCGCTTTCCCTTTCGATCGGCGTCATCGCGGGCAACGCGCTCAAGTAAGCGGGTTGGGTACCCAACCGACGCCGTCGCCCGCGGCGCTCGCCGCGATGGGACGGTTCTCGGATCCCGCCGGCACCGCATATCTCGGCACGGTGCTCGAGGGACACCTCGAAAGGATCCTCGAGCGCTATCTCACCAGGCTCTCACCGCTCGCGGACGTGCGCGTCTCGGGCGACGAACTCTGCGCCACGGATCTGGCCGAGTGGCGGCACCTGCGGCCGAGCGAGACGTTTGCTTACGAAGCGCGCGTGGCCGAGGGTAGCGCGCTGCGCGTCCGACGGGAGCCGGGAGCCCGCGTCTGCGTGACGGTGCCGCACGGACGGCCGTACATGCGCGTCGTCGTGCGGGACGGGGTCGCGCGAGGCGCTCGGGGCGACGGATGGGATGGGCGAAACGTTCGGGCAACTGGACGAGCTTCTCGTCACCCTGGGCGCGAGCGTGGGCCCTGCTGCGTGAAGCCCGTTGCAAATCCGGTCGGCGAGTCGCGATCGTGAGGCCCCGGTGCGTCAGGGGAGCGCGGCCTGCATCGCCGGCCACAATGTGGATTCCGACGAGTCCTGGTAGTTCCAGGCCATGACGCCGCCGTAGGCCAGGGAGCCCATCGTGATCTGCTGCGTGGTGGCCACGCTGGGCGCCGCGCCGCACTCGCCGAAGCAGATCCCCCAGACGACGTTCTCCTTCGGAACGCCGATGGTGCTACCCGTAAACCAGCTGGCCTCGCTGGTGAAGTCGCTCAGGTTCGCGGTGTAGATCATGTCGTTGATGAAGTCGAAAGACTTGAGCGCGGCGACGATCATCGCGTCAGGGTTCTGCGCCTGGACGATGTATTGCGCCGTCGCCGTGGTCACGAGCTTGCCTTCGGGGTGAAACGTCGAGATCAGCGCGCTCACGAATGCCGGGTAGTTGCTGCTGGACCGCATCTGGTTACCCGTCTCGAGGTCCACGTCCACGCCGTCGAGATTCATCGACGAGACCATCATGTCCAGGTTTGCCACGAGCGGAGCGATATTGGACGCCGACGCATAGGCGTTGATGACCGACTTGTCGCCGCCCGCGCCACCGATCGAAACGAGGACCTTGACGTTCTTCGCGTGGGCCGCGGCAGCGATCGCCTGGATGTCGCTCGTGGCCCCTGGGCCGTTCCAGCTGTTTGTTCCATTGACGGTCCCGAAGGCCAAGAGCAGGTGCGTCATCTTGGTGAAATCGACCTTGGTTGCCCAACTCGAGGAGAGTCCCCCTCCCTCCCCGAGGTACATCGTAGCTTTGATCGCCGGTATCGTGATGGGGCCGCCGTCCTGCGGTCCATCGGTCGCACCTCCGCCGCTGGAATCGGTGCCCGCGTCGGACTGGCCGCCACCGTCGTCGCCACCGCTACTCCCGGAGGAGCTCCCGCTCGAAGAGCCGCTGCCCGACGAACTCCCGCTCGAGGAGCTGCTACCCGAGGAGCTGCCGCTCGAAGAGGAGCTGCCGCTCGAGGAGCCACTGCCCGAGGAGCTGCCGGCATCGCTGCCGCTGTTTTCGCTGCTTCCGCATGCGGAGAGCAGAGGGACCGCGACCAATGTGAACGCACAAAGGAGGGGCAGGCGATGGTTCATGGCGAAAAAAGGCAGCAATCCGGATGCCGTCGACAAGGAGCGGCAACCGCGGGTCGCATCTCACCAACGCACCGCATTGCTGCCGTACAAGCGTGTTGAACAAGCACGTTCGAAGCGTCCAAGGCAGCAGCCAGTGGCGAAAGTTCCTGCGTGACTGCCGATACCCGCCGACGGCCTGGACGGAACGAAGAAAACGCAGTTCCCGGCGGATCGTAAATTGGCAGTTGGGCACATACTCGAGCGGTCAAGTGCGCGCCCTGGCGCCGTGGCGGCGGTCGGCACTGCGGTGCGCCGAGCCGCACCGCAGCGTAACACCGATCGAAACATCGACCGTTCCGCTCGGCCTCGAACGACTCGGGCACCGCGCTCGATTGCGAACTTTGCGTGGCCGCCCTTGCGTGGTCGAGTGCGAACTTTGCGCGGCCGCCCTTGCGTGGTCGAGTTGCGAACTTTGCGTGGTCGGAGCTGTCCTTCCGCACGCGTCCCGGCGCTTCAACGGTGGGCGCCAGGGGCGCCACGTGCGCGCAACCTAGTCCGGCAACTTGGGCCAGTCGGTTTGTCCTTTCGCGGGTTTCCCTGGTTTGTCCAGGATTGACGTCGCATGCTGCCGGATCGGCGATTGCGTAAGAGCCAGGCTTTCTTTATTGGAATTAATCCACCACGACGAACCGCGAGAAGGCGACGCATCAGGGCAGAGTTCTTGCGGCATCTCGAATCCGGAAGGCCCCACCGACTCGGTCAGTCGGCGACGCTAAGACACACGTGCCTTCAGTCCTCACCCGGCCGGAGCAGACATGAACTCCACGAATTCTCTTCGAATGGGCATCGCGGCGACGCTCGCATTTGCGTCGGCTTGCGGCTCCAACAATGCGGGTTCGACGTGGGCCGGTGCGGGCTCCGGCGACGCGGGCAACGGCGGAAACGCGGGCGACGCCGCTACGAGCTCACCCGACGGCCAGTCCTCCCCACCCCCGACCCCGTCCTCCGACTCCGGAGCGCCTCCGGGTGTCGGCAACGACGGGGGAGCGCCGGGAGGCTCCGACGGGGGCACGCTCCCCCCGGTGGGCAGCAACTGCCCGCCGAGCTGGACGACCACTCCGATGTGCGGCGGCGGCTCGGTACCCCCCGGACCGGCGCCCGATTTCGGCTCTCGCGTGCTCGTCTTCGACCCCACGATGACGAACATTCAGAGCCAGCTCGACATGGTGAACAGCCAGATGGATGGCGATCAGTTCGACAACAATGGATACGCGTACCTCTTCAAGCCCGGCGCCTACAACCTCGACGTCCGGGTCGGGTTCTACACCCACGTGATCGGATTGGGGCAGTCGCCCGATGACGTGACCATCACCGGAGCGGTGCGATCCAAGGCGGACTGGATGGGCGGCAACGCCACCTGCAACTTCTGGCGAACGGTCGAAAACTTCGCAGTGGTCCCGAGTGCGGCCATCGACAACGGCACGAACGTCTGGGCCATCTCCCAGGGCACGTCCATGCGTCGGGCGCACATCAAGGGATCCCTCAATCTGAGTGACGGCGGAGAGTCGAGCGGTGGATTCATCGCCGACACGACCATCGACGGGACCATCAATTCGGGGTCGCAGCAGCAATTCCTCACCAGAAACGACAATCTGGGCACCTGGCAGGGCGCCGTCTGGAACATGGTATTCGTCGGCGACACGCAAACGCCGGCTGCCAGCTGGCCGCAGCCGCCCCTGACCATCGTCGCGGCGACGCCGCTCGTGCGGGAAAAGCCGTTTCTCTACATCGACAGCGGCGGCAACTATCTCGTCATGGTCCCCGGCCTGAAGACGACCAGCAGCGGATCGAGCTGGGCGGCGGGCATGCCGCCCGGGTTCCCCCTGTCGATCGACCGCTTCTACATCGCGAAGCCGACGGACACCGCGGCGACCATCAACGCCGCCCTGGCTCAGGGCAAGCAGTTGCTGCTCACGCCCGGCGACTATCAGCTCGACTCGCCGATACAGGTGACCCTGCCGAACACGGTCGTTCTCGGTATCGGTCTGCCTGTCCTCACGCCCACGGGAGCCAACGGCGTGCTGTCGGTCGCCGACGTGGACGGCGTCTCGATCGCCGGCCTCCTGGTCGAGGCGGGACAGACCACCACGCCGACGCTGGTGCAGTTCGGCGACATGGGCAGCTCGGCGGATCACTCGAAGAATCCCACGATGTCCTTCGACGTCCACTGCCGCGTCGGGGGCAACATCGCCGGAACCGCATCGAGCTGCTTCACCGTCAACAGCAACGACGTCATCATCGACAACAGCTGGCTCTGGCGCGCCGACCACGGCGCCGGCGCCGATTGGAACACCAACAAGAGCGACAGCGGTCTCATCGTGAATGGCAACAACGTCACGGTGTTCGGCCTCTTCGTGGAGCACCATCAGAAGTACCAGACGATGTGGAATGGGAACGGCGGGTCGGTGTACTTCTATCAGTCGGAGTTGCCCTACGACCCGCCGTCTCAGTCCGCCTGGATGTCTTCGGCCACCGAGAACGGGTATCCATCCTACAAGGTGGCGGACACCGTCACCACTCACAACGGCACGGGGCTGGGCGTCTACTCGTTCTTC